>NZ_AHOO02000005.1:321500-643000 GCF_000244755.1 Leptospira licerasiae serovar Varillal str. VAR 010 | reverse complement strand
TTGACTAAATATACCGTCTTCTGCAGATCCATGCTGATCCTTTCCTTGCACTTTAATCTCCGCAATAGCAGGAGATTTATCGATCGCGTCCTTAAGTCCTTTGTTTCCATCTACATATGCTTCGTTATGAACGGAGCCCATCATCTCTGTTAAAGAAGCAAGAGCTGACTGACGTAAATTCGGATCGGCATCAGGATTACGAACAGTGTCTGAAAGATTCTGAATGACTTCGGGTAAATTTTCCGGTTTTACGCCGTAGCTATCTGCAATGGCCTTTAAGCTTTCACTATTAGCGATTAAATTAGGATCTTTTAATACATCTCCATAAGTACCGGCGATCTTCATTTGCGCTTCTCGTTGAGCCTTATCCGCAAGGTTCTGAGCAGTCATGACCGTATAGTCGTTTCCGAAATTCGTATTCGCAGTGATCGGTCCCCAAGAGTTACTATTGGAATCAAAAGAAATTCCTAAGGCTTGGTTTCCTAAAATATCTGCGCCTAGGTCGACAGTTCCATCCGCATTGATGGTCAAAGATCCGCCTAATCCTAGCTTATTGGCCGCTCCTCCACCGCAGTTGTTTTCTCCCATATCACAACCGAATCCCATAAAAATGGAAGGTTTCTGATCATTATCCGTGCTTAGATTTACACCAAAGTTGGATCCGTATTCTTGACCTGCTCCGATGGAGCCACTAGTGTTTCCAGATTCTAAGTTATAACTTAAATTGTAGAATCCTCCGGCATCTCCAACGGTTCCTCCGAAATTCAAATTCAAACCTGATCCGGGAACAAACGAAATGCCTCCGTTAAAGGCGGAACCTCCAACGTTCAATCCGCCACCCCAACCAGATGCAGAAGGTCCATTTAACCCTTCATCTAACATCCCACCTAATGTGTTAGCTTTCTGTGGAGGAGTGTAAGATACCGAACCTGCGAGCCCCATAGGTCCAGTGGCTCCGAGTAGCATTCCATTAGCAAATGCTGATAAAGTCGCGTTATCATTTCCGGAAGAGGAAGCTATCGCTGCTTGTCCAGCCGCACCTAAGAAACGAACTCCAGCAATATAATTCTGTTGCGCTGTGGTAAGAACATTTGTTGCGGCTTGGGTCCCACCAGAAGTGAAAAAACTTCCGACAGTATTCGAAACTGTAGTGATCGCAGTTTTTGCAATATTTACAGCCGGTGCTATAAAATTTGCGACGGCGTTATAGGCTGTCGAGACAGCGCTCACAACTGAACTGACTCCAGGTAAATTTGCAACCCAAGTTGCTGCATTAGCTACCCAAGTTCCTACTGTGGAAATTGCACTTCCAATTGCAGAAACTACACTTGATACAGTGCTTCCAACGCTTGCTATTGCCGAAGCTAGCATACTTCCACCGGCAACGGTTCCAGGTCCCGGAATAAACTGTAGGGCAACGGAAGCAGCAATTTGAAGTGCCGTAGAAACCATTTGTTTCTGTTGTTCTTTCTTAGCAGCTTTGGCAGCTTGTCTTTTATCAAATTCTTGCCAAAGTTGAGAGAATATTTGGGGATCCATTCCCGGCGGCGCAAATTGTTCTGCCACTTGGTTATAAGCAGCTGTTTTAATATCAGCCTTCCACTTCGCCTGAATATCTCCCTTAGCAAGGTCCGCTTGTAAATCTTTTCCTCGGATATATTCAGCAGACTCTTTTCCCAAATCTCTTATCTTATCATCTAGTTTATCTATATCTGATGTATTGATTACAAATCCTGCAGGCCCAAGAGTAAGGCCGAGAATAGCTTTTGCCCCATCTTTTCCTAAAACAGAAGTAACACCATGAACCACTTCAGCAGTGACTTTAGTCGCTCCCACGATGGCCTCAGATACTCCCTTTTGTATGATATTATTGATCGGACGAACAACATCTCTTACTCCTGGAACTTGTGAGAGAACGTAAAGACCTGGAGAAATGATCATCATTCTCTGATCCATTGCTTGTTGTGCTTTTTTCTTAGCTTTTTGATCCGCTTTGTAATCTATAAATGCGCTAATAACGTCTGCCGGGATTCCGGTAGCTTTACTTATCCCGGTGGCGACTGCTGACTTAGTCATTTCTTTGACTTGTTGTTTGGCCCAATCCATTCCGGAACCACCTGTCAAAAGGGTTTGGGCAATACTCATTGCTGTAGAAGCTGCACTTGCTTGAGCGACAGCACTATTTTGTGCTCTAGTATTCATTACTCCTGCATAATCATCCGCAGCAGAAGCGTTTAATGAAATAGCATTCATCAAACCGTTTGAGATATACGCATCGGTTCGATTTGTATAAGAAGATTGCATGTAGGAAGAAAGTGCTTCTGAATTTTCATTCGAATACCAATTGGATTTGAATACTCCTCCTAAATTTTTAGTATCCGCTAATTTTACTGTTCCAACATTTCCTAAGGTTACGTTTATACTTGTTTCTGTAAGTTCATAACTTTCGGAATTTGTAGCATCTCCACCTTGGAAGACTGCTTGACCTGTTTTTACATTTTGGACCGCATGAATAGTACCTTTGTCATCTACATAAACATCGGAATATTTCAGTTTAAAATTTTTATCGTCGTTATATAAAGCATCGCATGTAGATTGATTTGTTTTATAATTATCACCTACACAAAGTCCGGCTCCTTCTATCTTACCAGTAGCATCTGCTCCCGTGAAAGTTTTTCCAGTGAACTTTGCATAAACTTCTTCCGAAATATCCGAAGAGTTCATCTCTCTTTGCGCTTCCAGACTTTTGATAAGATTGTTTACCGAGCTTTTCTGAGCATCCAATGCAGCTATCTGTTGGGTTTCTACAATGCTTAAATTATACGCTCCATTCATTACAGTTCCAATATTATCATAAAACCCAGAGACCTTACTTGCGTCAGGAGCCTTTGCTGCATCCGCTTGAAAGGAGGAAAGTTCATTAGAAAGAGAAGCCAAAGACGCTGCAGAAGAATTAGATACATTGGAAGAAAATGTAGGAAGCACTGCAGCACCCGAAGAAGCCGCATTCGCATCCGAATATAGATTTGATAAGTTCGTAAGCCATTCTTCTCTATTTTGATATAACTCCTGAACTTGGGTTTGATATTGAGTGTTGATTTGATTCTGAAGATCTAACTTTTTAGTCTGCCATTCCGAGTATCTAGCTTGGTAGTCGGAAACTTGTTGCTCCCAACTGTTGATAGCAGGCATTAAGGTATTTTGCCAATCTCCTAATTGCAGATTAATATCCGCCAAGTAGCCCTCAAAAAGTTCCGCGTTTGCTTGTTGAGCTGCATCATGAACCTGCACAGAACCCTGTGCATATACCCACTCTTCATATTTCCATTCGTAAGCAGGGACACAAATGCCTCCCCAACAACCATAATATTTTGCTTGTAACGTATAATAATTAGGTCCGTCTTGCGATAAACTCCCTTGTTCATAGTCATAAGGATCTAGAAAGTCTATATTCCACATCCAATATTGATTTATATAAGCAGCACTTGAAGAAGCAACAAGGTCCATGCTATAGACTTGCGAAACAGTTAAATTAGGATTTCCTAACAGTCCATTTAACTGTGTAATCAAATTAGCTGCATTGCCAGCTAAATAATCCGCAACCGCAGAACCCAAATGACCAGCTTGGTTGTCCTGAAAACCCGCCGAAGAATATATCCCATTGTACATAGTAGAAGGAGCATATCGAATTACGCTTGTTCCACCATCGCCAAAAGTCCAGTTCTGGTATTCAGCGGCTCTCGCAGCTAGAGCTTGAGTGCTCGCATAGTCTTTTTGGACCTCTAAGTAATCTTGCATTTCAGATGCTATATCCGCTAATGAAGCAGGATTAGTGGGATCTAATGCTGTTGAGATTGTATCGATTAAATTCTTAAGTTTTACACCCGCCGTATTTAGCTTACTTGCATCGATCGTATTATAAGCAGCTAATAGCTGAGTAGAATCCATTCCAGAAAAATCTCCCAAAAGAGAATTTCCGGAAGCATCTGTTAAATGTAGAAGACTTTGTTGGAGAAGATAACTTTTCAAACCATCCGCACTATTGGCAACACTCTGACGAACTTGATTTTCAATTGCTTGTATTTGCTGAAAGTTCTGTTGGAATTGAGCATCCGTGCTTGCAAGTGAGTTCTGTAAACCAGTAAACTCCGTCTGTAAATCCTTTAAAGCTTGTTGAAATTCATACATTCCAACTTGAGTGTTCTCCTGAAATTTCTGGTTCCATGAATTTAAAGCTAAACTTTCAGAAGTGTTACTTACCGGGCTTTGAGTCGTTAAGGTATCTACCTGACTATTTTGTAAACTTGCTAAGAAATAACTTCTTTCTTGCTCGATCCGATATATTGCCTGATTTTCCCAGTCCTTTGCAGCTTGTTGTTGCTCCATCTGCAAATAGCTAGTAACGTAGTCTAAGTATCCTTGGTTTCCTGCTATCGCATCACTATTTGTTATTGTGCTTAAGATATTTGCAAACTCAATGTTAGATTGATTTTCCCAGTCGGACCAAAAATAACTGAATCCCTCTCCAACCAATTGGTCCCATGTTGCAACGTCAGAAAGATAATATGCTTGCTGGAAGAGACTGTCCCATTGAGAAGATTGGTAGGCACCTGTAGGCAACTCCATACTTCCAGGGTCCACAGCTTGAGATTTTAATGTCCCTTGAAAGGGAAACAGGACAAACCCTGCCAATATTAAATATACTCTCATTCTACGTAAAAAAGATACGGTTAGCTGTGACATAAACACTACCCTAAGATGACTCAAATCACAAAAAAATGGCTTTTTTTCACTATTCAAGATAAATTTACAAATCTGAAAAAACTTTCTTACTTCAGTCGACGCCACTTCTTTTAAGATAGTATAGATCTCACGGAGAAAAGCCCTTAAGGAATAAAGCTATATCTCAAATTAGGTATTAAAACATAAAACCTATTAAATTAATAAACCAAGAAGAATAAAATAAATATACGAATCAGATCGCCATTCGGGGAAAACAATTCCAAGAAATATGAACAACACAGATAATTTGCACGATTGCATTAAGAACCTATTGTATAAACTAGGATTGCCAAGGTAAGATACAATCGGAAGTAAGATCAACACAGTTAACGTTAATATAAAGGCTACATCAAATCTCTTTGCAAAACTTTCCCCTTCTGAAGTGTAGATTGTGTAATCTCCTGGCAACGGAATGTCATTCACTCTATCACGCACTTTATCAATGTATGCTGGACTATCGTTTCTCAATCTTACAGAAAATGCCAAGGACCTTTTTCTATCGGTGTGATAGATTTTTACAGGCGTTGTATCCTCTTTGCCAGAGGTAATCTCCTCAACTGGAACAAATTTTGAGGCTGAATTTCTAACTTTAATTTTATTTAAAGAAGTTTTCGATTCGCGAAATTCTTCTGTAGATCTAATTCTAACATCGTATAATTTCGAATCTACAAATGCTTTTGCTCCAACCCCTCCTTGTAAAGTTAATCGGATATCTTCTCCTAGATGCGAGGTTTCTAATAAAGACTGCGAGGATTTACTCGGATCTAGATCCATTATGAACTCGTCGCGAGGACCTTTATATCTTAAAACAGTTTCTTCAACCTCTGGCATTCCCGATGTTTCTTTCGAAAAAATCTTCACTAATTGATCTAGTTCAATTTGATCAGGACCCCTAATTTCGTATGTGGTTTCGATACTAGTTTCGTTGTCCCTATCAGGTAAAAGTGAAACATAAGCCGGCGCCTGTTTCCCAATTCCTTTTTTTAAAAAAGCAAGCAACTCTGGATCAGGAGATTCTCCCTTCCTTAATTTAATTATCAAATTTGCATGATCAGATTCTACAGTAGTAAGCACTTCGTCACTCACATTTGCTGCCAAGATCGAAGCCTCAACCTTTTTCGAAATCTTATCCGTTGCCCCAATTCCAGTTCCTGAAGGTAGTTCAATCCTACCAACGATAGTTCGTCTACTTAACGGATTAGAGTAACTTTTGGCAATGAAGACAGAAAGAATAAATGGGGAAAATAGTAGTAAAACTTGGAACACGGAATATAGCTTAATCTTTCCTAAAATTCTATAGTGATTCAATTTCAAGGAAAAATTTTCTATAAAGAAAACAGTATATTTCGCCAGTGAACTACTTTTACATTTAAAAAATAAAGATCGAAAAAAAAGCGTACTGGGATAAAGTAAGTTAGACACTTTTTCATCCAAAATCGCCATCTTGCTCAGTAATGGAAATTTCCTAAACTGTAGATTATTAAATCCTAAAAATAAAGCTAAAAACGTTAACAGGGAAGTGGAGGTGTATAATAGTAATTTTAAAAACTCTGGATCTATAATATAGTACACACAAATTATCCAACCAATAGCCAAATATATAGATCCATAATAGTTCTTTGTCTTAAAAAAAACTTTCCGTAAAATTAGTAGGCAAAGCGCAATATTTATTCCAATCAATAGTGTCGCTCCGATGTTATGATTTGCGAAAGATAAGACAGAAGCGGTACATACAATTGAATACGTAAATCCAATGGTTCTAGTATAAGCTTTTTTAAAGTCATTGATTGCTAAATAAATAATAAAGATAGTACAAGTAAAAAGAAAACGTAATAACATTTCCTCTTGGATTTGATCATTTTTATCATATAGAATACGAAGTTCTATACCTTCCATTTCTAAATCTCTAACGGCATTAAGAATTATTCTGGAAGAGAAAGTTAGACCCCCTGAGGCAAAAGCATAAATACTTACTCCAGCTTTCCCATTTCGACGGAAAATCGTTTCCAAATCTTTATTTGCGTATCCGACTTTGGCAACATCTCTTAAAAATAATGTTCCTTGTCCTCGAAATGAAATAGGTAAGGACGCGAAATCTGTTGGAGTATATTTACGACTATCCAAAAATATCGGCACCTCTACATTCCCTCCTTTTTCAATGCCGATTCTTGAATATAAAGACCCTTGACGAACTACATTTAAAACATCTCCAATCGTTAATCCCTCTGCCTCTAAACGGTCTCGATCGCAAGAAATTAAAATTTCTTTATCTTCTCCCCCTATAACTAAAACCCTGCCAATCCCAGGAATACCTTCCATATAAGGTTTAACTTTCTGTTCAATTAATCTTCGAGTTTCAAAAAGATCTTGTTCATCTGTGTTAGCAACTGTTGCAATAAAAACAGGACTTTCAGCTGAATCGAAAGATTGAATAGAAGGCCTTCTCACATCCCTTGGAAAGCGAACGGAAACAATTTCAATTTTTTCTCGCAACTCAGCAATTTTCACCGCCAGGTTAGATTCCGTAGCAAAGGAAACGGTAATTAATGATTTACCAGATTCCGTGACTGAGCGAATTTTCGAAACCCCACCCAAGGAACTAATTGATTCTTCGAGGGGAAAGGTGATTTCTCTTTCTATTTTTGAAACATCCGTTCCTGGCCAACTGGTTGTTACGGTAACGGTTGGAGATTTTAAATCCGGAAATGTTTGCAAAGTTACATTAAATATACGCAATATAGATAAAAGAAGAATGATAGAAAATGCTGAAAGAGCTGCGCCCGGTTTGTTCTTAAAAATTTGCTTAAATTTAAAAGGCATTCTTTCTGTCCGACATCAAAACGAAGAATGTTGGCAAAACAAATAATGAATTTAGTACGCTAAGAACCAAACCAAAGCCAACTACAATTGCCATAGAAGCTTGGAATTCCGAGCCAGGTATCAGTCCGAACATAACGGGCAATAAGCCAGCAATTGTAGTGGAAGAGTTCATGATAACAGGGCGAACTATAGTAGAAGCCGCAGAAATTGCAGATTCTTTGTCTGTTCGTTTCTTTTTGCGAAAGGAATGAAAATATTCGTAAAACAAAACCCCTGAGTCCACGGAGATTCCCATTAGCAAAATTAAACCCACAAACGAGCTTGCATTTAACGAGTTAAACGTAACAACTAAAGCAATCATCGATCCGAAAACCACGAGTGGAACTGTTATTAAAATCAATGTAGAAACGCGAACAGATTCAAATTGTCCTGCGATCAGAAGGAATAGAACTATATATGCGAGTAAGATTGAAAATCCAAGTTCAAGAGAAACTTCTGAATAATCCTCCTGATTCGCTGAGGAAAGTGAAAGACTTGAAGGAATTTTTTCTAAACGATCTAAAAGTTCTTTTATTGCAGTTTCTTTCTTTCCAGATTCTGGAATAATAGATATAATATTAGCTCTTTGACTTCCAATTCCATACAAATACCGATAACCCGACTCTTTATCAAGTTTTACAAGTTCTCCAATTGGAACTAATTTGTCTCCAGCTGGGATCGTAAAATTTAATAATGAGGCCGCGTTTTGAACATCTTCTTCTCTGAAGACCAAGCGAATCGGAATCTCTTTGCCTGAAATTTCAAGACCAGAAAAATAACCACCCAAAGTAGCTATTCTTAAATATTCCGCTAAGGAATCATTCGACCAACCGTATCTTAACATTTTAGCTTCATCCGCTTTTAACGAATACGATCTGATTCTTTCCGAAAGTGTGTGTTTACTAGCTAGAATTGATTTAATAGATTGAGACTGCTGAACAATCTTTTCGCCCCATACTTCTAATTCTGCAAAATTCTCACCTCGTAATTCTAATCGAATTTCAGAATTCTCCCCAATCAAAGAAGTAAGGATATCGCCGGAATATCGTATCTTTGCATCTATATTAGGAAATTCAGATATAATTGACTTTCTCAAATTTTCGACATATTTTGCTGTTTTAGTTCTATATGATGAATCTAAAATAAATCGAATTTCCGAGATGGCCTCTGATCCGAGCGAAGCAGATCCAGATGCTTCAATTTCTTTTCCGATCCGAATAACTGTTCGTTCTATAGGAATCTGTTCTTTTACATAAGCTTCGAAACCTAAAGTAGAATCTTCCATTCTCTCTCTGATAGTTCCCGGTGAAAAACTTAAGGTTACCGCAAATTCCCCGGTTTCCATAGCTGGAAGAATTTCTTTCTTTACTGTTAATACAGATACTAACGAAAGAAATGCAAGCCCAACTAAAAATATAAAAAGTTGCTTTGGTCGTTCGATAAAATTTCTCAGAATCTCCAAATGCCTTTTTATTATCAAAGATTCAATTTCTTGCGCTTTAAAAAAAAATGTATAAGTTCTAGTTCCATTTGCTGCATAAATTCTTGGGATTAAAAAGTATAGAGTTGGAGTTAATGAAAGAGCAATGATTAGGCTAACCGACAAAGATAATGAAATAGCAATTGCCATTTCTGAAAACAATGATCCGATAAAGCTATCTAAGAATGCCATTGGAACGAAAACAAACAATGTAGAAATAGTAGCGATAACAATCGAAACTCCTGTTTCAGAAACAGCTTCTTCGGCGGCCCTTTTTCGATCTTTATATTTTTCGTAAATGCGCTCTGCCGCGGATAACATTACGTTACTATTATCAAACAACATACCTATCCCAACTGCCAATCCTCCTAGAGACATCATATTTAAAGTAAGACCTGCAATCCTAAATAGAAAAAATGAGATTAGTACTGAGACAGGAACTATAACGAGAATTATTAATGGCGTTGAAAAATTTCTAAGAACTAATGCGCAAACTACGAATGCGAGAAAAGCACCAATTAGTAAAGAAGTTCGTAACCCGGCAACAGCCTTCTTAATATAATCTGATTCATCAAAGCCCATTTCGAATTTTAATTCGGATCGGGAAGAATTTAAAATTTCTTCAGCTTGCTTTTTTACTTTTTCAGAAACCTCTACAGGATTTCCACCGGATTCCAAAAAGAAATATAGAATAACGCATTCCTTACCATTATAAATAGCCTTTTCAGATTTTTTTCTATATTCATATGATAAGGAAGCAAAGTCTTTTAAGCGAACAGGCTCCCCATCTTGACCGACAAAGACAACTGTCTCGGAAAGATCTTCTAAATTTTCAGCAGCTCCTCGAACACGGACTAGAACTTCTTTATCGCCTGAAGGAACAGATCCTGCTGGAACATTTCGATTTGATTGGACTACCGACCTTCCAACATTCTGAGGTGAAAGTTTAAAAGACAACATTCTTCGAGAGTCCACTTTTGCAAGAACCTCTCTTTCATAACCTCCCCCGATTTGAAGGCTAGCAACCCCTTCGACCCTCTCTAAAATCGGCTTCCAATCTTCTTCAACTTTGCTTCTAAGAAGAATCGGATCATTTAATTTATCTGGGAAAACTGCGATTTCTAAAAAAGAGCCAGAGTTAGGATCATATCTGGTAAGTACCGGTTTTTCGACATTTTGAGGGAGTGCTTCTCTTACTTGTTCTAGCTTTTCGCGAAGTTCTAAAATTTTAAAATCTAAGTCACGATTATCCACAAAGGTAACCGTTATTTTAGAAATTCCGGGCTCAGAAACAGTATAAACTGCCTTCACTCCCCGAGAAGAACCTAATCTCTCTGCGATAGGGCGAGAAACTAAAGATTCCGTTTCCTCAATCCCGGCATATGGGTATTTAGTTTCAATTAATATCTTAGGAAAGCCGATTTCCGGTAAGGTAGTAATCTTTAGGTCGAATAAAGAAAGAATGCCGAATATAACTAATGAAACGAAAAAAGCAATAACTGCTATCGGTCGTGCAAAAAGAAAAGAAACAACATTCTTCACTATTGGCCTACGGGTTGTTTTTGTTCAGAACCTTCCGATCTTAGAACGTCGACTTCTATACCTTCTTTAAGTCTACTTACCCCTTCAACAACTACATGATCGCCCTCTTGCAAGCCTGCTGAAACTAAAATCGATTCGCCCCTGGTTTCAGAAACCTCTACAGTAACTTTATATGCTCTTTGATCCTTAATAACAAAAACAAAACCTTCTTTATCACCCGTTTCGGTAAACCCTGATCTCGGTATTTCAAACATCGGTATCTGCTCACCTGAATACGTCCTTGTTCGCAGAAACATTCCAGGCTTTAATTTATTTCCCTTATTTTCTACTTTTGCACTTACTTGAAGAGTGTGGGTTTTTTCTTCAATATAAGGCTGAATCTTACTAACTATTCCCTTATACTTTACTTCAGGCAAAACATCAATGGATATATCGACTTCTAATCCTTTCCTAACCTTTACGGAATCTTTTTCACTAACGTTAAAAACAGCATATATTGTTTCTAATTTTGCGACTAATACAACTGCTTGGCCTTGAACAGAGGATCCGCTTATTACATCACCGCGAGTTTTATATTTCTTTATAATAAAACCTTCCATAGGAGAATAAAGATCCGCTTCTCTTAAATTCTGTTTTGCTGAATTGAGAAGAGACTCATTAGATCGAGATGAAGCTCTTGCTACCTCAACTTCTGCTTTTTCAATCTTCGTATTTAGATCTGTTAATATAGCCAATTTTGCGGAATCGTTTGCCGGAACCTTTAATCCAGCCGCTTTAATATCCTCATCTCTCATTCCAATCGAGACGATTTCGTAATCCCTCTTGCCATTTTCATAAGCCGTCATTCGTGCAATCATTTCAACTCGAGCACTATTCGCTTCCTCGCTGCTTATACCACCCTCCTTAAAAACGATGTCTTTAGCTTCGTAGGTTTTTTTAGACTTCTCGTATTCTTCCTTATACTTATTTACAAGTTCGGACTGTTTACGAACTTCAATATACTTAGCCTCTACTTGTCTCCGAGCCTTTTCATACTTTTCTTCAGCTAACTTAACTTGAGCCTTCGAAGAATCCAAATTCGCTTCAAACCTTTTCTTTTCTTGTTCAAGTTGAAATTTTTCTAAAGAAGCTAATAATTTTCCCTTCGATGCATGGTCCCCCTCGTCAACGTACACTTTTTCTATTCTTCCCGGAACTTTGAAGTAAACTTCTACCTTTTCTTCCGGATCTACGACCCCACTAGATTCTATACTTGGAGAAACCATTTTCCTTTGAATTTCAATCGTCTTAACAGAAGGCTTTTTCACATTAGAATCTTTAAAAGTCCGAGAAATCTTAGGAACCAAAAAAGAAAGTAAAATAGCAACAAACAATAGAAAGACAGAGCTTAAAAAGAGCGTTTTACTATTAATTGGAATAATTTTTAATAGGCTCATCTTAGCTCAACTGTAAGCAATCCAAATTAAGAATCCAACAATTAACAATGGGAAAGACCAAGTAATTATAGATCTTCCTGTAGGTTGGTCTAAAACTACGTTAGTCACCGATATCCATCTTTTTAAATAAAAAAATGCTCCGAATAATATAGTAAGCATATAGACGGATACATAAAAAATCAAAGGTAGTAATTGTAACTTCCAACTTTGAGGAAAAATTTTAGCGATAAGTAAAAGTGGAAAAAGTGAAAAAAAGAATCTAGAGAAAGAATGAATTTCAACTAATGCGACCCTTCCTAAATCTGTGTGCTTCTCGGAAAATAGCCTTATTAGACCCCAGCGAGAAAAAATAGATATTATTTGAAAAAGTATAATAAAAAAAGCGCCCCAAAAAACTGTATATGGATATGTATTCATTGAATATAGAAAAGGCGATACTTCTCTTTGCTCAAATAGATATCTCATCCTAATGTTTAATGCTACCACATCTTCGTAATTCGTTGTATAGGTTATTACCAAGTTAAGAATTACATAAAATATGATCAGAATAACTTCGCCGATTATGCTAATAATGAGAAATTTTTTAACATTTTGAGCTAAAACTTCAGGTTCAGTTTTAACATAATCATTAAAAAAATTTAAACAATAGGAATACATTCCTTTCAAATAATTCATTCATTTTTCCTTTTTATTTGTTTTAAAAGCGCTGTTTAATTCTTGAACTGCAATTGAAAATTCCTTATAACGCTGAGCTTTATCTGAAAACCCAGCTTTTTTATATATTGCTTCCATTCGTGCTAGTGAGGGTAGGATCGCTGATGTATATGAAATTGACCGATTATAGCTTTCCAATGCTAAATCTAATTTTCCTTTTCTCTCATATAGAATACCTCTAAATTGGTCTAACTCGGGATTTTCAAATCCATCGTCAGAAAGTTGATTTAAAATTTTTTCCGAAAGATCATAATCTTTACCCGAATGAATCAACGACTTCAAAATCCAAAGCTTGCAGTTTAGCTTACCGTTGTCGGCACAATTCTTGAAATAATCTATAGATTGATTAAAATTTTTAGAAAAGTATTCTATTTTTCCTAATAAAAAAGACACATCTTTAAAATTAGAATCAGATTCATAAATTTGCAACAACAGGCTCTTAGATTTATCTAAATTTTTAACTGAATATGCAGAAATAGCTTCCTGATAAACCGTATTGAGTCTTGCCAATTTAATAAAATGCCAAGAAAGAAAAATACCAAAGATCGCAATCAGAACACTTGAGAAAATTATTATAATCTTAAGATTTAAATATGTTCTTAACTGGAAGAGCCTTTCCTTAATCATTCCTTAACCAAATCCTTAATTTGTTTCACCAATCCGTAAGCAGAATATTTTACTGTATCATCTAACTTTTCTTTTGTAGTATCGGAAGAAAACCGGATCTCACCATATTTCTTTCCAGATTTGCTGCTCACACGAATAAAAACAGAAACTGAATAGACTGGATCCAAAACAGTTCCAGTTTCTTTTAAGATTACAGTACTTTCTAGAAAATAATCAAATTTCGTCTTATCGGAGAGATTTCTTAATTCGTTTTCAGAAATTCCTAGAAATTTTGGATTTTCTTCCTTTGAATTTAAAACGGTAGAATTCACCTGTTTAACGTCAGACGGTTCTTCTGGAAACGTGATTCTACCACCATCTTTGTATGGTAGACTTTCTCTATTTGTTTCATCCAAAGCGGCCGAAACAAAGCCCTGCTTTGCCAATTCGAATCTCAGATTTTCTCGAAATACTTCTGCGACAAAGCTTCCTCCAGTTGAATCTTTCAATCGGATCGGAGCAATTAGAACATAGCCCGTTTTACCATTGTTTCTTGCAATTTCAGGTTCTGCTGGAAAGAAATTTCTTATAAAAACACATTGCATCGATAAACTAATAGCAATCGGAATAATAATAAAATATTTCATTTCCCCTCTACACCGAAAATAAATTGAGAACTTAAATTTTTTCCGTTCACATCTTGGGCGGAAGTATCTACTATCAGTTGATAGAAAGGAAAATTTGCAGGGGCGTTATCTGTTCTATCTAGATTGAAATCTCCACCTGTACTTGAGTCCCCAAATAAAGTTCCATTGCAAGATGATTCTTGTTCGGCAAATGTTATTGTAAGAACTTTGCAACCAAACGGAAATGCTGACTGACAATCGGACCACAAATAAGTTGCCGTTCTTATATTAGAAGAAGGGGGAGAAACCCTCTGCATCCGTACAGCATTTACAGTATTTCCCGTATTCATGTAATTATTGAATATTATTCTAAAATTATCTGTATTTACATCAGCACAAGCATTCGAAGAGCCAATAGCTCCTGAACCGTCATCTCCACCTCTAAACCTATAAGAACCGGAAGAAAGTAGAGGAAGCGAGTTATCCCAAAAACAACTACCTAAAGTCCAGTCCCCGCCTGAGGCGGAACCCGAACCGGGATATGTCGTAGAACAGCCTTGGCTTTCCAAGCCTACGGCTTGCACTGCCGGTAAAGGATTTAAACCTCCGGCAACAAAATTTGCAGTAAATGGGGCATCTATCCGATAGCCGACCTGACTTTGGGCCGTGGAATCGATCTTAAACGTATATCTCGATCCAAAATTAAGCGGGCCATCAGGTAATATTGTAAGAGTCTGCGAATCAGATGACCACGAAATAGACGCTGCAAGACCTGCCGTATAAGACAAAGCTAATGTAGTAATCGTCCTATCCATTGGTGCGGAAAAAACAATCTGAATTGGAGTTCGTGAGGCAACCGTTCCCACACAACCGTCCTCGACAGTGTTTGTGAAAAAATTAATAGAAGCTCCAGACCCGGCATTACAAGTTGCCGGGGTGCCATGCAATGTAGAAGAACTTACAACAGTTGGCGATAATTGATTTCCACCTGGAATCGATCCGACGGCAAATCTTAAAACGAAAACATTATCTAGATCTAGTCCAGATTTAGCCTCGCAGGACTTTGTTATAGTAATCGTATATGTCCCATCCGATAAAGGAGCGGAAGGAGTAAATTCAAAACCAAATGGATTACTAGCAAAAAAGCCGGTAGTTTTTGGATCAATAACGAAGGCTGAAATACAAGAATCGATATTCATTTCCTTATCGAATAGAAAAGATATTGTTGCATTTGGAGGAATGTTCGCTGTATCTTTCAAAGGATAAGAATATACCAGCTTTGGATTTTCGGAACCACCTAAAAATGGGAACATCTTATCTGCCGATCCAGTTAGCTGGTCGCAAGAAATTAGAAAGAATATAGAAAGCCCATATATTGACTTTCTCAAAAAGTTAAATTTCATTTTTTTCTGCCCTTTTCCGGAAAGAAGTCTTCGTTCTCTCTTGTTTCTTTAACTAATTTTGCAATAATGCTATTTCCTCGGCCTAAATTGACCTTATAAAAAGGAAGGTCTGCAATATCTCTTCCTGTTACATAGAAATATTCGTAACAGGATCTCAGATATTCAGAATATGCTTCAGCCAAATCGTCCTGCGTTTTAGAAAATTCATATTCACTTTTCAATAAGTCAGTCCTCTTTAGTTGACCACTCTTGAACTTAACACGATTAATCCGAAAATTTTCTAAATAGAGAAGTACCTTTTGACTAAGCACAGAAATTACTGAATAGTTTTCTAATAATTTATCTCTGGCTTTAATGACTTCAAATTTTGCCTGCTTTCTAGCAAATTCATAAGAAGATTTTGCATCTACGAATTTAAGCTCGCCTTCTAATACTTTGCGCGCCTGGCTTAGATTATCAAATAATTGCAAATTCGCACTATTAAAAGAGTTCGCACCTTGACCTACAAATTGAGGTCCGTATCCTGGGATTCTTTGAATACCAGTTCCATCAGTTTGTATACCATAATTAGATTGGGATTGAAGAGTAGAAGACCCTAAGGGAACAACAACAGAAAAATTAAATCCATAATTATCATGAATTACCGGCAATACGTCGTTTGTATTTTTACCATAGTACCCACCGGCAAATAATTTTGGTTTCCACGCGGAATCTAATGATTCCCTTTCCAATTTCAATCGATTTACGATTATTTTAGATTTTTTAAGGTCTGGGCGATTCTCTTCTAAATTTCCCTCATCGGCATCTAAAATGGGTTTAGGGTCCTCTATATAATAATCATAGAAAATGTTTTCTTGAATTACAAAATCGTCCGAGTCCTCTAATTGAAGGATTAACTTTAGTTCAGTGATCGAATTTTTGAATTCAGTCTCTGCCTTTAATAAAGATAGTTTCGCTTCGTTAAATTTTGCGGAAACTTCTAGAAAATCTAATCTAGATTTTAATCCATTCTTATATTCCAGGGTAGTGTCGCTCAATTGGCCTTCGAAACTTCTGTACAAACGTCTCGCGGAAAGATATTTACCGCGATTAGAAATGATTTTCATATATTGGCGGACTACATCTATCTTAGCTTTTCGAGCTTGAACTTGAATTTCAGCCTTGTTAATCTCAGCAGATAATCTAGCGGACTCTATTAGTCTTCCGTTTTCCCCTCCATCATAAACTAACTGTTGAATTGTTAAACGAATATCATTATAAACTGAATCTTGTTGATTTTGATTTAAGTTCCGAAGACCAAAATAAGAAACACCTAATTTCGGAAGATATTCCCGCCATTTTTCTCGGACGGTCATTTGAAAGACTTCATTTTGTCGTTCGAGATTTTTTAAGATAACATTATTCGCCAGACCGAGTAGAACTGCCTTTTCCAGATCCATTTCAACTCCGTCATTAACAGTTTTTGCGAAAAAAGATTGGGTAAAAAGGAGACAGACAATGGTGCCTAGGATCTTCTTCATATGAATATTATTTATTCTTAAGTCGACTGCGACAAATCCTGATAAAATTCCGTAGTTTTTGAAAAAACTTACACATAAAAATATCTTTATGAAAATTGAGTTTTTTTTGAGCCTCTTTTCGGTCAAGCTCGAACGACGTATTTTACAATTTTGCATAGATCGTAACTATGTCATATGTCTATAAACATAGTTACCCATTATCTTTTTTCGTCCCTCAGGTAACTAAAATTGAAATAAAAATATTTTCTAAGGTTTAATTTCTCAAAGAACTACGTTAAACGAACACAAACATATCCCAAAGAGAGTATTAAAGATTATCAATTCATACGAATTTGCATATAGCGGACATTATTAATCAGAGAAAAAACTTTTCAACTTGACAAAACCAATCTATTATTTCGATGTCTAAATAAATGAAACCGGAGTATGTAATTCATCTATTATCCAGAACCAGGGACCGGATCCAAAAACATTTATCCGAAGAATTCCTGAAGCAAGGAATCAAAGATCTGGTTCCAGCCCACGGAGGTGTACTGTTTGTTTTGGGTAAAGAAGGTCCGCTGACAATGAGCGAATTAGCAAAATTCTTGGACAGAACCAACTCTACTGTGACCGCTCTTTTGGACAAAATGGAAGAATTAGGCTATGTTAAAAGATCCAAGCCATACGAAGACGAAAGGGTAACTTCCGCTGAACTAACGGACAAGGGAAAACAAACCTTAGAGAAAGTGCAAAAAGCCTCAAAGGCCACACTAACAAAACTCAGTCATAATTTAAAAGAGGAAGAAAAAGAAGAATTCATGCGAATTTTAACTAAAATTCATTCGAATTTCGATTTGTGATGTAAATTTTTTTGAACATATATTTCGACATCGAAATAAATAGGAGAACGATCATGTTAGAAGGTAAAACTACAGTAATCACAGGATCAGCAAGAGGAATCGGTAAAACGATCGCAAAAATGTTTCTGGAACGGGGCTCGAAGGTCATCCTATCTGATCTAGAAGATTCCACTTGTAAGGAAACAGCAGATGAATTAGCAAAATTTAATCCGGAAGGAATCTTTTGGAAAACCTGCGATGTAACTTCCAAAAGCCAAAACAAGGAATTAGCTGAATTTGCAATCGAGAAAACCGGCGCCTTAGATATCTGGATCAATAATGCCGGAGTGGTTCAGGACGATCTTCTATTAAGAATGTCCGAAGAAAAATGGGAGAAGGTGCACTCAGTAAATTTAAAAGCGGCTTTTTTCGGGATCCAGACTGCTGCAAAGTTTATGTTAAAAAAAAGTTCCGGTAGGATCGTAAACATAGGATCCGTTTCCGGTTTTTATGGAAATGCGGGACAAGCAAATTACTCTTCTGCTAAGGCCGGACTATTTGCTCTTACCAAATCTGCAGCAAGAGAGCTTGCCTCTAGAAATATCACTGTGAATTGTGTCGCTTCGGGTTTTATCAATAACCGATTTGCCGAACACGTTCCGGAAGAAATTAGAAAATCCATCCTAGACTCCATTCCTTTAAAGATCAAAAGAAATCCGGAAGAAGCGGTTGCATCTGCGGTCGCCTTTCTTTCGTCCGAGGAAGCAGATTGGATCACAGGGGCAACTCTTAGAGTGGATGGGGGTATGTTGATCGGTTTTTAGACCGAGTACTCATTTAGTAGTTTTATGAACAGGTAAGAGAAGGATCCAAAAAATTTCTTGCCTGTTCTTTTGTAAGAAGCGACTTAACTCTTAAGATTATCTTCTTCTAATTATATGAAAGCTCTTACAAAATATTGTCATTATGTTCTTTCACTCGAAAAGGATCAAGATCCTGAAAACAAGATCTATCATGATACTGAATACGGTTTTACCCTAAATTCGGACGACGAACTATTCGGTAGACTTATCTTAGAAATCAATCAAGCGGGTCTATCTTGGACTACGATCTTAAGAAAAAAGGAAAACTTCCGCAAAGCTTACAAAGACTTCTCCATCAAAAAGATCTCAAAATTTTCCGAAAAAGATTTCGATCGACTCATGAACGATGCGGGCATTATTCGAAATAGACTCAAAATAAACGCGGCTATCCATAACGCAAACGTGATCATCGGTCTCCAAAAAGAATTCGGAAGTTTCCAAGATTGGTTGCATTCCCATCATCCGAAATCATTAGAAGAATGGACCAAGCTATTCAAAAAAACTTTCGTGTTTGTCGGGGGAGAAATAGTGAACGAATTTTTAATGAGCACTGGATATTTAGAAGGAGCTCACGGTCCAGGATGTCCCATTTACAAAAAGGCCATGCAGTCCAAGCCAGCTTGGAACTCTAAGAAGAAAAAATAGATCTCTCCCTTCGGTGGGAACCCCAACAAACAAAAATGAAATCCCGTCCTTCTTTCGAAAAAATTAAAACGATATCCGAATTCGAATCCTACTATTGGTACAGAGAAGAATTACAGGAAATTTGTATGAATTTAAAGATTTCTTCCAAAGGAGCAAAAGCCGAATTAGAAGAAAGATTAAGATCTTACATTGCGTTAGGAAGAGAAGAGTTCTTAAAGAAAGAAAACTCTTCTCGAAGGCATAACCCTGTTCGCAGAAAAATCAAAAGCGAAAATGAGATCACTCTTAAATCTAAAATTATTCCGGAAGGAATTCGATTTGATTCTAAATTCAGGGAATTCTGCAGAAAGTATTATGATCTCAAAAAATTCAGTTTTACCAAGGCAATGGCAGAAGCAGTTCGAGATGCCGAGAAGATTGGGAATCTAAAGCTCTCCGTCCAAGATCTTTTGAAAGTATATGAAAATCCACCGAAGGAAGAACGGCCGGATGATCGCGTTCTAAGATGGAATCGATTCGTAAAAGATTTTCATTCCGATCCGAAAACTTCTGCGTTTAAGAATAAACTGAATATAGCTGCTTTTTTATGGGGAAAAGTCCGAGACAGAGCTGGCAGTAAAAAATTCGATCCTTCTCTTTTGGAAGAATTTGCCAAAGAGATCCGAAAGTTGGAGGCTAATAGTAATAAGTAATGCTAAATCTGTAATGAAAATCGGGTTTTTCTGCTGGTAGACTATCCGGACCCATTATAAAATAATCGTCAAAGCAAATGAAAGTTAAGTTGTTCTCATTCTCCATTCTATTTTGTATCACGTTCAGTTTCCCTTTTTTCTTAGGAGCTCAGTCGGAAAATAAGGCTGTATGTTTAAACTGGGAAAAAAATTTCCCCAAAATAGATTCTAAACTATACTTAGAGATTAGCGGTTTGGAGTTGATACTTAGCCCTCCTTCCGGCGCAACTATGCGAAGCAGAAGACCAGGAGAATTAGTGCCGACCATTCACGGTTCTTATAAGACGGAAGGGAATAAAGAAGTGCTCGTTGAATTTCCGTACGAGCCTGCCGATCCGGACGAATGTTCTTTCAATTGTAAGGAACAGTCGCTTACTCTCCGCTCCAACAGAAACACCGAAGAAGTATTCGATAGTTGTTTTAAATCGTGTAAGGGCAATACAAGTTTCAAATTTGGAAAAGATAAATTCAAACTTCACTTAAAATTCAGAATTTATAGGGACGAATCGGACACTTTAAGAATAGATTCCGTTTCTTATAAAGACCTAAATCCTATAACGGGAAAATTGGCTTATTCTTTCCCTCATTATTTTGCAGGCGACCTAATAGAATGTGCCAATTCTATCTGGGACTAATATATTCTAAAAATATAATTCTATTTGTCCAAAGATAGAAGCGCTTTTTCCAATCGATGGATATGTTTAAAATCACCGGACATTCCGTATAACTGTAACGCGCCTTGGTAATAAAAAAGAATACTTTCCGAGATTTCCTTTAGCTCAGGTCCAGTTTTTTCCTTTTTGGAGCTCCACGTGATTTCTTTTAAACAGATTTCGAAATCTTTTACCCAGCGACCCAATGCAACCTTTACAAAATCCGAGATCTCGGGTTCATCATGCGTTTGATTGGATAAATTTGCGTAAGGACAACCGTAAATATAAGTATTTTTCAAACCTCTTCTTAGCATCTTCATCCAAGATTTAATAAAATCCGAATATTTTTTTTCTCTCTTAGCGATCCTTTTAACAAAACCTAATATAGCTTCTTCTTGTTCCAAAAGGTATGCCTTACCCAGATCCTTTTTAGAAGGAAAATGAATGTATAGGCTCTTCTTAAAAGCTCCCGCTTCTTCCAAAATTTCGTTTATCCCAGTATTGGGATAACCCTTGGAATAGAATAATTTAAAAGCAGCTTTTAAGATCCTGTCCTTGGCAGGGTCTTCCGACCGGATTAAGTCCTTTTGGATTCTCATATTTTTCTCTTCTGATTATAATTATGGTAGACCGATTTGTCTACCATAATTTATTCTGGAATTTACCAAGTAGACCACTTTGTCTACCGGAGGCTTTTATGAGGCTAATGGAAAAAACGGATAAGATCATAACATCTTTCGCAGTTCCAGTCCGTAAATCTGATATAGACGTAAACGGACATGTAAACAATGGCACCTACCAAAGTTATTTTGAAGAAGCAAGGATCAAAACCTTCCAACTTTTAAAAGAAGAAGGGGAAACAATCCTAAGTTCGGACCGCTTGGTAGTCCGCCTATGCGAAATAGAATATAAAGCAGAGTTAAAATACCCGGAAGATGCGGTAGTCACTACGGACATTCTTCACTCCGACCCTGAATCCACGGAGATCATGCAGGAAATTTTTCGCGCTTCCGATTCGGCGTTGGTCTGTAAGGCAAGATTCGTATTAAGTCTTTTTGACGATTCTGTAGAAGTCTTTTATTCCGAAGAAAATTATCCTTATGCATTCTATCATCCGATCAGCGTAGGTTGGGCGGAAATGGATCCGGAAGGTAAGGTAAATCTAGAAACTATCCAATACTATCTGGATGACGCAAGGATCCGTTCCTCTTATCAATGCGGACTGGATTTGCATTCATTACAATCAAAAGGGATCGGCCCGGTTGTTTACAAGGCTGAGTTGAATTATTTCGACTCAATGCGTTTCCCGGACGATTATGTGATAGTAACCGTATATCAAAAATCGGAAAAAAATCGATTGGCCTTCCGCCATGACGTATTCTCGAAAAAAACCAAAAAATTAGTCCTTACTTCTTTCGTACACGGACTATTTATGGATCTAAAAAGAAAGAGACCGCATCAATTCACTGAAGAAGAAATGAAAATGATCTTTAGCGTAAAAAATGCGCCAATCTTTGATTGAATTTATGATTTGAAATTTCGCTGACGTAAGGAGAGGGTATCCTCGATGAGATTCGAACATTGGGACCCTCTCCATTTTATTATTCTTTTCTTAACTGCATTCCTCGGCCTCGGCTTACCTTATACCGCTAGAAAGTTCGCATCTCCAAAAATCAAAAATATGATCGGGTTTATCCTAGGAGTAATTCTACTTTTAAACTATTGTATTTATGTAATATATAGGATCGATTCAGGTTATTGGCAGGTACGTTATGATTTACCTATGGAGTTTTGTAATTGGTCTGCAATCGTAACTTCCTTGGCCCTATTTACCCGAAATAGAACTCTTGCGGAACTTTCTTATTTTTGGGTAATTGCAGGTTCTATGCAAGGAGTGATCACTCCGGATCTATCCGTAACATTTCCTCATATTTACTTTTTTATATTCTTCATAGCTCATTCTGGCCTTGTAATATCTGCTCTTTATGTTGTTTTCGGATTAGAACTGACGCCTAGAAAAGGAGCAGTACTTCGATCCGTTCTTTACACCCAAATCTATGTCGTAACTGCTTTGGTTATAGATTTTGCCTTAGATGCAAATTACGGATATATGAGAGAAAAGTCCGCTGCAGGTTCTCTCATGGATTATTTAGGTCCTTGGCCAATTTACATTCTTTGGATGCAGGCCTTAGGGATGATCTTATTTACCTTATTATATCTTCCTTTTTGGAAGAAAAACCTAAGAGAGGAAAGTTAGAAAAATATTATCATCAAGATCTAGGTAGATCTTCAATCTTTGCAAAAACCTAGTTCACCTAGATTTATTCTGATTCTATTCTTTCTACGGCATCCATAGGAATGATCAAGTTTCCATCAGGTCTTAATACCACATAGAAACTATCTTGCTGGTAGATAATCCCTCTTTCCATAGATCCGTCTTTTAGATAAAGGATACGAACTTCCTGAGAAATTGCCTTACCGATACCAGGACCTTTGTTATTTAAGATATCCGTAATGGATGCCTTGTCCACCTTCTTGACCAATTCCATTAGTTGTTCTCTTTCTTTCAGGTCTTTTGGCGGGAAACGGACCATACTTGCAAATTTTCTTTCAAGATCCGCTTTTTCGTCCGGAAGTATTTTTTTAAGAGAGTTCTTAAGCTCTTTAGGAGAGATCAAGAATGGATCTTTAGGAAGAGAATCTACATGAGGTTTTAGGCTTTTGATAAGCGTTTCATCTAATTGAGCGCTAGGCTGGGATTTTTTACTGGCCTTGATCGAATCTTCGATCTTTTTAAGACCTTCCATTCTTGCGGGAGAGAGTCCTTTCCATGCAAGTTGTTGGCCCGATTCTATCGTTAATTGTCTTTTATCGAATAGGATAGGATATTCTTTCGCGAGTAACGCTAATTCTTCCTTAGTTAGCCAACTGGAGACTGACTCAAAGAAGATCGCATCTCCGGACTCTAATCTGACTTTTCCTTCTAACACCTTTACGGAAAGAGAAGAATCAGTACGTCCTTTATTAACCGAGACCTTAGTTCCTTCTAAGATTAATCTGAAATCGTCTGAACCTATGGAGATATTTTCCGAATCCTTAGGGCCTTGGCTATCTAAGAGAATAGTACCGTAACCTAGAGACACATGGATTGCATTTTCTTTACGTTCCGCAGTGAAGTCCGTATTTGGCAAAGCTCTAAGAGCCACACTCTTTTCACCTTCTAACTGAACGTCACATACTGAAGATTTTCCGGATACGATCCTTTTGCCGGATACATCTTCTCCCGCTTGGGAAGTTTTACCTTCGATAGAACAGTCACCATATGAATAAGTAAACTTGTCTAAAGTGGCTTCTCCCTTTTTAATTTGGGAATTCTGATAGAAGTATATTCCAAATACTGCAAATACCAAAGCTGCCGCTGCAAGATAGATCGTAGGTTTAGGGAATGGTAGGACTGCTTTAGGGGAAGATTTAGGAGATAGGTTTTTTAATTCCTGGAATGCGCCAGAAGTCCTGAGCTGGGATTGGATTTGGGTAAGTCTTCGGTATTCGGCCGCTCTTTCAGGGTCTTTTAATACGATCTCCAAAAGTTGTTTCTTTCCGACAGCGTCAAGCTCACCGGAAAGATAAGACTCAAGTAGGTCTTCGAAACTATTCGACTGTTGGGTATGTAATGCCATCTTATAGTCCGATCCCTTCCGCTTCAAGATGCGTTCTTAATAATCTGAACGCGCTAAGCAAACGACGACTAACGGTTCTCTCAGATATTCCGAGAGCATCCGCAGTCTCTTTGAGAGTTTTCTTTTGGATTTCCTTCAGTAGTATTATACTCTTTTCAGGCTCGGGAAGACGGGAAACCCCATCTTTTAAAGCTAAATTGAGGGAATTTTTCTCCAATTCAAGAGGATCTTCATGATTCCCACCCGAAAGCTCCGGAAAGTTCTCTACATTAATTGAGACGTTCCCAGTCTCCTTCTTTGTACGATTGAAATGTTTAAAATAAAGGTTTTTAGCGATCGTGCAGGACCAAGAAGAGAAACTACCCCTTTCGGAATCAAAACGATCCATGACCTCAAAGGCCTTTAAGAATGTCTCTTGGGTCAAATCTTCGGCAATTTCGGGATTTCCTGAGAGTTTGAGCAGGAAATGATACACTGTATTCTTGCAGGACTCGTAGAGAGTAATAAATTCCTGTTGGGAAAGACCTTGCATTTTTAGTTCAGTTGGGCCGAAAAGAAAGGATTTCTGCTAGTTTTTGGGGTATTCCGATTCTGCGGAAGCAGAAAAAATAAGGCCCCCAAAAATCGAGAGCCTTACCTTTTCAGTCACGCGGCGGCTTCCCGCCTCGTATTTTAACGCAAGAACTGGAACTTTTCGTTATCAGTCCAAGCACAAGGCCATTGGACCAAGAGACCTCCGTCTCCAGTCGCGCCGCCTGCAATATCCAGACACTGACTGCTATGTTTTGCTTGAAGTGCAAAGAATCCATCTCCGTAAGAGAGTAATTGGAATCTTTCATTGTTTCCTCCGCCGCAAGAATATTGAATTACATTCATTCCTGCTGCAGTGGATCCGCCCTTCACATTCATACATTTGCCGCTATGTTTTGCGATAAATCTAAAGTATCCGTCACCTGTAGACTCAAGTGCCCATTTTTGATTGTCTTGGCCTACGTTCGTCCATTGCCAAATATTAACACTATCGCTCGTGCTAACACCGGAGACATCCAATACCTTGCCGCTATGTTTTGCCATGATACCGGAATAATCAGAACCTGTAGGATCATTCACGAAAGGAATATTTCCTCCGACAGAAGATTTACCACAACCGTCAGATCCACAACCTGCACGAGAACGCCAGTCTCCTCTTTCCATCGGATGACCGATCCCGTCAAAACATCCGTCTCCTTGGCAATTCATCCAACTAGGAGCGTCTCCACCTCTTCTCAACTTAACTAAGTTGTTCCAAGTGTCTTGGTGGTAATCGTTACCGCCTGGATTTCTGAAATCTTCGAAATACAAACATCCGCCGGATCCACCGTCATCATGGAAAGATCCATGCGCGTTTTTACCGACATACGCAACAGGGTGAGTTCCATTCACTACTTCAAAGTTACCAGTTTCTTTGGAATACCATCCAGAGTGTTGAGACCAAGCAACTCGTTTCATCTGTCCGTTTACTACTAGGACACTCATTCCTTCCCAGTCTGCAGCGTGACTTCCGAAACTTAAGAAACAAGTACTTTGCCAAGCATAGAAGAACCAGTACCTGATAAGAACCGCATTCGTTCCAACTGGAGAAGTCTCGTAGAAAATCGGAACTTGGTTATTGGAAATTGTAGAATAATCCTTATTACAAAGATCTTGCGCGGAAACTCCTGCGGCTCTTTGAGTGTAATAAGTCTGAGGATCACTCGTAAAACATTTTCCGGAATCTCCAGAGCCTGTAGTAGTCTCTTGATCGAATCTTAAACGAGGTGCGAATTGTTGAGCAAGAGCGTCGTAGTCAACGCTTGGTCCACCGTTATCCGCCTGGCAAAGATATAAGCTCATAGTATCACAATAGCGACCATTACAGCTTGCACCGGCTATATACATAGATTCAGGAGCTACAAATTTTCCCCCATCTTCCTCTGAAATACCGGAAGTCCAATAACATCCGGTTCTAACACCGTTATTGTTCAATTGAGAACATTTTAAGGAAACGTTATCACAATAACTTCCGGAACATTTAATACCGGTTACGAATGCATTATTATCGCAAACACGATAATTAGTTCCTTCTTCGGAGAACCAATCTGTCCACCAACTATTGGTATGAGTGTATCCGGATTCGCTTGCGAGAAGGTTTACATCGTCGCAATAACGACCGCTACATTTCAAACCGCGAGTTAAGAAAGTTGGTCCTGTCTCGATCGGGTTCGCACCATCAGTGGTCCAATTCAACCAATGTGGAGGAAAAATCTCGTTATGAAAATAAGTGCTGGCTGCCGCGCTAAATAACTTAGATCCATTTCCGCTTTTAGAAGGGAGAAGGCTAGAAAGCATTCCTAACTCCGCTCCGTTTGATGAGGACTTATCGCTACAAGCCACGAATGACCCGCCGAGAAGTCCTATGATAACCAGAGTATATACACTCCGGATGATAATTCTCTTCATTATGATCCCTCTTTAGTTTTAATGTGGAGGTTTTAAGTATTTAAACGATAGAGTAATATATGCTTCTTAATTCTCACTTATTTTCGAAACGAGATAATATAATTTCTGAAATAAATAAAATTTTTATTTCGAAAGAGCGTTCGATTTTAAAGAGTAAAGTTTGTTCTATATTTTATAGAAAAAAGAAGTACTGAGTTACTAAAGGGATGTATTAAGACTTACGGCCCTTCTTCTTTGGAGAAGCAGCTTTTAAATTTTTAGCGTCCGTATCTTTGCTCATTCGGATCAATTGTGGTCCCATAAATTTTAGAAATTCTTCTAAGAAGGTAACAAATCCTTTGGAACCTCTGTTCTCGCTTATGAAAATCAAGATCCTACGAATTGCAGGATCTTCCGTTAGATCACCGAGAGCAGTCTCATGGATATTCTTCTTATCTTTATCCAGAAACGCTTTTAGCTCCAAACGAAAGAATAAACAAAGATTGATAAAATCGTGAGTGAGTAACCTGGACTCTCCTCTTTCAATCTTTCCTAAAAGGTTAGGATTGAATGGAACTCCGTATTCTTTTTTAAGAGCATCGGCAAGCTCCTTTAATGAGAGGCCTTTCTCCATCCGGCAATATCGGAAGACGTCGCCTATTTTAACATAAATTGATTCGATGGAGCCGTTTTCCATATTATGAACACTCAAAAAGTGTTTAGATTAGAATATGATCTGCGATGCTGCCCTGCTTCGAATCGAATTCTTTTTCTTTGGATTGACTTAGCTCGATTTATGTCGATTTTTCTGTCCTAAGAGTATTTTAGTTACTTTTATTTATTTTCTATTCCTTATATTACTTTTCTAATTTTTGGGAAAGTTGTTCATTCCCTAAATCTTAGGGATTATTTCTTTCCAAGGAAAAATTTCAGACTTCAGAATTTAAGATTCAAAATTTGGTCTGGGGCTTTGTTGTATAATTAGAATGGAAACAGATACAAAAACACTAGACCGTATTATCTCTCATCCTTCCATCTGCGGAGGTAAACCGGTTATCAGGGGAACCTCGATCCGAGTTTTAGAAATATTAGATATGATTTTTTTAGGATTCGGATACCGTGAAATCCTAAATGAATATCCGAATATTAAAGTTTTGGATATCGAAGCTTGTTTGGAATACGCTTCTAAAAGATTGCATTCTCCGATATTGGATAAAGCAAATAGAGAACTTCCGAGAGAATTTGCATCGGAACTAAGAGATGCAGAGCGGAGAGTCTCTTAAGAGTCAGTAAAGACAGCTAAAGTTTGCGGGCGAGGAACTCCTCAATCCCGCAAGTCTTCTATAGAAATAAAAAAGGACAAAGGACTACAGCCTTTCTCCTATGATCGGCCCGCCGACTTTTTGCATCATTCTTTCTTTAGTCAAGATCAGGTCTTCTCTATTGTCTGCCGCCATTTCTGCAGGACCATCTAAATAAATTGCTCCTTTAGGACATGCTTCTTCGCACATTCCGCAAAATATACAACGCAACAGATCTATCTCAAACTTCTTAGCAAACTTGTCTTCAGGATGAAGATGCTGTATTTCAGGGGTAACATGCCCAGCTTCTATCTTGATCGCGTCTGCCGGGCAGATCCACATACAACAGAAACAGCTAGTGCATCTCTCTCTACCGATCTCGTCACGTTTCATGGTATGCATTCCACGAAAACGAGGAGAGAACTTTCTTTTCTTTTCAGGAAATTCTAATGTAACTGCACCTTTTAGAAAAGCAGCTTTGATAAAATGTTTTAAAGTGATCCAAAGACCATTCGCGATAGAATAGGAGTATAATCTTTGGTACCAAGCCGGCTTATGTTTTGCCGCTACATTAATTACATTAACTGTTCCCAACGGCTGCCTCTCTAGGGTTAGAACGTAATTCTAACGTTTTCTTTTGCAACAACGAGAAGATTTCCGCAGAACTTGATAGACCTTTTGGAGCTTCCATTGATTTATTAAAGTTCTGGATCCATCCCTTCTTGTTCGTAAAACTTCCGTTTTGTTCCGAATACGCCTTGATCGGCACCGAATATTTTGCCTTAGTCACGTCTTCCGTAAGATTCGTTTCTAAGAGTACTATAGATTCAGAAGGAACGCCGGCCAAGGTCTCGGAAATCTTTTCTTTAATTACAAAAACCAGATCGAATTCGCCTTTTGCCGCCGCAGAACGAATAGAATCTATACCGTCTGAGGAAATAAATCCGGCATCTACAGCACCTTTAGTATTCGGTCTTTTGTCCGTAGTATATTGGAAATCCACTTGTTCAGGTTCTTTGTATTGTTCGGAGCCTACTCTTGCTTCTGTTACGAATGCAACTCCGAGCTTAGACAAAGATTCTTTGATGGATTTTAAGTTCTGATCCGACTCATGAGCTCCGCCGATCACAGCGATCTTTTTGGACCGGGAAATTTTTTCAGAGATCTCATCTAGTACCGTTGTGCTTACGCTTGGTTCTCCATTTTTATAGAAGGAGAACAATCTATTGGTATTGAGCCAATCCACGTTGAATCTTCCCTTATCGCAAAGGAAATACTGGTCCTTCTCCTCGTCGATACGAGGCATATAACGGAACATTTTGTTATCTCTTACGTTCGTGTAAGTTTTACAACCTGTGCTACAACCGGGACAAACGGAATCTTCGGATTTGTACCACCAAACCCTGGATTTGAATAACGTTTTATGGTTTAATAATGCACCAACCGGGCAAATATCTGCAAGCGCGCCCTGGTAATTATGATCGATAGGTTCTTCCTTTGCGAGACCTATAATAGAATGATATCCTCTCTCAAAGAGTCCCAGGTTGGACTCTCCTACCATCTCTTCCTCGAAGCGAACACAACGGTAACATACGATACAACGATTGTGGTTAATGATCAGGTTGGAACCGATCTCTTCCTGAGGAATATTCCTTTTTTCTAATGTGAATCTGGAATTCCCCTTTCCAGATCCGAAAGAATTATCTTGGAGTTGGCATTCTCCGGCCTTATCACAGACAGGGCAATCTAACGGGTGGTTAGCAAGTAGGAATTCCATCGTTCCTTCTCTTGCTTCTATAACTCTATCACTCTTTGTGATAATGGAAAGCCCTTCGGTCACTTTAGTATTGCAGGCAACTTGTAAGCGAGGGATCCCTTCTATCTCGATGAGACACATACGACACATGCCCACAACGGATAATTTAGGATGATAACAGAAAAACGGTATATCCACTCCGGCATCTTTCGCGGCGGATATTAGATTTTTTTTCTCGTCGACCTCGTATTCGATCCCGTCTATCTTTATCTTGACCACTCGAACCTCCGTTTTCCTAAACAAGCCAGGGCGCCAAATCTCAATTGAAACGTACTATTCCAAGTTGGCAACCCGTTTCTAGATCGCAAAGATGTGAGAGCCTGTCTCAGATTCTTGAAGAGTGCATTGCGGACTAAGAGACGAATTCAGAGTTTTAAATCCTTGTAATAATCCGGAATTTGAGCCCATTTCTGGAACCATTGAGGATTCATCGCTCTTTGGTAAAGATAAGCGTCGACTAGAACCAGGTTTATCGCTGCTTCCACGATCGGAACCGCTCTAGGTAGAACGCATGGATCGTGCCTGCCTTTCGCTTCCAGTGTGGTTTCTTTTCCTTCGATATTTACTGTATTTTGTTTTTTGAAAATAGTAGAGGTGGGTTTAAACGCAGCTCGGACCACCAAAGTTTCTCCGTTGGAGATCCCACCTTGGAGTCCCCCCGAATTATTTGTGCGAGTGCGGACTCTTCCTGATCCTTCTTCTACGTAAAACTCATCGTTATGAGTACTTCCGGTTAGAAGCGTTCCAGAAAATCCGGAACCTACCTCGAATCCTTTGCAGGCAGGGATGGATAGGATCGCCTTAGCTATGTCCCCATCCAATTTGTCGTACACCGGATCTCCTAACCCTGGAGGTAGATTATAAGAAGCAGAACGAATAATTCCGCCAACGCTGTCTCCCGCTTCTTTCATTTGCAGAATAAGAGAACGCATTTTGTCCGCAGCTTGAGTGTCCGGACAACGAACTTCGTTTACATCCACCTCTTCTCTGGTTTGGGGATATTTGTTCTCAGCAATTTCGGAAGAAATGGTGCCGATCGTGTCTACCCAAGCGACTGTTTTGACACCTAGATCATCTTCTAAGATCATTCTGGCAATCGCACCTGCGGCAACTCTCGCGATCGTTTCGCGAACGGAGGACCTTCCCCCACCGACATGTGCGCGAAATCCGTACTTGGTTTGATAAGTATAGTCTGCGTGAGAAGGGCGGAAAGTTTCCCTTAAATTTTCGTAATCCTTTGAGATCGTATTCTGATTGTTTACGATCAATGCGATCGGACTACCGATCGTTTTTCCTTCAAAGACCCCGGAAAGAACTCGGACCGTATCCGATTCGTCCCTAGGAGTGGTGAGTTTACTTTGTCCGGGTCTTCTTCTGTTTAGATCCTTTTGGATCTCATCCAATCGGATCGGGATCCCTGCCGGAACTCCTTCAACAACAACTCCCACGGCTTCTCCGTGAGATTCTCCGAACGTACTAACTTTGAATATTTTACCCCAACTGGAAGGCATACAGTACCAGAAAACAGGAGACCACCAACGGAAGAAAGTAGGATTCCAGAGTGGAAAGGAAAAGCGGATCGTTTACGCGACAGATTTCGGAGCTGTTTTGCGGTAACTTTTATCGATCAAATCAAACAAAGGCGGATCCAACTCAGGATCGATAGAGTAAATCACCCTTCTCGGGTCCACTGCGTTGGCAAGATTGAACACTGCTTTTCGTATATCAGGACGGAAAGTTTTACGATCGTAACCTACGATCTTTAATTTTCCCTTATTCGAGAAGACCGGTCTGATCGTGCCGACTCTTTCAAGAAGAGGACGAGTCTGATTCTTATTGATCTCTTTGATCACACAAGTCTCAAAGTGGATCTTGTGCTGGGAATCCGTAGAAACTACGATTACATAATCTCCCACGTTCAGAACACTTTTATTCTCGCATAAGCTAAGGGCCATAAAATCGAAAAATTCCTTAACCACTCTTTCATTATATGAGAAAAAGCTGTTATTCAGGATCAGCTTCATTGCTGTGATCGGAGAATATGCCGATCTCCAATGTTGTTCGCTGCTAAGAGATGCGAATTCTCCTGCGATGGAAATAATAGCAGGATCATCTTCACTATAAGAATTACTTTGTAGAATATACAACTGTCTTTGCATATCTTCCACAAGTACACTTCTAGAAGGATCGTTCTTGTATTTTTCGTAATATTCTGCCAATCGTTTCGTTAAGAATGCAGTCGAAGGATAGTTATTGTTCAATCCTTCTCCTCTATAAGGTCTATGACTGTTCAATACCGCAGTTTTTACCGGACTTTGGATAGAAGCCATGTTCCCAATCATCAAGTAACTAATGATAGGATGATTTTTTACATATTCGAATTCTTCTGTGCTTAGATTCCCATGCACCGGAAATTTCATTCTGACTTTGCCTATATCCACCATATAAGCCGCCATCATCAGGTTCAATTGTTGTGCTTTTGAGTTTTCGCTGTCTTTGACCGAGATCGCTTTTAAACTCCGAAGCTTCATTGCCATAGAGATGACAGTTCTTTTTGTTAGGACTTCAGAGTCGGTTTCCACTCCGGCGGATTTCATTACTTCGATTACGTTGACCAAACCTAATTCAACGTCTTGGCTGTTTGCAAAATCATCTAAGATCCCGTCAATGGCTTTTGCGACATTCTTTACATGATTTCCATTTAAAGGATAATCTCTCAAATCTTTGAGAAGATCGGAAGCCTGTCTTGCCATCTGCAAAGTAAGATCAGGATTCACTAATTTAATATAAGAAACTTTTTTGCCGTTTACTGAATCGGGTTGTTCTGCTTGAATTCCTACTTTATGTCTTTCTGATAGTAGGTAATAAATCCCTTGAAGTTCGAACTTTTGTAGCTTATTAATATCCGCTTCACTAGCATTTTCTTTGCGGTGAATTAAGATTTGCCCGTTCTTATTATAAAAATCCACGGGAATAGATTGGCTTTCTTTAAACTGGCTGATAACTTCAGCGTTGAACTCAAATCTTTCAAGTCTGAGAGGATCGATTGGACCACTTTGAAATTGAGTCATAGTAAAAATCCATACGCATTACCTCAGGGCTAAAAATAGAAAAGTTTGTCCCTCCGGTCCAAACTTTTGAAATCCGAAATCAAAACTGCTAGTAGCGCCAAAGTTTTGAACCGGACTATAAGCCCAAAGTATATAACGTTTAAGTAAGATATTTGTTTAGTAACAAAGAAATGATTCAACCTAGCTAGTAGGCAAGAATAAATTTCCGAAATTGTGCCTAACGATCAAGAAACAGGCGCTTTAGAGGCGGAATCCGAATCGGAAGAAGTCCTAGAGGGATATGTTTCCCTAACTTTGCGATCCAAAGAGTCAAAAAACTCAGGATCGATTTCAGGATCCACTAGGTAAATGATCCTTCTAGGGTCTGCATTGCGCTCCAAATTGAAAATTGCTCTTCTTCTGTCTACGCTCAGGCTATCCATTTCAAAGCCTGAGATCCTGATCTTTCCGTTATTTGCGAACTTCGGTCGGATTGTCCCGATCCTTTCCAGCATCGGTCGGATGGAATTTTTATGGGATTCTTTGATAATACAGATCTCAAAAAACACCTTACGATTCGAATCTTGGGAAGCGACAATAACATAATCTTCGACTTTAACGAAAGGTTGGTTATCGCACAAGGAAAGGCCCACATGATCGAAAAAGTCTTTCAGTGTTTTTTCGTTATAAGCAAAAAAACTATTATTTAAGATGAGCTTCATTGCCTTGAGGCCATCCATCGGTTCTCTCCAAGGCTGAGGAGTGGTCAAAGAAGCGAATTCACCCGCGATGGAAAGGATTCCGATATCTTCATAGGAGATCGCGTTAGTCAGAATTGACTTTACCTGTTTTTGGATATCGGTAGCTAAAAGATTTTTGCGATAATCGTCTTTGTATTTCTCCCTATAACCTTGGAGTTTTTGTACCAACGGTTTGGTTTGGGGATAATTATTATTCATCCCTTCTCCACGATGTGGTCTGTGATGATTCAGAACTACCGATTTGACCGGATCTTCTATCTCAGGAAGATTGGCGATCATCAAGTAACTGATGATCGGATGGTTCTTAATATATTCTAACTCTTCCGGTTTTAGGTTCGCATGAGTCGGAATCTTCATCTGAGTGTAACCGATATCCGCAAGATAAGAAGCCATCATCAGATTCATCTGTTCAGTCTTCTTTTGCTCCATATCCACTTTGGTAAAAACTTTTGCGGCCCTAACCTTTAACGCCATTGCGATCACAGTCCTCTTTGTGAGAACTTCGGAGTCTACAGGCATTCCGGCATTCTTCATCACTTCTATGATGTTGACCAATCCGGTCTCCATATTCGGAGAGGATTTAAAATCGTCTAGGACTGCATTAATGGATTTATTGATCTCTTTAACATGCTCTCCATTCAACGGAAACTTTTTAATGTCGGATAATAGATCGTTCGCTCCTCTGGACATATCCAAAGTGAGTGTAGGATTAATAAGTTTATCAAAAGAAGGATCTAAGGAACCTTTTTTACCGGAGCCTGGATGGATCTTAGCAATCTCCGCAGTTAAAAAATAGATTCCTTGTTTTTCGAATTTTTGAAGACGACTGATATCGTCCCCAGTGGCCATATCCTTTTTATGGATTAGGATCTGTCCGTGTTTATTATAAAAATCGACTGGTATAATTCTATTTTCTCGAAAGTGCTGGATCACTTCCTCCGTAAAATCGAATTTTTGTAAATCTCTGGCTGCGTCCATCGTTAAGTGGAAGGAACTCCTGCAGTATAATATCGGCAAATTGATCCGATGAATCGAATCATTCCGATACTGTAATACGTCTCTTTATAGGTTTAGTAATTTTGGACGTTTCAAATATGCCTGATCAAACTTGATTTAGGCTGCTTTGTAGAATATACCTACGGATCCTTTCTTCTGTGGAGCTTCCTGCAAAACCGAGTCCTGTACGAGAGTCGGTCAATATGAATGTATCCTGGGCCTTTAAGGACTTGCCATCGGTTCTAACTTCGCCGGAGATAATATTGATCCCTAAATCCTTTAAAACTCCGGTCACAAAGTATAATAATCCTTTTCTGTCCGGCGCTTCTAAATAAAACTTTGTAGCAGAATTGCCGGGTAAGTCCTCAAATTCCAATTGAGAATCTTGTCCTAGATAAAATGTATTTCGAATATCTATTTCACTTGAGGTTTGGATCATCTCTTCCAACGCATTATCATCGGAAAAGACGGAAGACATTAAGATTCCTAATTTAGATGCCTTGATTTTAGAATCCGTTTCAGGAGATCTAAGAAGGAATTCGTCGTAGCTGATCATAGAGTCGCCGTCTTTGATCGTGCGAATATCTCCGGAAAGTATCTCAAATCCCATAAAGAACATCGCTTTCACCATTTTGTGAAGCGTTCCTGGAGCGGTTTCGGAAGTCTTGAGAGTGACCCTGTAGACTCCATATTCTTCTTTGTAGTTAAATTCTATCATAGTTTCCGCTTTCCTACAAAGCCTGCATATCACCTGAAAAATAACACTCAAAAACCCGAGTTTTCAAGGAATGTTTTCGAAGTCTAAATGAGTAGTAGCTCCTTTTTCAGTATTCTGTCTCCTAAAATTTTTCAGCAATGTGACAGAAGTTCACGGAAAATCCGCTGCTACAGGATATACGCCGAAAGGCCTCCCGAATACACTGGGGAAATCGGGGAAATTTTTTTACTAACCGATACGCCCTTCTTCCCCCTGGGGATACATATATGACAAATAAACAGAAATTTACCGAAGGATTCAAATTCGGAAAAACACAAGCGACGTACTCTAACTCAAAAGCTGCCGTACCTAAGGTTCCGCAAGGAAGTCAGGCTGCTAGAGGCTCTTATTCTTCTTCTTTAGGGCCTAGTTTTGGAGGAAATGAACCTTCCTCTGAATCTCCTTTTCTAGTTCTTCTCGGGTTAGGCAGATATTTTAAGAATTATAAAGTACGACTGGGAATTGTTTTAGCTCTACTTTTTACCGAAATCATCGTTTATTCCGCGATTCCTTTCTCTTTCAAATTTTTGATCGACGAAGCTTTGATCGGGAAGAATGAAACAGTTCTTTATATCACAGGCGCTCTTTTGATCGGAGGAACGATCTTAATCACCGCGGCAGGTACTGTCAGGGACTATTTGTACAATTGGGTCTCAGCTCGTGCCATAAGAGACATGAGAGAAGAACTATTCATTCATCTGCAAAGGGTGAACTTAGACTTCTACGCAAATACTCGTTTGGGAGATGTTCTCTCTAGGTTCTCCACAGACTTAACTGCTTTAGAAAACGCAGTGCTCGCTCTTATTCCTTGGGGAATTTCCCCATTACTCGAAGCGATCTTTGGTACTGCATTATTGTTCGCCCTAGATTGGAAGTTAGGCGCAATTGCTACCTTGATCTGGCCGATCACTTTTTTAGGACCAGTGTTCTTCTCTACTAGATCCACTGCGGCAAGTTACGAAAGAAAGATAGAAGAAGCTAAGGTCTTAACCGCTGTTGAAGAATCTATCTCCGCTCAAAATTTGATCCGAGTATACGATTTGGACGGAGCATTCTGGGATAAATTCAAAGGGAATTGTGAGAAACTATTTCACGTTTCTTTAAGATTGGGACTGACCAATTCTTATCTGGAACGTTCTGCTTCAGGTGGAATTTTACTTTTACAAGCGGTACTTTTGATCTCCGGAGCATGGTTTGCATTCCATGGAATGGTGAGCGTAGGGGCTCTAGCGGCTTTTCTTCCCCCATTCTTGAATTTATCTTATTCTCTACTTTATGTGTCCCAATATTTCCCTACAATGAACCAAGCAAGCGGTTCTGCTAGAAGAATATTAGAGATCTTAAGAACCCCTACCTTCGAATCAGAAGGAGGAGAACGTCCATTTGCACCTTCCGAGTTACATAATTCTATCAAGCTAGAAGATTTACACTTTCGTTATAAAGGTAGAACTAAGAATCTAAGCGGTGTAAACCTGGAGATCAAAAAGGGAACTTACACGGTTATTTTAGGGCCAAGCGGTTCCGGAAAAAGTACCATTCTAAAATTTATCTTAGGAATGATGGAACCGAACCAAGGAAAAGTTAGCTTGGACGGGATTGCAATGGAGAAGATCCGTTTGAGCGCACTTCATTCGATGATCGGTATCGTTTTCCAAGATACTTTCTTATTCCATGCGAGCATCCTTGAGAATATTCGTATGGGACGTCCGGACGCAACTCCGGAAGAAGCGATCGAAGCTGCAAAACTCGCCGAGATCCACGAATTCATTTCCGCACTCCCGGATGGATACGAAACCATCGCCGGAGACAAGGGTTCTAAACTTTCAGGCGGAGAAAAGCAAAGGATCGCGCTTGCAAGGGCTTTGGTTAGGAATCCTCAGATTCTTCTTTTGGACGAGGCAACTTCCGCTTTGGATCCGATCACAGAAGCGAGGATCTTAAAAACTCTGCAAAAGTTACGCGAAGGAAGAACGATCGTATCCGTTACGCATAGGTTGACCGGTTTACATGCCGCCGACCAAGTAGTCGTCCTGAAAAATGGAAGCCTGGAACCTTATCCTTCTCCGGAAAATGATTCACTTTCCGCGGCCGCAATCGGATTATAGAAATATGCTGAAAGTACCGACTTACGTTTCCGAGTCCCCTATAGGAGGCTTGGGAGTTTTTGCAGGCAGAGATATAGAAGAAGGGGAACTCGTGTGGGAGTTCCATCCTAAAACCGTTTGGACTCTTACAGAAGAGGAAGTCCAAGCTCTTCCGAAAAGACTGAAAGATCTGATCCATACATATTCTTATCTATTCGAAGGACAATGGTACTTTTGTGTGGATAATTCCCGCTTCATGAACCATAGCGACCAAGCAAACACTTTGGAAGATAAAAGCGGAGTCCAGGGGGAAAGTAATCCTTTAGGAAGGGACCGAGCGGTCCGCAAGATCCTAAAGGACGAAGAATTGACCTGCAACTATAAACAGTTCGATCAGAACTGGAAGGACAAACTTTCTTCTTAGTAATCTATCTTAAGATCTTTGATCTTTTTATCCAATGTGTTTCTGTTGATGCCCAAAAACTTGGCCACTCTGGTCTTAGTGTATTTGAATTTCTTCATGGCGTATTTGATCAGTCTTGCTTCGACCTCTCCGACCACAACTTCCATAGCTCTTCCATCTAACGCGTCCAAATGAGCAGGGGAGAACTTGGAACTTGCTACTTCAGAAGAAGCTTCCGGATCTACGCCGACTTCTACGTCTTCTCCTTCGTCACCATAAAGGATACGTCCGCTGATCTCTGAGAAATCTTGGATGTCCAACATTTCGGATTGGGAAAGTACAACCGCTCTTTCGATCACATTCTCCAATTCACGGACGTTACCAGGCCAGCTATAACTCATTAAAAGTTTATGAGCTTCTCTAGTGATCCCTTTGATCTTCTTGATATTTTCGGAAGTGTACTTAGCAATGAAATGGTTGATAAGAAGCGGAATATCTTCGGGTCTTTCTCGAAGTGGCGGGGTCAGCATATTGACGACATTCAAACGATAATATAGATCCGCCCTGAACAGTTTTTGAGAGATCAGCTCTTCCAGATCTGCGTTAGTCGCGGCTATAATCCTTACGTCGATCTTCTTAGGTTTAACGGAACCTACAGCTTCGATTTCTTTCTCCTGAAGAACTCTTAAAAGTTTGGATTGAAGATTAAGATCCATCTCTCCGATCTCATCCAAGAAGATGGTCCCTGTATCGGCCATCTCGAACTTTCCTTTTTTGTCGGCGACAGCACCTGTGAAAGATCCTTTTTTATGACCGAACAATTCGGACTCCAAAAGATTTTCAGGAATAGCTGCACAGTTGATCTTGATAAAAGGTTTATCCGCTCTGGAAGAGTTATAATGGATCGCAGAAGCGATCATTTCTTTTCCAGTTCCGGACTCTCCCGTGATCAATATGGAAGCGCGAGAATCGGACACGAGTTGGATCATCTCGAAAAGTTTTTCCATAGATTTGGATTTTCCGATCAAGGAACCGAACTTGTATTTATTCTTAAGTTCTCGTTTTAATAAAATGTTCTCTCTGGAGATCTCGCGTTTTTCTTCATCGATCAATTTTTGGATGCGGATCGCTTGATAAATTACCGAGGCCACTACCTGAAGGAAGTCCAAATACGTCTTTAGATCCACGTACTTTTTATGAACAAAGAATACGCTAACTACGCCAAGTACATCGGTGTCCGACTTGATAGGCGCCGCAAGGAAGCTAACGTTCTCGGGGTTGTTCTTAAAATGACTGGCGTTATTGAGCCTATTCAGGAAATTTTCATCGCTTACTATCGATTCTACGATTACAGCTTCTCCGGATTCGTAAACTTTTCCGGTAACTCCTTCTCCGGGAAGATACACTCCTTTTTCCATTTCCTCAGCAGTGAGTCCTGACGCCGCGCTGAGTTTCAGTATATTCTTCTCCGAGTCGAAAAGAACGATGGAACCTCTTTCCAGGTTTAGAGATTTGTCCAATCGATCCATCACATCGTCAAAAATTTCCTGAAGGACTAACGTAGAAGTGACAGTTCTAGAAATATCTATGAGTACTTGTTGGATCTTATTTTTCTGTTCGAGCTGTCTGAAAGTCTGGAGGTTCTTAAAGATCTGAGCCGCCATATTGGCCAGAGTAGAAACTAACTCGAGATGCTCGTCTGAGAATGCCTGCTTTCTACTTGAATCGAGGGATATAACTCCGATCACTTCGTCTTCCACTATCATTGGGACCGCTAGTTCTGAAAGAATATCGTCCTTAATAGAAATGTAATGCGGGTTTTGGGTAACGTCGTTTACTATCATCCCTTCGCCGGAAGCCGCAACGATACCTGTGATACCTTCTCCAACTCGGAGTTTAACTTTTGTACGAACGGATGGATTCATCCCTCTGAAGGTTACTATGTCCAAGACCTCGTCCGCTCTGCTAATCAGCATGAGAGAACCGGAACCGACCTCACAAATTTGGATACATCTCTCCAAAATCAGATCCAAAAGGCGATCTGGATCTAAAGTCGAATTCATTGCGGTTGCCACTTCTTGTATATGGCGGAGTGGGCTGGGTTTTATGTAACCGGACATCTGCTTAAAAAAGGTGCTGATTGATGATTTTGCAGTCAAGGAAAAAAACTTAAAATCCAAGCAACTCGCTTTGTTTACAGGAAAGAATGCAATATTTGTATCAGAATCGATGTAGATTCAATATTATAGAGGACATAATATTACGAATGATCGATATACCTTCTAAACTTGTACTAAGATCATTCTTTAAAATTTAGAACGAATTCTCGTTATTAAGAGATTTTATTTTAAATGAGATGAAAACGTCTTTCCTCTAGTAAACATTTTCTTTACCATTTTTCTCCGGATGTCCTGCGTATTTTGCGGAGAATTTTATCTTCCAGAAGGTAAACTCAAAGATGGAAAATTTCTTTGTAATTCCTGCGGAAGAGAATGGATCTTAGAAAAAAGAAAACGGAATAGGATAAAACCTCCCGAAGTTCATGCATTATCCAACGAGATCTTATTAGAATTCCTTTCACTCTTTAATACTAGTCCTAATCTAGACGACCTTCTTCAAAATTTCACTAATTTAGCATTCAGAAAATTGAATCTTCCTGGGATCTCTGTAATGGTGTACGAACCAAGATTGGATCGTATCCTGGTAAAATCCTGTAAAAATAAAAAGGGCCCAGCGTTGGAAAAGTTAGCCTTTAGGATGGAGATCAAAAAAGGAGAACAGAACGGCCCCTTAGGACAAGCAATCGAAACTTGTAAGTCAGTATATTATAGATTCGACGAGCAACCCCATAAACAGATCAGACAATACGGTAGAGTGAATAAGGTTGAATCCGAACTTTCCGTCCCAATCCATTTAAAAAAAGAAGTATTAGGATTAATTAATGTAGATTATGAAAAAGACGATCCCGTACAAGCGGAGAAGGATCGTTACTTTTTAGAATTGATCGCGAGCCAATTTGCAACTACTCTAAAGAACAGGATCCTTTTCGAGGTTTCTCAAACCCAATCCCGTAATTTTAGGAACCTTCACTCGGCGGCCTTAAAACTAAGCAGTTTGGGATTTAAGTATAGGACTGAAATTTTTCGGGTCATTCTTCTTTCCTTAACCGAATTTTCAGAAAGTAACCTTTTCGTTCTGTTAGAAAGAAAAATAGACGAAACAGGAAAAACAATTTCTACCGAAGGACATATACTTACGGGAAGTCCAAGAGCGCCAGAGATCAAACTGAATGTACAATTAAAGGGAGAATGGAACGTACTTAAAAAGACCACAGAATCCGCGCTCCTAATGGATTCCACCGATCTAAAAGAATGGAAAACCTTAGGAAGTATTGGAAAGAAAAAACACTTAGCAATTTTACCTGTCCTACGTTCCGACAATTCGGAGATCTGGATACTTCTCGCCAAAGAAGAAGAGCTACATTGGAGTCCTGAAGAAATTGAAGTATTAAACGCTTTTGCGGTCCAAGCAGGGATCTCGGTCCAAAATTTTCATTTATTCCACCAAAGAGCGGAAAAGGAACGATTAGATAAAGAAATCGAGATAGCAAGGGACTTACAAAGATCCTTACTCCCAAGAAAAATGCCGGACCACCCTAATTATGAATTCGGTGGGATCATGGTACCGGCGATAGGTGTAGGCGGGGACTATTATGATTTTATAATACATCCCACCAACAAAGAGACTTACATTTGTATCGGAGACGTAAGCGGCAAAGGAGTGCCGGCCGGTATAGTAATGGCTACCGTAAGGACAGTCATCCATTCCCTAGTTAGAAAAAATCCGAGTCCTTGGGAGATATTGCAGACTGTAAACACATATCTATATCAAAATTATTTTAAGGATATTGTTTCTCCTCGTTTCATGTCTTTGACTATTATTCATTGGGACCAAAACGAAAACCGTTTTGTTTTCAGCGGCGGAGGCCAAGGAAATATTCTAGTCTATCGTAAAAAGGAAAATCGTTTGCAGGAAATTCCTACAGGTGGAGTTGTTTTGGGAATAGATCCTGAAATAGATCGTTTTGAGAATAGAGGAGAATTTTACTTAGATCCAGGTGATTTTTTTCTGATGTTTACGGATGGGGTCTGGGAGGCAATGGATCCTTCCGAAGACTTTTTTGAAATGGATCGTCTACATAAATGTGTTTTTGAAGCCAGAAAAGAAAATCTGCCTATTCTTTTGGAAACCGTGCTAAAAAAGATAAAAAACTTTACCGGGGAAAGGGAACAGACAGATGATATTACTTTAATAGGCGTAAAACGTTTAAAATAAGAATGAACGAAACTTTAGAATATATTTTTCAATCCGCTTGGTCTCGATTAAAAGTTTATCAGGACTTTATGAAAAGCAAGCCTGCAGTAATCGCTTTTTCGGGCGGAAAAGATTCTTCTTTACTTCTTCAATTTTATCTTTGGCTCCATAATAAAAATTTAATCTCTCATTTTCCGACAATCTATCATCTGGATCATTCTATCCGCGATAATGTAGAACAAGAATCCGAGATCTTAAAATATATCCAGTCTTTAAGTCCTAATTTCACCTTTAAAAAAAAAACGTTCCGAAATTCGCCGCTAGGACCAAACTAAGCTTAGAAGAAGCTGGGAGATTACTTCGATTCAGAGATCTGGAAAAGATTTCCGCAAAGATCGGCGGCTATATAGCAACCGGACACCACGCGGAAGACTATTTAGAGACAGTACTTTTACAACTTATCAGAGGTGGCGGTTGGAATTCCCTCCGCACTTTGGGAGTTTTAGAAAATAATAGATTCAGACCCTTATTATTATTCGGAGAGAAGGATCGCAAAACAGCTTTGTCGAAAGCGGATTGGCCTGTATTCGACGACGAGTCCAATCATTCTTCCCGATATCTTCGAAATAGGATCCGATCCGAACTTCTTCCGGTACTTTTAAAAGAAGGGGCCGATCCGGATAAAATTTTTAATAATTTTCACGATACAGATACGCCTAGAAGCGGATTTAGAAACCGCAAAGTAAACGAAGATGAGATTAGGATCGTATCTAGACAGATTTTAGAAGAAGAGCAAGCATCCGTTTGTAAACAAGTTCTGGACATACATCTTAAAAGTTTAGGTCTTCATCCGTTGAATTCCCAGTTTCTTAAGGACCTTCTACATAACATTGACAGAAAAGTTTCTTTCTCCCTCGAAAACAAAGAAGTTTGGTTTTGGAAAAGTGTTTCGTCAGATTTGTACATCTTACCCAAAAACGCTTCTTATTTGAAACCGTTCAGTTATAACTCTGACTCTTTCTTTTTGAAATGGAACAGTAAGACCAAAAAGATCCCGAAAAACTGCGAACCGTCTAACGACGGAGAAGGAGAAAAAATCCTGCTTGGCGGAATCCATCGAGACGTTTCCGAAATCCTAAGAGAGAAAGAGATTCCGGTTCCGGTTAGAAAAATGCTACCCATTCTAAAACGGGAGGGGAAAACTGTATTGGTTTGTCTTCGTATGTGGGATGCCCGTTTGGATGATATTCGATCGGACGATTTCCAACAAGATTAGAGAGTCCAGAGGTTTATGGAAGAACTCCAAGAATTAAAGCCGGACCCATTCTTTAGAGAAGTTAGATTTCTGTCTTCCTATGCAGACGCTTCTAAAGTTCCCTCCAAAGGTATTCCTCATATTGCATTCGCCGGTCGTTCCAACTCCGGAAAGTCCAGATTGTTAAACGCAATCGTAGAAAGAAAGTCCTTAGCAAAGGTTTCAGCTACTCCGGGCAAGACCAAACTTTTAAATTTTTTCTTAGTTTCCAAATCATTGTTCTTAGTGGATACTCCCGGTTTCGGTTACTCCGCAAATTCTCATAAAGACCATGAGCAGATGATGGATCTATTAATGAATTATCTGAACTCAGCTAAAGATCTAAAATGTCTGTTCTTGTTATCCGATGCACAAAGGGAATTACCGGACGAAGAATTGGAATTAATCGGTACCTGTTTCGAGAAAGGAACCAAGCCGGTTTTGATCCGCACTAAAATTGATAAACTCAATCAGTCAGAACTTTCCAAACTCAGAAAAAAAATGAAAAACATCCAAGGATTGTATCCTATGTTGGAAATCGTTTTCGTTTCTCCTAAGTACGGAAAAGGGTTACCTGAACTCAGAAAGATCATAGAAAATATGATGAAATCCTTGATCATTCCCCCAATGGAAGAGGACGCAATCCCGCAAGAGATCAACGAACAAGGCTAATATTAAGCGTGAGTTTCTAAAAGATTACCGGCAGCGTTAATCGCATCTCCGTAATATACTTTTCCGGCAAATTGGATCTGTTTTTGATTTAATTCTTGGATCGTTTTTAAGGTCTCTTCTAGGAGAGCTTTCAGTTTCTCCTGGCTCAAAGCCATTTCTAACTTACGTTTTTTTTCTATAAGTTCCATATGGCGACGAGCTTCGTCTTCCGATTTTTTTTCCGGATCGTCATGAGAAGAAGCCTGATTCTTATCCAATCGATTCAATTCCAGATCTATATCACGTAATTCTGACATAAGCTCCCATTCTTTATCCGAGATCATATTGGAACGAGAAGCTGCTTCCTTCTTCTTAGCCTGATCAGCCGACTTGTCGGTATTCCCGACTTCTTCTTCGTTTAAAGATGAAAGATTGGATTTCTTTTCTTCGGCCTTTTTGACTGTTGTTGCTCTGGTTTCTCCGGCAACGGCAACTAATTTTCCGTCCCTAAGTTCGTATTCTATGGAAACATCTATAGATCTTAGCTCTGCATTGTCTCTGATTGCTTCGTTGCGAAACTCTGCAACATGACCGAGTTCATGAGAAATAACATGAAGTACAGAACTAGCCTGAGGCGCGCTTTCTAGCTGCCCGTGACCAATGTACTTAACCGAAGTATCTTTCGGTCTTTCCATCATGGAAGAAGATTGTATGGCTCCCAGGTTCATCCTATTATAAATGTCGGCCTGACAAACCTTGAGTTTAGAGCTTAGGAAAAAAAATCCCTTTACTTAATGGAAAAACGTTATTTGCAATATGCTATCTTATTAAGTATCTCAAGTATGCTTGAGTCACAAAGATCGTGAAATACTATCGCATATCTTTGCCCTGTATCACTAACAGTCTTACGAATAACCTCTCCAGGTATCTCGCAAGTAAACATTGGGGACATAATCGTGATTTTTTTACCGGGGCTCCAATTCTCATCTGAAAGAATAGATGCACCTATCATCGATATATCTACGAGAATCCCTTCGCTCCAATTTCCTCCCTCAAAAAGTTTAACCTGACTGTCTTTACGGAACCTTGTATAAAATCTTTGATCCGTCGGCAAATCAGGTGTTACCTTTTTAGAAGGATCCATCCCGATCTCTAGTCTTTGCATAGCCGGGAGAGCATACAGTACTAGAAAAAAATTTGAAAGAAGATTTCTTTTGGTGTGAAGATTCTTTTTAAAAAATATATTTAAAAGCGAAAAGATAGATCAAGAATAGACCCAAACATCTAGTCTTAGCTAATATTATCTTTATAATTGAAATATATCAGCTTCTCTAGCTAATACGATCTCGGAAAGAGCAGTGGATTGCTTTTCTTGATTGAACATTCGTATGATTTCTTCATCCGGATGATCCGGTTCATGATGGGTTAGGACCAACTTATTTACACCCAGAACTTCTCCACAACGAACAGCTAGTCTACCTGATGTATGGCCCCAACCAATCTTACGGTCCGCTTCTTCAGAACTATATTGAGCGTCTATGATCAACATGTCAGGTCTTCCGAATTTTGCGCGTAATTGTTCGAATTCGGTAAGATCCTCTTCTCTTACTTCTACGTCGGTGCAGAATAAGAAACTTTTTCCATTCTCTTCTATATGATAACCTGTGCAGTTGCCCGGATGTTTTAAAAGAAAAGGAGTCACTTTAAAATCACCGATCTGAACCGTTTGCTGTCTTTGTAAAAGAGTGAACGTCTTTTTGGACATCATCTCATCCAAAGTGATCGGGAAGTTTTCAGGATTTTGTTGGCGATCGAATCTTTCTTTTAGATTTGAGATAGTAGAATAAAAATCGATTTGAACGTTTGGAATATAACCCGGTTTAAAAAAAGGCCAACCTTGAATATGATCCCAGTGAGTGTGTGTCACTAAAATTTTGATAGAGCCACCTTGAGCTATACCTTCTTTCAAAAGATCATTGCCCAATTCTCTCATTCCAGAACCGCAATCTATAATTAATTTCTGACCGTTTGTAGATTCGACATATACGCAAGTAGTGTTTCCTCCCACGGGGTGTAACAGTTCCGGGCTTAAGGATTGTAAAAATGCGGAAACGGAGAAGGTTCCGTTCTTATGTTTGAATTCCCTATGAGCGGACTCTAGGATTTTTTCTAACTTTTCTCTATATTCCGAACCGGAAAGCGGAGTAGGAAGAGATCCTCTTACTCCGTATAATTTTATTTTCACTGTATTAAATTAGACAACTAAGAGATTTGGTATTTGCAGGCATTCGGCGATGACATCGAATTTTCGTGAAAAACAATGGAAGATCGCTACTCGAATTCCCTTTACCTCTGATTATTTCCTAGAAATAAACCCCGGAAGTAAATTAAAAAAAAACGATTTGTTTTCCGAAGAATTCGGGACATATTATCTAGAGCTCGGTTCAGGTTGGGGGGAGGTTGCAGTCTCCTTAGCCAAAGAGAATCCAGACACCGGTTTTATTCTCATGGAGAAGAAAGCGGATCGTTTACGAAAAACAATCCGTGATCTGAAAGAGTATAACATTAAGAACGTTAAACTCCTTTCAGTGAACTTTAATTGGTTTTTAGAAGAAATTTTCGAACCAAGTATCTTTGACGAGGTACTTCTGAATTTTCCCGACCCTTGGCCTAAACGCAGACATCATAAACACAGAACTTTAAATCCAAGATTCCTGGATACTGTCCATATTCTTTTGAAGGACGGAGGAATATTCCATTTTGCTACAGACTATGGTCCTTATGCTCGCAAAGGAATTCGTCTTTTTAGGGATGATCCTAGATTTAAACCGGTTCATTCTGAATTTTCTCTACAAAGGGAGAATTTTCCAATCTCCCATTTTGAGCAGGAAAAACGGGAGACTGGCTCCCGGATTTATTATTTAGATCGGGTCAAAGTCTGAAACAGTTTTAGTGATACAATAAAGAATACACATTGTCAGAATCTTGATCCAATTTATAAGTCCAGACAGTTTCACCCTTTTCATCGTATCTGATAGCAGTATTATCTTTATATAATACGATCACATCTTTCTTTTTGCCTGGTAAAAGACCTTCAACTTCTTTGTCTGAGATTTTGATCTCTTTCAGGCTGGAAGAATCTGCATCTACACGATAAATTCTATCGTTACCTGCAAACCAGAGAGAATTCCCCCTTACGCTGAAAAGATTCGCGGATTTGTCCGAAATTTCAGTCTTAGTCGCCTTTCCTTTTCCGGAAACATATACTATCTCTTTATCCGTTCGGAAGAAGGTTCCATCTTCAGTTGCGCCAAGCAATCTTGGATTTGTAGTCCCAGTCCAAGCAGAATCTACATCCTTATTCAGTTTTGCATCTGCGTATAAGATCTTATCTTCTTTAGAAGAGGATTGTACCAAGAACACTTGTCCCTTTTTGGAGGCCGACCAAGATTTAGAATCTAATGGAATGGATTTGTTTTCCTCGAAAGTATCCGAGTAACTGGTTAAGGTTCTTTTTCCGGAAGTTTCGGTTTCTACTAATATTCTATCTCCGGAAACCAACGCTTTTTTGAACATTCCGGGCAGATTGATCGTTTGGAAAACAGAACCTGAGTTTTGATCCCTAACTTCTAAACTTCTATCTGTGAATGCGTAAACTCTACGATCCGCCAGAACATTACGAAAAGGTTTAGTACTTGTGATCCTCCAAAGACGGATCGCCCTATTTTTATCCAAAGCTTCGATAGAAGTTCCGTAATTCATCAATAACAGATCGTTGATAATTACAGGGACTCCGATCAAAGACCCACGATTCGGGAACGGTTGTAAGATCACAGGTGTATCCGAATCGGAAAGAACCAGCCTTTCGGCTTGGCTGGAATAAGGTGAATTCGGGAATTTCTCCGCGAGTTCCTTTCCTAATTCTAAAACCAGTTTTTTATATTCTGCATTTCCTGGGTTCTTGGTCCTTAATTCGGAAAGGATACGAATACGCGCATGTAAGAATTTCTCGTCTCTTTCTAGCTCGAGAGCTTTTACGATCTCTGCGTCTGCAGCTTCCAGATCTCCTTTTTTAAAGTAGATGTAAGAAAGTTGGAAATGCGCATCCGGAAAGTCCGGATTTTTCTTTATGATTTCCTTAAATATTGTAACCGACTGTTCCAGAAGATTATCATTGAAAAGTACGATCCCAATATTGTAAGGAGCCAATTCATTTTCGGAATCAGCCTTCATCGCGCTTTCGAATTCTTCTTTGGCTTCTTTACTCTTATTTTGATTATAATACGCGATCCCTTTACCTATCCGGGAAGCGGTAAATTCCGGGTTCAATAGCCAAGAACGATTGAAAGACTCGATTGCTGAGTCGTAGTTTTTCTTTTGGAGCGCGATAATTCCAAGCTGGTAATGGCTATAATAAGAATCCTGTTTTTTCTCGAGAATTTTTTGGAAACCTTTCTCAGCATTATCCACTTCTCCTTTCCTAAGTAAGAAGGCGTAGATTGCTTCTTGTGCGGCTAGATTTTTGGATCCCTCCGGTGAATTTTCTAAAAGAGAAATCCCTTTCTCTTCCATTCCCATAGCCAGATAACATTCAGCTATCTTAATATACAAGGTCAGCTTTTTAGTTTTATCATATGCAGATTGATAAAGTGGAACTGCCTTTTCGTAAGCCTTACTATCAAAAAGACGATTTGCTTTTTGGATTGTAGGAACTACTTCGGAGAACTTTCTGTTCTGGTCGATAGTTTGTTTGGCTTCCGCGATCTCAGGAAGATCTTTGGTTAACTTTTCTGCCTTTACTAACCAGGAACTTGCAGAATCATAATTTGCTTTTTCATTCTCTTCTAAAGCGATCTTGTAATAAAGAAATGCCAATCGGAACTGAATAGATTCGTTGTCCGGATACTTCTTCATTAAATTTTTATAAGTATTTTCGGCCTTATCGAATTCCTTTTTATCTTCGTAAGTCCTTGCGAGTACGATTCCGGAAAGAGGGTCGTTTCCTGTAATTGCTTCCAATTCTTTAGTGTACTGAGCAACTTTAGATTGGTTTTTCTGAGCGGAATAAAGACGGATCAAACCTTGTAATGCAGGAAGATTTCCCTTTTGAAGACTCAAGGCTTTTAGATAATTTTGCTCCGAAAGTTTTGTATCTCCGCTGATCTGATACAAACGACCGTAGGCTGTATAAACTCCTGGATCATCCTGATCTTTTGCCTTCGCACGATCGAAATAGGTCTTTGCGGCCTTAGTATCTCCTTTACGAAGACGTAAATCTCCTTCATGGATCAATTCAGAAGACTCTAAAAAAGCTGCTACCTTCTTGGTTTCCTCGTCCGATTTTAAAGTATCTAATTCGTTTTTAGCGGTCTTATATCTGTGTTCGGAAGCTAGAAGATACACAAGGTTCAGAACAGGTTCTTTATAATTCGGATCCAGTTCACGCGCCTTGCTAAAAGAGACCATAGCCTTTGCATTTTCACCCAATGACTTTTGGTTCAAACCGATTTGGTTATAGATAGTCGCATTTTTAGGAAAGAATGGGATCGCCTTTTCTAAAACTGAAATTGCTTTAGGATTATTTCCGGATTTACTGTAAGCAGATGCAAGACCTGAATATCCTTCTAAGTAATCCGCTTTTAGTTTGAGAGAAGTTTCGAATGCTTTAATAGCGCCGTCCGTGTCATTTGAAAGTATTTTTGCATTACCTAAGAATACGAAAGGAGAAGGGTTCTTAGGATCCAACTGAGTCGCAGAAGTAAAGTATTGGATCGCCTCTCTATAACTTTTTGCTTTAAGAGCGGCATTTCCTTTTTCTAACAGACCGGCAACTTTAGTTGCGGAGGCAGATTGTTTTGCAGATGCCAGTTCAGGATCCGCACTTCTAGCCTTCTCAAAATAGGATTCTGCCGCCTCGTAATCTTTTACTTGAACGGCAGTATCTCCCAGTTGCATGTACAACTGCGCCTTAAATTTGAACTTATCTTCCGGAATGGACTTGAGAGCGGAATAAGCCTCGTCATATTTTCCGATCGTTTTTAGTAATACTGCTTTCTTGAATGTATAAGCGCTTCCATCCACCTTAGGAAGTTTTTCTAATTTGGAATAAACTTCCAAAGCGTCCTTATTAGCCCCTTGAGAAGTATATAAGATCCCGAGAGTTAAAAGGATCTGCTCATTCTCCGGATCTAATTCCGTTCCCTTTTTCAAAGAGTTCAAAGAGTCTTCGGTTTTACCCAAACGATATTCCGAAGAGCCGATCAGATAATAACCTTCGGCAGTAGGATAGGCTTTTACCGCCTCTCTACCTTTAGAAAGAGAGACTTCGAATTTTCCCTTTTGAAAGGCCGAGTTTCCTTCGTTGATCAGCTTGGACGCTTGTTTCAATTTTTGAGCGGCGATAATATCTTTTTCTAGGATCGCATCTTGGGAATTTGATTTTCTGAAATCCTTAGAAGCGCAATGTACGCCAAAAACGGAAACGATTGATAATATTATAAAACGAGAAAGTATACGATTCATCACTTGTATCCCTTATAGAGAATCTTCAGATCTTTGATTGGAGTTTTTTCCCTGAACTCTTCTCCTCTGGTCAGAACGGAAACAGTCCAGAGTCCTCCAGCCGGTAAATCTCCCTGCCAAACCACGTCCCTACCAAGATATAGGGACAATTTTTTATTTTTTAAATCCGTTTTGAACAGGAATGGACGACCAATATCTTTGTCCACGTCCAGATATTTATAAGTGCTGAGTGTTTTTCCGTCGGAAGGAAATTGGAAGATGGAGACTTTCTCTTTTCCTGCAACAACTCCTAAAGAAAGACCGTTCAAATGGAATGTTACAGCCACCGAACCGTCTCCGTGATCTACGGGAAGTAAGAAGTAGCCCTCTATCTCTAACTCTTCTGGAATAAAAGGTAGAGAATACACTCCGTTCCAACCGTTGGATAAGTTTTTCTTTTTTGCAAATTCCAAACCGTTCGGTCCGAAAGGAGAAAATCCAAATTCTCCGGAAGGTTTCCAGAATTCTAATTCTGACAATAGTCCGTATCCGAAATATGGAAGCGCTAATTCCACCAAACGATCCGGTTTTACGTCCAAGATCCCTTCGTAATAAACGTAAGCCCCATCTGCGCTTTCCTTTAAGAGCTCCAACTGATACGCTCCGGGAGTTAAGTTACTGCGATAAAAAGGAGTTTCTCCCTGCTTATAACCGTCCAAAGAAACGGACAATCCGTTAGGCACCGTAATTACTTTAGCAGATCCTAATGTACGATCCTCTTCCCACTCCTGAAATAAGAAACTTTTTTTACCTGCTCTTACTTGGATGGTTTTAGTGATCGGTTTTTTTCCCTTTAAGACTACTTGTATGTCTTGGATCCCTTCTAAGATCGGAACCTCGGTCAAAGGAGTATTTCCTAACGACTTACCTTTCCAAAGGATCTCCGTATCTCCGGAAGAAGCCCTTACCGTTAAAGTTCCTTTGATGGAAGAGTTTACGATCTCCTTAATCTTAGTGAGATCAGGCTTTCTATCCCAAATCGGAACGGTGGTTTGTTTGGATTCTAATGAAATAACTCTATCTGAAGATTTCCAGAATATTGCTTGGTTCCAAGCTCCCACTTCTTCGCTGGAAACCGGACGTTTGAAAGAAAGTTCAAAGTCTCCGTAAGAATTTGTATCCACCGAATCTTTTAATTCGAATTTGAAAGTCCAACCTGAATCAGTCTCAATTACCGAGCCTAAAACTAAAACGTCCACATCTTTGGATTTTAACTCTTGAGTTAATCCGGTTTTGTTTTTCCAAACTTCAGGAGAAATTTTTGCGTTAGAAAATTTAATATCCTTCCAGATCAAACTGATCTCTTGCTCAAAATAAGAGGCCAATTTTTTATCCACTGATTTTGGATATTCGATAGGAGAGAATGCTAGGATCGGGACCTCATGCCCTGCTTTACGAACCCGAAAGTCAGTATCCGATTCTCTAAAAATGAACACACTCTCTGAGTCGCCTATCGGCTTGTAGTACGGTTCTTGTATCAGCTTAGAAGGTTCGTTTAACTTCTGTACTGAGGAGCAAGTAAGCCCAAAACTCGTAATAAGAGAGAATATAATAAGATTACGAAATGAATTGTTCCCCATCCCGTAAAAAAATTTCCCAGGGACTGATTTAGCAAATCTTTTCCTAGTTCTGGAAAAAATGAGGCTATTTTTACAAAGGATTATCCGACCTTGGTTGGTCCGACAAAGAGCATTACAAGATTACAAATTATTTGCGTAAGACCGGCTATAAAGAAAAAGAAGAGAAACCCCGCTGGTATGGCGGGGTTCTATAGAAGTCCTAAAAGCGGAAAAGAAGAAGAAACTAAATTAGAAAGTTTCTTTTGCGTTGAGTTTCAACTTTTCTTTCTGAACGTCTTGTTGGACGTATTTAGTTTCGTTCACTTGCTGAGCGGTTCTTGCTACTTCGTCCGCATTGGCTCTAGTAGCTTCACGTTTTTGCAATTGTGTACGAACTTCTTCCACAGTGGAAGCCTGGCTCAAAATACGAAGTTCTTCGCTGGATGCTTTCAGTTCATCCACCAGGTTATTATATTCTAAAACATCGTTTTTCTTAAGAACGATTAACCCTTTCAGTTCTTTTACTGACTCAGGTCTCAAAGAAAGGATGAGTTTTTCGGTCAACTTTTGGTTTTTCTTCAGAGTGATCTCTCTGTTTCTTTCCAAAATGACTTCGGACTCTTCTCCGACTTTAGATACTGCAACCGAACCTTCTAATACTGCGAATTTAACATCGCAATGAGATTCTGCGCAGTTCACTTTTGTACCTGCAGGATTTTCGACTGAAGTTAAGAAGGTAGTTCCTCGAACTCCCGCAAGAGCGGTAGGCGTTACTACGCTGAAATCGGAGTTTTTGTTCTCCTTACGAACCAGGGTAACAATCCTTCCGTAGTTCAGATTGACCTTAACGTTCGTTCCCTCGTCCCCTACAAGAGCAGCAATAGATACTTCGCTCTCTTTAGAAACTTTGATGATACCACTTTCGGCAACCATGATCTCTACAGATCCGTTTTTGCCGGTAAGGATCGTATCTGCAGCAGTTACTGTCTGACCGAACTCGGCTTTTTTCTCACCTTCGGCAGACTGGACTTTAACGTCTCCATTCAACCAAACAATTTTAGCAGTAGAAGATACCGCTTCCGATTTAATTTGGCCACTGCTTGTTTTAGGACTACAAGCGATCAGATAGCTGATTGCTAATACAGTCATTAGAATTAGGGTGCTTTTATTTTTTAACATATATTCTCCCCCGCTTTTTAAGCTTAAGAATCCTATAGATATAACAATCTAACAAGGACTTTTTACCAATACTTTGGTTTAAAGTGTTTTACAAAAAGCAAAAGTTTTCCTTTGGAAAAAAATTTCCTAAAAATGTCCCTTTGGCAGATTATAATAGAAAGGATGAAAACTAACCCTTAAGGATTAGTCATTTGAGAACAGATTCTATTTTTTCTCCACCTTTTTTGGCTCAATGTCGGGTAAGGAATCTAACTCTTCTTCCAATTTGCACTTCGGATAATGATCAGCGTTTAGACTGGAGCCTACCCAACCGAACGCTTCTTGAGAAGAGATGACGTGAATATCCCACCCTTGCACTATATTAGGACAATCCCAGACTTTATTCTTACATAATACCTGGCTTGCTTTTGGTTTTGGATAAGCCCAAGCGGCGGGAGGATGAAGACATTGCATTTCTACTTCCGCCAACTTGCGCATACGCTTTACGTTTTCTTCAAATTGTTTGAATAAGTTCACTAAAGGATTGGCTAACACTTCGTTGAAGTATCCTCTAGACGTATTGTAAGCCAAGAAATACACCAATTCTTCCATTACATATTCTTTATCATGAGAGAAGGAGCTAACGGTATGAATATACCTGGCAATCTTTAAAGAATCAGTGAGAAGTTCACGTAGTACGTCTTCCGATTTATCGGGAAGGCCTGCGTCTTCTTCGTCGTCAGGAGTAGAATCGCTTTCTCCATCATCCACCATCATCTCCGCAAAGAATGTCTCGTCCGGATTTTCTCTTTCGGATTTTTTAGCACCTGCCGCGGTTACCTCCACATTGTCCTGCAATCCTAGGGGAACGTGGTTAGAAGCGGCGGAACATACGAATTCGGGAAGATCCAACTTCTGCATGAAGTTAGCACATTGTTTCGCGATCCTAGTTTTTTCTGTATCGTCCGGAAAAGGACGATTCCAATGGTCTCCGGAAACCCTGGCAATATCCATAAAGATCCCGCCAAGGAAGGAATATCTACGTAACATTTTGTATTTAAGAGCGTCCGGGATCAGGACGATTCCCAAAGCCAATAAACCTAGCTCGCAGATATGTTTGAAAAAATGAGGATTTGTTTCGTAAACTTTAAAGAGCGCAAGTAAATGTTTCTTATTGGTGATGCCGTTGCGAATAATCCCCTTAAAGTTGAATTTATTCTCTTCGTACATGAACTTTAGGAATTTCTTATCCGTTTGTTTAAGTTGAAAAACGATCTTTTCGGCTAACTTATCCTGGATCTGACCGGTTAATTCCTTAGTTAATTTTATCTTAAATTCGGGATTGTACTGACCCTTAATTTCTTTCAATCGGGTAAGAGCGGATTCCTTTACCTGGACTTCTTCCTTTACTAGAATATTGCCGCTATTGTCCTCGATCGCATTTAGGAAACGTAACATATTTCCGGCATTATAATCGCGTACGAAGTTTAAAACCTCTTCGATCGAGCTATATTCTATCGATTTAGGATTTACTTTCATTCTTTAAGTGATCTCTACGTGTGATTCTAAACGGGTTTTCCAAGCTTGCAAGCATAGATTCCAGGCTCTTTCTTCTTTCCGTACTTATATCGGTCGCTTCTCCCATAGAAAACAACATTTTGCATCCTGGGCCCGCATCGCAACAGTCGGAAATATCGCAATCCTCTTTATACTTTCTCAATTCCGGGTAACTTTCCAAGATCTCACCTTTGGATAAATGTAAGATACCCCATTCTTTAATGCCTGGAGAATCGATTAACACGATATTATCTTCCAAAACCAAAAAGTTGGAGTTTGTAGTCGTATGTTTACCCTTCTTAGTGGAAAGACTGACCTGGGAAGTCTTTTGCAATTCCCTATCGGATAAGACGTTTACTAAGCTAGATTTTCCGACTCCGGAATTTCCCACTAAGTACGTGGTTTTGGAAGAAAACTTGGAATACAATTCTTCTAGACCTTGGCCGGTCTGGCAAGATACAGTAATTACCTCGTAACCTAGATCTTTATAAACGGAAGAACGTTTAATCGCAGTTTTTTGGTCCACTAAATCAGATTTTGTAAATATAATTAGGGGAGGGACCTGGGATAGATATGCGGCCGCCAAACAACGATCTAAAAATCCATCCTTAGTTTCAGGATCTTTTAAAGAGGCAAGTACCGCAATTTGATCCACATTTGCACAAAGTACCTGCGCATCTCCTTCTCTACTTTTACGTAGAAGTTCGTTTTTGCGAGGTAATCTTTCTTCGATAGCCCATTCTCCGCCTGACTCCATCGCGCAGACCCTGTCGCCTACAACAAAGGGATGTCTTTCTTTTGCGGAAATATTTCTGAGCCTTCCTCTAAGTACGGCTCGTACTCTTCCCCTTTCTGGAGAATACAGATCGTAGAAGGCTCCGAAGACCCTTGCTATGGTAAAAAACTCCTTTACTGGAATCGTGGAAGTAGACATTCTTAAGCCTAATTTTACGAGCACGCGATGAAAATCATACGCAAATTCGGACCAATATTCGGTCTTGTTTTAGCCGCATTCCTATTACAATCGGCGCTAATATTCGGTTTGGATTTCAGGTCTTTGGATCCGGATCGTACGGTCGTGCTTCTCATCAGTTTGCCTTTTACCACTTTGGCCGCCGTTTTTGTTTGGATCTGGTTCAATGAGTTCGGTCCCGCATGGAACTTATCCTCCGCGCTTTCTAAACTGACTGACCAAGAATACGTAAAATACCTTTCTTCGTTAGATAAATTCAAAAGTGATCTGATTGCAACCAACATCACGGAAAGTGTATGCGATAAAATAATAAAATTCCTCCCGAGCATCATCGATGCGAGTAGGGCTAAAATTTACTTATGGAGAGAAGATCTAGGAAAGTTCTCCCCTTATCCCAGAGATACGGGAGAAGATCATTTTTATATCTTCGATCCTTTTCTATTATGGATCACTGAACACGATAAAATTTTTTATTCGGAAGAATTCGTAGATAACGTAAAACTTCAACAGATCAAAGAACATGCGCTTTCGTTCGCGGCAAAGACCAAGGCGGATCTTCTTGTTCCTTTTATCTTAAACAAAAGTCTTTTGGGGATGCTCGTTCTAGGACCTAAGAACGATGGAAGAAGATACACTGCTTCCGAATTGGAAAAACTGAACGAAATGAGATCGGTTTCAGTGATGTCGCTTTCTAATTCCATTTTTTACGAAAGACTAATAGAACTTACCGAAACTCTTGAGGAAAAAGTCCGCCATAGGACCCAAGAGTTGGAAAACGCACAGTCCCAATTGATCATGTCCGAAAAGATGGCTTCTTTAGGTACCATGGTTGCAGGGATCGCGCATGAGATCAATACTCCTGCAGGAGTTATCAACGGTTCTGCAGATAATCTAGAATCGAACATGAATTATATCGTAAAGAACGTATTTGAAATCGTTCGATTTGCTAGAAACAAGAAATTGAGAAAATCATTTGAAGTTGCACTTCTTCATATCCTGAGAGATCGGAAAAAAAGCCAGGTCATGGAATCCAAGGACAAGTTCCGGATCAAAAGAGAAATGAAAGAAGAAATGGTCGAAATGGGGATCGAAGTTTCCTTAGCGGGAGAAGTGGCTTCTTTCATTATAGAAAACGATATCATGGAAGTTCGAAAGTACATCCTGGAAATTTTGGCCCAAGGGGCAAAGCCTGGATATGAGATGCTTAAGCATGCATCCAACACAAACCGAAATATTAAGAATATTAAATATTCCATCAAAAACATCGTTCGGATCGTAAAAGCTTTAAAATACTATTCCCACCTAGACCAAAGTAAATCCTTCACGAGCGCTGATCTGATAGAGGGGATCGAGAATACTTTGGTGATCATGAACAATCAACTCAAGTATGGAGTGGAAGTGAAAAAGAACTTCTCCACAATCCCAAAAGTCGTATGTAATCCGGATGAACTAAACCAGGTTTGGACCAATCTCATTCAAAATGCGAACCAGGCCATTCGGGGACAAGGAACGATAGAATTATCAGTATATTCTACAGGCGATACTGTTACAATCGAAGTGCAGGATGACGGACCAGGAATAGATCCTTCTATCAAAGACAGGATTTGGGATCCATTCTTTACTACAAAAGACCAAGGAGAAGGTTCGGGACTTGGCCTTGGTATAGTAAAAGGGATCGTGGAAAAACACAAAGGAAAGATCACAGTAGAATCCGCTCCGGGAAAAACGGTATTCAAAGTAGAATTACCGCTTAGGCCGCCACAACCAAATGTGGAAACAAGTTTAGAAAAACCTGCCGTATGATCGCAAAACCTAAAAAGAAAAAGATAGAAACAAAGGCAGAGAATTTTTACGACCTAGTTTATAAAATCGTAAAGAAAGTCCCGAAAGGAAAAGTCACCAGCTACGGCAGGATCGCAGTTCTGATCGGAAAACCTAGAGCAGCCAGAGCGGTAGGCTACGCTTTGAACGCCTTAAAAAAGGGACAAGAGCAAAAGGTACCTTGGCAGAGAGTCATTAATAGTATGGGAAAAATTTCCCATAAAGGAGATACTCCTAGAGCGATCCTTCAAAAAAAACTTTTAGAATCCGAAGGCATCAAATTTTCTAGAGAAGAGGTCGTGGATTGGAAACGATTCGGCTGGCCAGATTAATTTATTGTAAGGTTCCGAATGCAAAAGCCGGTAGTATTAACGATCGCAGGTTCCGATTCCGGAGGAGGAGCGGGAATCCAAGCCGATCTCAAAACTTTTAACTCCACCGGGACTTTCGGAACATCTGTCATTACCTGTTTAACGGCTCAAAATCCGGACGGTGTCACTGGAATTTTGGAAGTTGATCCCGACTTTCTTGAAAGGCAGCTTGTAGCAGTGCTTTCTTATTTTCCGGTAAAAGCGATCAAAACAGGAATGTTATTCTCCGAAAGTTTGATAAGAAGGATCTCCAAAATTTTACAAGAGTACAAAACGAAAGGCCAAAACTTCGAGATAGTATTAGATCCGGTGATGGTTGCCACTAGTGGAGCCAAACTTTTACAAGACGAAGCGATCCAATCCTTGATCTCCGAATTGGTCCCGATGGCAAGTTTGGTTACACCAAATCTAGATGAGGCAAAAATTTTAGGTTCGGGAGAAATTTCCAAAATTGAATCCATGGAATCGGAAGCGGTTTCTCTTTCAAAAAAATTAGGAGTGCCCGTTTTATTAAAAGGTGGACATATCAAAAATTCGAAAGAGGCGTTGGACATATTAGGAATTTCGAATGGACAAACCTTCAAATATACCAAACCTTTTGTAGAGGATTTTAATCCTCATGGAACAGGATGTACTTATTCTTCTGCGATCGCTTCTTATCTGGCCCAAGGATTTCCTCTTTCCGAGGCTGTGGGAAAAGCGAGAGAATTCCTACATGCAGCAATCTTACAGTCTTTTCCTGCCGGAAAGACAAAGACATTAAATCATAACCCTAAGATCTAGTTTTTTGGAACTAATCCCAATTCTTCCCTTGAAACTTTTTCTAAAATTTCCAAAGGAAGAGACCCTTTTCCCAAAACGAATCCGTGGTATTCTTTAATATCGAAAGTTTCTCCTTTGACCGACTTCCAATCTTCTCTCATTTTCAAAAAAGAGATCATTCCGATTTTGTATGAGCAAGCCTGTCCTGGATAAACGATATATCTTTCGATCTCCGCAGAAACTTCTTTAGGAGCCATTCCGGTATTGTCCGACATATAGCGGATCGCTTCTTCTCTGCTCCAACGTTTATAGTGTATTCCGGTATCCACAACTAAACGGACCGCTCTGAATAATTCAGCTTGCAGTCTTCCTAGATCCACATAAGGGTCCGAATAAAAATTATAATCTTTTGCGAGTCTTTCCGCGTACAAAGCCCAACCTTCCACAAAAGCGGTAAAGTGTGTAGTTCGCAGCTTTCTAGGCGCGGAAGTCAATTCTTGGGACCAAGCAATCTGCAAATGATGACCTGGAATCGTTTCATGGTACGTTAATGTATTCATCCCGAATTTGGGTATTTCTTTTAAGTCGCGAAGATTTGCATAAAATACGCCGGGACGTTTTCCATCCAGACTTGGTTCTTCGTAATAAGCTCCAGGCGCCCCAGCTTCTTTAAATTCAGGTATCCTTTCCACCTGTACTTTTGCTTTTGGCCAAGAAGGAAAGATAGGCTTGGATCTTTCGATAGATTCTTTTAGGATCTCTTTATATACCTCTATGACTTTTTCTTTTCCTTCCGGAGTATTCGGGAATTGAAACTCAGGTTTTTCTCTCAGTTGTTTCATTGTAGCTTGTAGATTCGAAACTTTAATACCTGACTTTTCTAAAATGGATCTCATCTCGGTTTGGATCCTAGCTACTTCCGAAAGTCCTATAGAATGAACTTCCTCGGGGGAAAGATTTGTAGTAGTATGATATTTTAGGGTATGTTCGTAGAACTTCTCTCCGTTCGGAAGCTTCCAGACCCCCGCTTTATTATCCGCCTGTTTAAGTTGTTGTTCTAAAAAATTTTGGAGTTTAGAGTAAGCTGGATAAACGGAACTTTCTAAGATCCTTTTTACTTCCGCCAAGGAAGAAATTTTTTGATCGGAGAGTATCTCGTCATTCTTCTCCAATTTTTTACGAAGACTTACATATAGAATATTTTCTTCCGGATTTTTGACCCTGAAATTTTTTAGTTCATCCAGGACCCTTCTCAAAATAAAATCAGGCGGGATCACACCATTAGATTGCCTTATTTCTAAACCTCGGATCACTTGGTCCAACTTTTCAGAAATCCCGTTTAACCTCGCGATATAAGATTCCACATCTTCATAATCTTCTATCATATGAGATGTCGCTAAAAACGAAGGAATATGATTTTGAACGCCGAATAGCTGATTTACCGGATAAGAATTATAAATATATTTTTCATAATCGGCCGCCAGTTCCAGATCCCATTCTAATGCTTTATAATATATCTTATCTTCTCCTCTTAGTCCGGAAGAATCGTAAGTCCTTAGTATTTCCAAATCCCTTTTTGCTTTATCTGCTCTTTCCATTTCTTTTTCAGGAGAAGAGTCGGACCATTTGTAATTATGAGAAGTGATCCCCCAGGAATCCAAAATTCGAAGAGAGGTCAACGTTTCCGGGTCATCCAAAACATTCTCCCAAAAGATCTTTTCATAATATAAACCTAATGTGAGCGGTCGGAAATTGATCGTGTGCCAAATTAAAATTGCGAAAGATAGAACAAATATACCGATAGCGGAGAGAGAAATGATTAGGATCTTCTTCAGCATGGATAATAACTCCGATGTTTAGAAAAGTGGAATAAGGATTTTAGATAAAAATACGAGCAATAGCGTCCAGATAGCGGAAGAAGATGCAGCAAAGGAAAAGTGATTCTCCCAATTTAGTAAAGGAACACATACGAATAAGAACATTCCGAAGTAAGAAAGATAAGGATTACGCAGATAAAGAGTCTTTTGCCATTCGAAAAATCCTTCTCTAAAATCCTTTGCATCCCCTTTAAACTTATTCAAAAAGATCCATTCTGAAACGAATCCAAAGACGGAAAATGTAAAAAAGAAAAAGGAAATAAGAAGCACCCAAGACCAATCTAAAAATGGGATCGGATATAATGCGAATACGATCGGCAAAGCAAAAGCAATTAGAGCCGAAAATGGAAAGAAGAAAGCAGTTCGGAATAATCTACTTTCGGACAAAAATTTAAAAAAAGGAATTCTTCCGGGTAACTGATAGGAACCACAAAACAGGCATTTTTCCGAATCGGAAAGAATAGAAGAGCCGCAGTTCCTGCAATAGAAATTCTTTTTGGAGACTTCGGCTGCTTCCGACACTTAAAACCTCAGACCTTCTTAATTAAACTTTCAATTAAAGCTCTTAAGAAAGCTTCTTTTGGGGTTCCACTTTGGATCGGTTTATTATTAATAAATAAACTAGGAGTGCTATGGATCTCCACTTTAGCCGCATCATCCACTTCTTTATTGATCTGATTACGGACAGCAGGAGAAGACAAACAAGCGCGGAACTGATTCATATCCAATCCTTCTTGTTGAGCTAAACTCAACACGGAAGCGGGAGAATGAGCGATTCGATTTTCAGTATTTCTATAAAGTCCTTCGTAAATTGCAGGAAATTTATTTTGTTTATCCGCACAAATCGCAGCAGAAGCCGCTACACAAGAACTCGCATCAGGACGAGGAGATTGTACTAATCGGTTACAATTCGCATCCAATGGGAAATTTTTATAAACAATCTTTACTAGTCCCGGATAATCTCTCAAAACTCTTTTTAAGATATGAGAAGTATCCATACAGTGACCACAATTGAAGTCTGCAAATTTTACAATCGTGATAGGAGCGTTTGGATCTCCTTGTATAGAAGAACCTTGTAGATCAATGGAAACTACAGGAGCTTTTTCGTAATCGGCCAGTTGTTTCTGTATCTGGGCTACACCTGTATGTTCTCCATCTACCAAAGAATCGTGGAAAGATTTTCCTCCGATCTGGCCTGCCGCAAGGAACAACAAAATTACTATATAAGTATTTAAACCTTCGATTTGGAGGATGCCGAATGCCTTTTTCAAGGATTTGTCTTTATAGTCCTTAATTTGGAAGAAGGTCCCTATAACCAAGATCAAAGTAGAGATCCAAGTAACCGCGCAAAGTCCGCAAATCGCATCTATATAAAATACGGAAGCGGAGAAGAGCCCAAGATCGATCACTAATGCAACAAGCAAAATGTAAAAAGAAAGTAAAAGATATCCTTCTTTGTTTTCAGGACTCTTTTCGGAGCGAACAAAAAGATATGTAACAAATCCGTAAAATGCAAATCCGAATAGTGCGATTGGAAGGTCTCCCAACCAAGGAACGTCCCGGATCGCAGAGATGCTGCTTTCGGATACCTTGGAGCAAGAGCCTGATTCGCTGACTGCATCGCAAAGAGATTGTGCAAGTCCGTCCGCAGTTTCTCCGCCGAAATATTTTCGGATCAATAAAAACGAGATAAATGCCGCGATACCGGAAATTACGGCAAGAATAGAGCTAGGGGACAGTTTTTTCATTCGGGACTCCGATTACAAAATACCTTTATACGTACCTGGAAGGCATAAGGAAAGAAAAAATATGGGGATATGTACTTATAAAGAAGAATTAAAAATTAATCGGATCCCAGACTAGTAATAGCCTCGGCCAGATCTATCTTACCTTCGTATAAAGCTTTTCCTGTAATCACTCCATACATCGGAACGGAAGTCCCCAATGCGGATAAAGCCATGATATCTTTTAGAGAAGAGATACCACCGGATGCGATTACTTGAAAATTATATCTGCTCAAAATTTCCTTATATGCGTTAAGGTTTGGACCCGCCAAAGTTCCGTCTTGGGCAATATCCGTAAAAATAATATTACGGATCCCTGCTTGTTGCATTTTTTCCAGAAGGTCCAAATACTTCACACCGGAGTCTACTTCCCAGCCTGCAATTTTGACTATACCGTCTCTAGCATCTACCGCCACAACGATCCTGTCTTCTCCGTACTTTTTTAAAGCGAAGTCCAAAAGTTCCGGATTATTTACCGCGGCCGTTCCTAGGATAAAACGATCTATACCGATGGAATCATAATATTCCAACTTTTCTTTATCACGGATCCCTCCGCCGAGTTGGATCTTTAGATTGGAAGATTTACGAATTTTTGAAATAGATTCCGTGTTGATCCCGATCTGGTTTCTTGCGCCGTTCAAATCGACAAGATGCAAGAGAGTAGCTCCATTTCTTTCGAAACCTTCTGCAAGTTTCCAAGGTTCGGTGGAGTAGATCGTTTTTTCGTCGTATTTACCTTTGAATAATCTGACAGCGCAATTATCCAACAAATCAATGGCCGGAATTAAAATCATAAGGATTGAATAAAGTTCTCCAAAATCTTTAGACCGAAGGTGTAGGATTTTTCGGGATGGAACTGCGTTCCGAAAACGTTTCCTTTTTCAACTACTGCAGGAAACTTCTCGCCATAATAATCACAGAAGCCGGTGATTGCGGAACTCTCCACTCCAACGGGACGGTAGGAGTGTATAAAATATGCGAATGATTCGTCTTCTAAATTTTTCAATAAATTACTTTTAGAAGGATTTCTTTTATATAATTTATTCCAGCCGATATGAGGGACCTTGTAATTTTTTCCCTTAAACTTTCGGATCTTACCTTTGATGTATCCTAGTCCGGAAACGGTCGCGTTCTTATTTTCTGAAATGACTTCATCGGAATCTTCGAACAGAATTTGAAAACCTATACAGATCCCGAACAAAGGTTTTCCTGCCTTTACATGTTCATCCACAAAGGTTCTCAAACCTGATTCATTCAGATTTTTCATTGCCTTATCGAAATGCCCGTCACCGGGAAGAATGATCGCATCCGCTTGTTTCAAAACGGAGGGTTCCTTAGTATAAGAAAAATCTTTAGTAAAGAGTGAGATCGCTTTTAAACAGGAGTGAATATTCCCCATTCCATAATCGAGAACAGCGATCATTCCAAAACACCTTTGGTAGAAGGGATTGCACCGCCTGCAGCAGGATCGATCTCAATCGCCATTCTCAAAGCCTTACCGAAAGCCTTAAAAATGGATTCATGAATATGATGACGATTTTCTCCATAGTGAACATGAACGTGTAGATTCATCTTTGCATTCAAAGCGAACTTCTGTAAGAATTCCAACGACAGCTCTGCATCGTAAATTCCAAACTTACCTACAAGTTCAGGACCGGTATATTTATAATAATATCTACCGCCTAGATCGACTGCGACTGTGGTAAGAACCTCGTCCATTGGAAGAGTGTAATGGCCGTATCTTCTGATCCCCGCTTTATCTCCCAACTGCTTATGAAGAGTGGCGCCGAGAAGAATTGCAGTGTCCTCGACACTGTGGTGGCAATCGATTTCTATGTCGCCTCGCAACCAAAGATCGATGTCCAGAAGACCGTGTTTAGAAACATGAGAAAGCATATGCTCGAAGAACGGAATTTGAGTATCGAATTTATAATTTCCTTTCCCCCGAATATTCAGGGAGAGCTTAATGTCCGTCTCCGAAGTTTTACGTTCTTCTTTCATTCTATCCTGACCCTACTTTCCTATTAATTATCGTGTCAATGAATTCCAAAAATAAGCTGACGGAAAGTCCCCAAGACCAAAATTATCCCAAGGGATAGAATCCCTCCAACCACTAGCCGAAGTGGCGGAATTGGTAGACGCACTGGTTTCAGGTACCAGCGGGTAACACCGTGGGGGTTCGAGTCCCTTCTTCGGCAAAAAATTCACTCGTATCAAAATGGTGTCCAAGGGACTCGAAGCTTTCGAGCGAGAGCGTTTGCAGTGACCCATAGGGAACGTAAGCAAACGCGATCTGAGTCCATGGATGGACGAAGACGCGAGAAAGACGCCGTGGAGCCCAATCGAACAGGATGTGAGATTGCGCAACGGCGAGTCAGTGATGAGATTTTAAGATCATCAAAGTCATACGCAAGTTAATCCAAAAAAATCGCCAGATCTGCCACGGAATGCATGTACGTAATCTTAGTAAGGTTTTTCCAGGCACTGAGGTAAAGTCTCCTTGGGTATATGCATCTCTTAGTTGCGCATTTTCCAGCGGGACCCATTCTTTCTCTTCTCTCATTTTCTTCCTCCCTTTCATTCCGGAATCGCCCACCATCCGGGTTTAGCTTTTGCCTTATAAAGGAACAAATAGTGCAGTAACAACTTAATCCAATGCCCTGCCAATCCGATCTCCCCCGTGGTATATTTTAAGGATCGCCCGAATTTCGGATACTTCTCATAATCCGGTACCACAGGATATACGGTCATGGAGGCAGCAGTTCCGTTGAATAAGTCTTTTCCAGCGGAAGCAACACAAGCTGCTCCCATCTCCGCCATCGAAGCAGTGTGGCTTGGTATAGATTTTCCGTACAGAATCATGTCGGCAATACTTCTAGCCACAGCTCGTCCCATAGTTGCGGAGGGCATTCCCGTACGAGGAGGTGTAGGAGAAATTTGCACTCCTTCTTCGGTTTTCATTATTTTTGAGATCGAATGGGGTGGTGCGAAAGCTATACCAATTGCGAATAAATTTGGGAACGAAGGTGACTGATAAGTTTTAGGCCAATCTTGAGGTTTCCATTGTTCGAAAGGTTTCACTTGGTAGTTCGCATCCACCCTCATCATCCCGTTCGGAGCAAATAAGGTATCGGTGATATCCTGACTGGATTTGGAATATGCTTTCAATCCTACTCCCGAAAAAGGTGGGATCAACATCGTAAAATCGCTGTGAACATATCCAGATTCTCCATCAAGAGTTACGAAATGGATCAATCCGTTTTCTAGTTTGGTAACATGAGCTCTGGTTTTCCATTGGATATCTCTTTCGGCAAATAGGGATTCTGCGAAAATTTTACTGCTCGTAACATAGCCGCCTTGTTCCAAATGCATCCCCCCCATTCCAAAATCACCCAATTCGTATTCATTGGAGATCCATAGTAAGCGGGCTCGGTCTCGAACTCCTGCCTTACGTAATTCATAATCTACATTAAATAGATATTCGAATGCTGCTCCTTGGCATGTGCAAGTTCCGTGTCCAGTTCCGATCACAAAGTTAAGCGTTTCTCCGGACTTCATCCTTCGAATTGTTTCTTCAAATTTTTTACTAGCTTCCTCCGCATGTGAATATGTACAAACTGACAAACTATTGCCAAGCTGAGGGTTTAAACCGGGAGTCGCATCAAAGTTCAACTTAGGTCCGGTTGCATTCACACAAAAATCGTATTCTATGGTTTCCTTCTTTCCCTGTTGCTCTCCGGAGACGTATTCGACAGTTACATAAGATTTATTTCCTTCGAGGTCTCCTTCAGGATGAATACTAATAGCTTTCGCTTGCACATAACGAATTCCTAACTTGTCATACACTGGCTTTAAGGCGAAAGTAACTTGAGAAGGTCTCATCGAGCCGACGCCGACCCAAATATTAGAAGGAATCCAATTCCATTGTGAGTTCGGTGTAACAACTACGACTTCGTGTTTTCTCTTTACATACTTCTTAAGAAGTGTCGCGGCCGTATGGCCTGAAATTCCGCCACCTAAGATCACAGTTTTCATACATATACCCCTATGGGTATTATACGCTAAAAAGAAAAGATCCAAACAAAAAAAGATATTTAGTCGGATTTTTGAGTAGCGACAATTGTCAGGCCGCATCGAATGAAACGGCCCGGATTTAGAATTGTTTTACGCTTTTCTCCCCGAAAACCAGAAATAGAAAGCGGGAACGACGAACCTGCTCAACACGGTCGCCGCGATCTCTCCAAAAATCAAAGACACTGCCAAGCCTTGGAAAATTGGATCGAATAACATAACGGAAGATCCGACAATCACTGCCGCTGCGGTCAAAAACATCGGACGAAAGCGAACTACTCCCGCATCCAAGACTGCTCTTTTCAGATCTTTGCCCGCTTCAATCTCAGCTTGAATAAAATCGACCAAGATGATTGAGTTTCGAACTATGATTCCGGCTCCAGCAATAAATCCGATCATAGATGTCGCGGTAAAGTAAGCTCCGGAAACCAAATGTCCTGGGATAATTCCGATAAGAGAGATCGGGATCGGAGCCATAATGATGATAGGGAGTTTATAATCTTGGAACCAGCCTAGAACCAAAACATAGATCAATATCATCACAACGGCAAAAGCTCCACCCAAGTCGCGAAAGACTTCATACGTTATGAACCATTCTCCATCCCATTTTATTACCGGATGTTTTGTGTTCCAAGGCACCTCGGAAGTATAAATCGGATATTTAATTTTAGGGGTCAAAGAGAGAATTCCATAGACGGGGGCTTCTTCTTTTCCTGAAAACTCCGCTGTAACGTATTCCAAAGGTTTTAGATTTTTGCGATGAAGCACTTTCGAAGAAATTCTTTCTCCTTCTCCCACTAAATTTTTTGGAGAAACAGATCCTGAAAATTGAGAAGAAAGGTCCCAACTTGAAAACGGAGAAGACGAAGCTCTAAATTCGTTCGGAACTGACAGATCCACGGAAATGTCTTCCGGATGTTCTGACTCGGATAGAATGAATACAGGAGTTTCTGCAAAGAACAATTCAGCGTTTTTTGCCATCGCATAAGATGGAATTCCTACAAGTCCTCCTTTATCGAATTTGAAAGGATATCTGATTTTAGGTCTGATCTCAGAAAGACTAGAATCTAGATCTACTACCCCTTCTTGAGCTGCTGCTATCGAATGGATCTCTTGAGCAACTCGAATTCTTTCTTTTTCAGTCGGCCCGTATATTTCCACTACTAGGGTCGAAAGTACCGGCGGGCCCGGCGGAATTTCCAATATCTTGCTAAGTACAGAATTCTCTTTATTATATTTTTCTAAAACTGGACGAATGGATTCTATGATCTCATGACTCTTTTTCTTTCTGGAGTCTTTATCTTTTAAAACGATATGAAGATCCGATTTCCACTCTTCTCTTCGTAAGAATGTATGTTTTACCATTCCGGAAAAGGAGAAGGGTGCGGGCTCTCCCGCAAAAATCTGGACCTTCTCCACATTCTCTTCCTTCAAAATTGATTTTGCAAGTTCTTTACTTAATTCTACAGTTTTGGATAGAGGAGTTCTTGGATCAAAATCCAATGTGATTTGGAATTCGTCCTTATCGTCGAAAGGTAACATCTTCACCTTCACCGCCTTGAACGCTACCAAGGAAATTGAAACAGCAAACAACGCTAGTATCAAAGAGACCATCTTTATCAGATTCGATCTAGATTCCAATAACCAGCCTGCAATTTTGAGATAGATTGCATCTAACCGTGAAATTTTCTGTCCGCCATTAGTAGCAGTATGTTCTTTTAATATTTTTAAACTGATCCAAGGAATGACTGAGAACGCCACAAAAAGGGAAAGAAGCATCGCAAGGCTAGCTCCGACAGGTATCGGCTTCATGTATGGTCCCATTAAACCTCGCACGAATGCCATTGGCAATATTGCGGCAATTACCGTGAAGGTAGCCAGGATAGTAGGATTTCCTACTTCCGAAACTGCATCCAAAATGGATCTGATCTTCCCTTTATTCCCAGGGAAAGCAAGATGCCTTTCTATATTCTCAACCACAACTATGGCATCGTCTACAAGTATCCCTATCGAAAAAATAAGCGCGAACAAGGTTACACGATTTAAAGAATAATCCAGAAAATAATAAATTGCTAATGTAAGAGCTAATGTGACCGGGATCGCTACGAAAACCACAAAAGAAGCTCGGATTCCCATCCATAAAGCAATCAAAACGGAAACCGAAATAGTCGCGATCAGAAGGTGTTCAATCAGTTCATTCGACTTTACTCCTGCCGTTTTACCGTAGTCCCGAATCACACTCAGTTTTATTCCGCTCGGAAGGTCTTTTCGAAATTCGTCGGCACGTTCTCGGATAATTTTCGACAATTCCTCTACGTTAGTTCCTTTTCTTTTGGAAAATACGATAGTGACAGCATTCTCTCCGACTTCAGGATTTTCCTTTTGAAAAAAATAGGATTGTTTGGTCCTTTCCTGAGGCCCTTCGTATACTTGCGCTATATCTCCCAGCTTAACAACTCTTCCCCAACTTTGTTTGATAGGGATCTTTCTTAGGTCGTCCGAGTTTCTGATAGAAGAACCTATCTCAATATCATATACACTTTTAGTTCCCCAGTTTTTACCTGCCGGGAAATCGGAAGAATTAGCCTGTAAACTTTCCGCCAATTGGATAAAATCCACACCGAACTCTTTCATCTTTTGCGGATTTGCGATTATGCGGACGGATTTTTTTCTTCCTCCCAATAATTCCACTTTAGAAAGATCAGGAGTAGAAGAAAGTTCTCTTGCCAAAGGAGAAATCAAACTGCGAAGAGAATAATCATCCGTAACATTAGAACTAAATGTGAGAGCTAAGAAAGGAACATCATCAATCGTATAAGAATTTACTGATGGATCGGAAGTATTCGGAGGAAGTTGGTTTCTGATCTCTAGGATCTTATGATGTATCTTAACTAGCGAAGGTTCTAACGGTTCTCCCACCTTAAAGCGGACTGTGATCATGGACTGGTGGTCTCTAGTTGCAGAATAAACATATTCTACTCCTTCCAATCCCCATACGGATCGCTCCACCGGCTCTGTAATTTTTCTTTCCATTTCCTTTGCTGAATATTGAGGAGAAGAAAAGGAAATATCCACCATAGGAACGGAAATCTGAGGTTCTTCCTCCTTTGGAGTTAAATATACGGAAAGTATTCCTGCAAAAATGCTTACTACCGCGAAGATCGGAGTTAGCTTAGAGCGGATAAATTTTCCTGCGAGTATTCCCGCAAAACCTTCCGGTTGTTCTTGTTTATTATTTCCCATCGTCGTTTTCCTCCGAATAAAGGATGAGCTGAGCTCTCGTTCTTAAATATTCTAAATCCATAAACTCTTTCCGAGACAAAGCGTCGGAAGTTCTGGAAAAACTTTCCGCCAAACTAGAAGCGGGAATATTTCCCCTCTTGAATAATGTTTGGGAAAGAAGAAGTTGTTCGTATTGTATCCGGTAAGACTGTTCCGAATCTTTTCGATTTTCGGACAATACCCTCTCTTTTTCTAATAGGATCTTAAAATCCGAATTTTCCTTTAATCTAGCTTCCTTTGCTTTTGTTTCCGCTACATCCGCTTGGATCATCGCTTCCTTTTTGGAACCCAAATCCGTAGGATTCAGAAGATTCATCTGTAAAAAAACTCCCGCGTTGTAAGAATTTGCAAAATTCCTATCTCCGTTATAGCCATATGCTTCCGCATAAACACCTACCTTAGGCAGAAACTTTGAATTTTCCATAGCAACCTTTTGTTTGGATATGTTTGAATAAGATTCCAGAATTTTGGAAATCGCGGTGCGTCTCTCTGATTCGGACGACGGCAGAGGTAAAACCTCTTCATAAAAACGTGAAGAAGAAGTTTCAGAAGGTCGTAAATTTTCCACTGCTCCTCCCGACAAAATTCTGATCGATTCCAAGGATTCTTTTCGATATAGTTCCTTTTCCTTTATTTCGGAAGAAACTCTTAGTTGAACGGACCTTAAGGCAAGAGAGCCGGAATGTCCGATTGGATTTCCGACGCTGTCAAGCCTATACGAGTTTACAAAGAAGTCCAATTGACGAAGTATTTTTTCCCTTTCCTTAACTCCGTCGGAGAAAACTAAAGAAGAATGAAAGGCGACAGCGGTTTGTATATATAAAGTTTTTCTAAAATACTCTGATTCGAGAATGTAAGATTGAAGTTCTTTATCTTTAATTTCTTTGAAAGCCTTTCCCGATCCGCCTTCATAAACGGAAAACTCCATACCCAAAGTTCCCCTAGAATATGTGTTGCTGCCCGGATGATTTAAGGTATCTTTCGCAAATATATTTGCCGAATTCGGATTTATATTTTGATAAAGCTGATTATTCGAATCTAAAAAATTAGAAAGATTAGATCGATTGCTTGCAGTGGAAAAATCGGACTGTGTTGCAGATCTCTGGCCTAGTTTACCCGTAAAATTCAAGATAGGATCGTTCGTTTGGTATGTTCGAACATCCGTATATAATTTAGGGAACCAATGCAAACCCGCTCTAGCGCTTGCGGATTTCGCTGCTTCTATCTCCAAACTTTTCGTTTGTAAAGAAGGAGAATTTCCCGCCACCTTTTCCCAGACCGAGAAAAAATCCATATTAGGATCGGAGGCCTTGCTCGGAAGAGGTATCGTGAACAATACCCCTCCCAGTATAAGCGATAGAACGGATTTGACTCTCATTGGATTTACCTGTCAGATCCGCATTTTTTGGGGACGCCCAATCGAGTAAGAACGAAACCCATCGGACAAAATCCTGTCACGGAAAAGAGGATCATATTGATCCCAACTAAGAGATTCAGAAGAAGTCCCCATGGGCTGAAAAAGTTCGCGATAATTAAACCTATCAAAGAGACCGATCCCGCAATCAGGAATAAGACCCTCTCCAAATACCAGCTTTGAGTGTTTGTATTCTCCATATTATATACCCCCCTAGGTATATAATATCCACATACCCATGGGGGTATGCAACTAGTCAACAAAAAATCCTGTGATAAAATAAATATGAGCGCCCGAAATCGGTTTCAGACGCAAAAGGTTGAAAAATTGATTAAAAGGTGAGAGTTAGAGAGAAAATGCAGCTTTGATCGCTTTTTTCAGATTTTTTTGGATAGAAACAGAGGATTTCTTTTCCGAAAAACATCTATCCATGTACTCCTGAACATAGGCTTCTCCGAATTTTTTAAGCGCTTGGCTGGAAGCTTTGAGTAGAATTAAGGTTTTTTCGCAATCTTCATCCTTATCATGTAGGCTCTTTTCAAGTGCATCCAGCTGGCCTTTGATCCTATGCAGTCTATGAGTAAGTTGTTTTCTTATTTCATCTAGTTCCATAACGTATACCCTGTATGGTATGTATAGTTGTCAAGAATTATACTAAAACCTCCAGCCGATCGATATCAGTCTGAACGAAAAAAAGAATAGATTACCCATTCCAATCCCGGATTTTCTATCTAAATGAAAAAGGTTGTTTGTCTTTGTTCTATTCTATTCATATCTTGCGTTGGTTCGGCCCAGAGAATGCAACAGGCATATTCTGAGCACCCGGATACTAACAAAGCATGTCTGCAGTTCCTCTCTTCCGAAAAATCGGCATCTAGTGAAAACGAGCAAATTATGTTGGATACTTTGTACAAAATAGCCGAGCATAACATTCGGGAAACCTACTTAACCGGACAAATCGTATATGTTCCGGAAGCAGGAGAAGGAAGACATCTTCAGCTTAATAGAGATGGAAAACTAGAATATTATAGGATCAAATACGAGACCTTACATGCGAAAGAAGGAACTGAATTCTTCTGTGCGGAGAGACTTCGTATTGACTTAGAGAGAAAATTTCTGTCAACTTCGGCTAAGCTAAAAAAGAACCCCTTGGATCTAAAAGCGAGACAAGAATTAGAAACAAATTTGGAATCTTATCTGAAATTCGCAAACGTAGTGCAAGGCAAGTCTCAAATTATTAGGAACTTTCTATTCTTCTCCCTTGGAAAATATTTGAAAGGTGATCAAGGACTGCCTATTTCTCCTTGCGAATTCACTCAAAAAATATTGGAACCGATCACAATCGCTACTTCAGGTTTGATCGATGCAGACCCTAAGCTTGCCTGGGCAGCTAATATTCAAATTTTCACGGCATATGAGTTAGGATTTACATTGGCAGGGTACTGTAAGTAATTCTTCCGACTAACTTCGTTTAGTTCAATTTTGTTTTAAAATCCGATGTGGAAACTCCGGCATCGCTTTCACTATGCGTCTGATTATCCAATAGCCATATTTTCATTCAATATTTCGTTTCGATATAAAACAATTTTGAATACTTCCGTTTCTTCTTGACCGTATCAGATACAGTGCAATAATCTTAGCCCGACATTTTAAGCGGAGAAGTATATGCGTTCTACGATGATGGATTATCCATTGGTTCTGCCTTCCATTTTAAAAAGAGCGAAAGAGGTTCACCCTCATAAAGAAATCGTAACCAAATGGCATGATAATTCCATCCAAAGACTGACTTACGGAGAATTTTACAAAAGAACGATCCGTCTGATGAGCGCCTTACGAAAAGCGGGCGTAAAGCCGGGAGACGCTATCGCCACTTTCTGTCTAAATCATTCCGTTCACTTGGAATTGTATTTTGCAATCCCAAGTATTCGAGCAGTTCTTCATACGATCAATATCAGATTATTTCCAGAACAACTCATATACATTATCAATGAAGCTAAGGATAAATTTATCTTTGTGGATAAATCTTTAGCCCCAGCGATTGAAAAGAACATAAGTCAAATACAAGGTGTGTCAAAATTTATCATAATAGATGATAAAGAAGATGTTCCTTTTCCGAAACTTCCTAATTCGATTTCGTACGAAGATTTTTTGAAAACAGGAGATGAGGTTGAAAATTTCGATCCTATAGACGAGTTCGAAGCGGCAGGAATTTGTTATACTTCCGGAACAACCGGAAATCCGAAAGGAGTAGTGTATTCTCATAGGTCCACTTTTCTACATTCGATGTCAATCTGCATGGGGGATGCATTGTGCATTAAAGAATCTGAAACTGTTCTTCCTGTGGTTCCGATGTTCCATGTAAATTCTTGGGGAATTCCTTTCGCATCCGTAATGACCGGATGTAAGTTAGTATTTCCTGGGAAACATCTTTTAGGGGCAGCGCTGGCGGAATTATTGGAATCGGAAGAAGTTACTATTACCGCAGGAGTTCCCACAGTTTGGAATGTTCTCTACCAACACTTAAAGAAGACCAAATATAATCTGAAACTTCACACAATGGTTGTAGGAGGCTCTGCTGCACCACGAGGCCTGATCGAAGGTTTTGAAAAAGATTTTGGGATCTCTATTCTTCATGCCTGGGGAATGACCGAAACTTCTCCCGTTGGAACCGTATCTCATCTTCGAGGTTTTATGGGTAATTGGGATGATAATAAGAGATACTCCTACAGGGCCAAACAAGGAGTGCCTGTTCCTGGAGTAGAGATTAGGGCGATCGATGATAACGGTAAAGATGTTCCGAAAGATGGAAAAACTCCTGGCGAACTTTTAGTACGAGGACCTTGGATTGCAGCTTCTTATAAAAGTGGAGAATCCTCCGAATCTTTTACCCCCGATGGTTGGTTCCGTACTGGGGACGTAGTCGTTCTAGATGAATTTGGTTACATGCAGATCACTGATCGCAAAAAGGATCTGATCAAAACCCGAGGAGAGTGGATTTCCTCCGTTGATATGGAAAATCTAGTAATGGCTGATCCGGATATTTTAGAAGCAGCAGTTGTAGGAAGAAAAGATCCGGTAAGAGACGAGGCTCCAGTTATCTTTGTGGTCCCTCTAGAAGGTAAAGAAGTGGATCCGAAGAAGATCCATGATAGACTGAAAGATCACTTTGCTCATTGGCAATTACCAAAGCTAGATGATATTCGGTCGGTTTCTTCTATCCCGAAAACCAGCGTAGGTAAGTTCGATAAGAAAATTCTAAGAAAAGAATTAGAAGAATAGACCTCTAGTATTCTAATCCAATTTTAGGAGAGTGAGCAAATCAAACGGCACCTTAATCCTAATACTTGGGGCATTGACAGCAATTGCACCTTTCTCGATCGATATGTACCTTCCGGGTATGAATGAGATCGCCAAAGATCTTGGGACTCCGATCTCAGATGTGCAATTAACGTTAACTAGTTTCTTTTTCGGAATTTCTTTCGGACAATTATTTTATGGGCCTATCATAGATCGTTTCGGCCGAAAGATTCCTTTGCTCTTCGGCCTTGTCTTATATATCACAAGTTCCTTAGCTTGCGGATTTTCAAATTCGGTCAATGCACTAATATTCTTTCGCTTTCTACAATCTTTAGGCGCTTGTGCGGGGATGGTAATTCCAAGAGCGGTCGTAAGAGACGTATTCTCTCCCCACGAAGGAGCTAAAGTTTTTTCTCAGATCATCTTAGTCATGGGAATTGCTCCTATACTAGCTCCTACTGTAGGAGGACTTCTTCTTCAATTTGCAAGTTGGAACTGGATCTTTTTTACTCTCACAGGTATTTCCACTTTGATGCTTTTCGGGTCTCTACTCGTATTCCAAGACAGCAAAGGTGCAGATTCTTCTATCTCTCTTAAGATTGCCCCGGTGATCAAAGAATATATAGAAGTCTTTTCCAATCCTATCTTCAAAACATACGTGCTTAGTTCCGGATTTTCTGCAGCAGTCATGTTTGCTTACATTGCAGGATCTCCATTTGTGTTCATGGTTCTGAACGGGCTTTCGCAGACAGAATATAGTTATCTTTTCGGATTTAACGCTTTCGGTCTGATCCTTTCCAGTCAGATCAATCGTGTTCTTCTCAAAAGATTCGAAGCTGCTACCATTGTGAAATATGTTGCTTACTCCTATCTGATACTTTGTTCCCTGTTAGTGATCTTTGAAATTGTCGGTTTAGGCTTTATTCCTATGCTTGTTCTCATCTTCTTTTTGGTAAGTGCATTCGGTCTAATCGTCCCAAACGCTTCCGCACTTGCAATGGCTCCCTTTTCTAAGAATGCAGGTAGCGCATCCGCTTTAATGGGCGCATTACAAATGGTATTCGGCGCGGTTTCCACTGCGGCAGTTAGCCTTCTTCATGACGGAAGTTCTTATCCGATGATAGCGATAATGTCTATGTCAGGTGTTATGTCTTTGGCTTGTTTATTTTCCTTTGGAAAAAGCCATAAGAAAATTAAAGAATCTTAATGTATTTTATCGGTAAGGTAAGAAAAAGGAATGAAGGGCCCGAAAATTCGGGCCTTATCAAAGATCTGTTTTTTGTTTAATTGCGAGTATATCTTAATTCACTGATAAGCACAACTTTTGAGGAATGTGGCTCCAGCAAATTATCCGCATAAGAATCCAACAACTTTCCTAATCTGTTTATTTGAGGAAAGTCCCGCCCGGAAATCTGGGAGTTTGGAATATGGTCCAAGACCTCAGTATGGGGTCGGGTATTCAAGGCTAGCCTCCGGATTGGGATAAGGCGAAGAATTGAACCTTCTCCGAACTATGTCAAGCTTATTGGACATAATTCGGGAAGATTTAGGGACCCGCTTAGAATCCATACTTTAGGCGATTCTAAGCGAAAAATATGGAGATCGAACTTGCGAACGGCAGCTTAATCCTCGGAGCTGATTCCCAATTTGGATTCTAAAGCCTTTATTCTTCTGGCCCATTTTTGGAAGTTAACCACGTTTTTGATATTCACTCTGAGCTTTTGGAATTCAGGGAAAGTCAATCCATAGTCCCAGCCTACATAAATATCTGGCTTAGAAAGAGTGTTTCTAACGGAAGTTCCTCCGCCCACGATGGTTCCGCTAGGAATGCTGATATGATCTGCAACCCCACAACCTCCACCGATAGTAACGTTATCTCCTATTGTAGTGGAACCTGCTATACCTGTATAACCTGCAATTACTACATTTTTTCCTAATACACAATTATGCCCGATATGTACCAAATTATCGAATTTACATCCGTCACCGATGATAGTATTTTCCAAACCGCCTCTATCGATCGCGCTATTGGAACCCATCTCCACATCGTCTCCTACGATCACCGTTCCGACCTGGGGAATCTTATTATGTTTACCGTTTGCAAACACGAATCTGAATCCGTCACCGCCTACGGTACAATTTCCGAAAGATCTAAATCTTTTTCCTAGGATAACTCCGTGGTGTATCACGTTATTCGGTCCTACATGGGATCCTTCTCCGACTTTTGCCCCTCTTCCGATACGAACTCCATCTTCTAAGATTACGTTGTCTCCAATCTCGGCGTCTTCCGCAACGGATGCAAAATTTCCTATATAACAATTTTTGCCGATCTTTGCTTTAGGATGAACGAATGCGTTCGCTTCTACTTTGTTTTCAAACTTGTGGGGAGGGTAGATCAGATCCAAAACCTGAGCAAGAGTCAGATCCGGTTTATCTACAACCAAACAAGGCACTTCTAATTCTTTTGCGAACTCGGAAGTAGTCAGCACGATACTTGAGGCGGTTTTCTTTGCCTCATTTAACATCTTCTTATTTGCGAGAAAACTAATGCTGTTCGTAACTCCCGGGTTAACCGGAGAAACTGATTCCACCTGAATTTTTTTGGGGTCCGCGCAATTTTCTATTTTTGCTCCGGAAATTTTGGAAGCCAGTTCTTCCAAGCTGTATCTAGCCATTGAGACCCTCTTTTCTAGACTTTTAGTATCTGCCAACGTATTGGCAGATCGAATTCGGATCTATCCGAAATTTCAGAATGAATTACTCATATAAACCAACGGATACTCAGGGCTGTATGTTATCTAAGGATTAGAAATCAAGAAGACATAATATGGTAGAATAACCTGCCTTCGTTCGTAACGGCTTGTTCGACCCTTTGAAGCTTCCGACTTTATATGAATCGATTAATCAAATGCTTTGGAATGGACTATAAATATCCCGTTTGACGAATTAGCTTCCGAAAAAATTCTGTAATACATTAGAAATCGATATTAGGACCCAGCCCGCCCATGAAGCCCGTTAGAGAGCCGCAAATCAATATATTCAAAAAATCAAACCCGCTAAAAGCCAAGGTTGTCAGCAATGTCCTACTTACTCCAGAATCTGGAAAAGGTAAAAGACCTAAAAAAGAAGGCGAGTCCTTAATTCATAGAATCACTCTGGCAATCGATCATAGTCAGTACCCTTATTTGATCGGACAGTCCGGCGGTATCATCCCACCGGGAGAGGACCCTGAGAAAAAAGCAAAAGGACTTGCGGACGCAGCTTATACTGTTCGTTTATATTCTATCGCTTCTCCTAGCTACTCTTTCGGAATGAAAGAAGATACGATCGAATTCATTATCAAAAGAGACAATGTTTACGATGCGGACGGAAACATCCAATTCAAAGGAGTTTGCTCCAACTATGTTTGCGATCTGAAAGTAGGCGACGAAGTAGTAATGACCGGACCTTCCGGAAAAAAATTCCTTCTTCCAAACACCGACTTCTCCGGAGACATCATGTTTCTCGCAACCGGAACTGGGATCGCACCGTTTGTCGGAATGAGCGAAGAACTTCTAGAACACAAACTTATCAACTTCACAGGTAATGTTACACTCGTTTACGGAGCACCTTACTCCGACGAATTAGTAATGATGGATTATCTAAGAGGATTAGAGAAAAAATTTCCTAATTTTAAATTAGTAACCGCTATCTCCAGAGAAGAAAACAATCCTTTCGACGGCGGAAGAATGTATATCTCTCATAGAGTTAGAATGTTAGAAGCTGAAGTGAAAAAAGTTCTCTCTTCCGGCGGACGTTTCTATATCTGCGGTGGTCCGAAAGGAATGGAAAAAGGGGTGATCGAAGAGATCCAAAAGATCGACGGAAACTCCGGAACTTATGAAGAATACAAACATCATCTGGAAGGCGCCCACCAATTATTCGTGGAAACCTACTGATCGATTTTCTTAATTTTTTATGAGTAAAAGGCTCCCAGTCGGGGGCCTTTTTTTATGGAAAACGACTGGAAATCCAAAAGCGGGAATTTAGTCTTTTGCCGTCAGGAAGGGAAAACTATGAGTGTAATCCGAGATATCGATAAAGGCAAAGGTGAGATCATCCGAGTGGAAATCTCGGAATTTAAAGGAAATAAATATCTGAACTTAAGAGTTTGGTACACGGACAGCGAAGGTGAATACAAACCTACCCAAAAAGGGATCGCAATCCCTGTTGGATTATATTCCGAAGTAAAAGACGCAATAATAGCGGCCGAAAGCTTACTAAGCTAAACCGCCTTACTTTCTATCCAGGCCTTTAATAAACTTTGGGCCTCTTCTTCCGTTTCAGAAGCGCGAATATGAGATTCCAGTCGAGTGATCGAGAATACTTTTTTTACGGAAGATCTTAGGTTACTTACGATCAATTCTCCGCCTCTTTTTCTGAGCCAGCCTGCGATCTGTATCAACATGCCGATTGCAGATGAATCTATATAAGAAGATTTTGCAAGATTGAATACGATGTATCTGTAACCTTCTTTCATTTTTTCTTGGATGGCTGTTTTAATCTCAGGACATCTATAAAGATCTATATCTTCATTCGTACGATAAGCAAAGATCTGATCATGATATTCCACCCCGTCGTCCGGAAAATTTTCCATGACTCCGTATTGAAGTTCGGAAGCGGATGCCACCAAATGTTTTGCAGCAGTAGGAGAATTTTCCAAAATCCGATTCTTTAAAGAGCTCACTCTAAAGCCAAGAGTTTGCAGAACTTCAGGTGCGAGCTCTTCCTTTTCATTGATTTCTTTGATGAGATCGTTTAAGAGTGCTATAGATTCTTCGGTGTAACCTTCTTTCAAAAGTGTTCCGGCTTTTCGTAAACCTTTTCCTGTTTTGGCGATCGTAGCCTCGACTACCACGTCCGCATCTTCCTTAGCAGAGTCGTCGTTCCAATCCAAAGGAATATCTATAACTTTCTGTTCTAGCTTAGCTCCATCTGTCAGTTCATAATAACTTGCAGAAATATTAATATTCGGTGGAGTTTCCTTTTTAGTAGGGCGAAGTTGGACAACTATACTTTTTACATCGTCCGCTCTCATGTCCCCGACTTCTAACACTAGAGTTTTAGTGCGTCCTGTCTCTTCCGGGTCAGGCTCTTGGTAAGAAGAAACTTCCGAAACTAGATCAAGATAATCTATTCCTTTCGGAAAATCTACCTTAAGCTCTATAGATTGAGCGTATAAGGTTCCGATATCGCCGAACTCTTTGAAGAATATATCTCCGGTCTCTTCTGGAGTCTCCACATAGTAGAAGTTTCCTCCTCCGGATTCAGCGATCTCTTTTAGAAGTATTTCGTTAAAGTCGTTACCAAAACCGATAACGGTCGTGCTGATCCCTTTTTTATATGCATCCGCCGCGATCTGGATCAACTGAACAGGATCCTTAATCCCTAATGTTGGATTTCCATCAGTAAGAAGGATGACTCTTTTATATCCGTCTGCGATGGGATGTAATTCCAAAGTTCTCAGAACATGAAGCCATCCACCGCTTAGGTTGGTAGAAGTACCCACTTGGATAGAATTCAATCTGTGTATGACTGAATTTTTTTCGGCCAAAGGGACTAGAGGTTGGATGACCTGGACGTCTTCTGCGTAAGCAACAGCGGTTAAAAAATCGCGACGGGTCAACCAATTGACCAAGGAAGAAGAAGCCTGGATCACGGAATCCATCTTGCTTCCCTTCATTGACCAACTTCTGTCCAAGGCTAGACCTAAAACTAAAGGTTGCCTTTGCGTTGCAACCGGTCCCGTAGGTGAATTTAAACGTACAAGTAGACTGTTGGACTTTGCGGAAGAACCGGCCGGTCTCATCAATTTGGCCGAAAGAATCATGCGCTAGAAAAAACCATTTACATTCGCTAAGAGCAAGAAGAATTTAAAAGAGAAACGGAAATAGAAACCGAAAATGAGCCATGAAATAATAGAGCCGCTACTTAAGGTTTTTTTAGACCGATTTGCGGAAATTCGAACTCAAAATTCGGAAGAGATCCCTAGTTTCACACAAATTTACAAAAACGGAAATCTTGTCTGTGAAGCGTTCAACTCGGTGGAAATTTCGGAAGATTCTTCCTTACATAGCGAAGTTCTCGCAATTTCAGAAGCAAAGCGGATCTGCAAGGAAAGATATCTGACAGACTGTATCCTCATTACCACTCTGGAGCCATGTTTGATGTGTGGAGGCTCCATTCTTCTTTCCAGGATCCCTAAAGTGGCATATCTAGTTCCGGCAAAGTTGGGAGAAGGAATATCATCTCTTCCTTTAGAAACCATCTATAGCAGAAATTTTTTTCCAGAACTTGTACTAATCAAATCGAAGACGACCACAGAGTTATTTAAAACTTTCTTCAAAGATAAGAGGAATTAGACGGACTTTTAGGCTTTTCCTTCTTTATTGTCCCATGCTATCTGGTAAAATTACAACCTATGGCCGGAAATCACGAAGTTCTCTCTCGCAAATACCGCCCCCAAAGATTCCAGGATGTGATCCATCAGAATCTTGCGATCGGCGCATTACAAAACGCGGTTAAATCCGGAAAAATAGGTCATGCGTATATCTTCTTTGGGCCTCGTGGTGTAGGAAAAACTACAATCGCTCGGATCTTCGCTAAAAGATTGAACTGCCAAAATCCGATCGATAACGAGCCGTGTAATCAGTGCGACTCTTGCCAAGAGATCACCAAAGGAATTTCAGGAGATGTTCTTGAGATAGATGCTGCGAGTAACCGCGGTATCGAAAATATCAGAGAACTTAGGGATAACGTAAAATTCACTCCAATGGGTGGTAAGTACAAAGTGTACATCATTGACGAGGTGCACATGCTTACTGATCAATCCTTCAATGCACTTTTAAAAACTTTAGAAGAACCTCCTGCTCATGTGGTTTTCGTTCTAGCAACCACCGAGTATCATAAGATTCCGGAGACAATTCTATCTCGTTGCCAAGATTTTATCTTTAAAAAGGTTCCGTTATCCGTTCTCCAAGACTATGCGGAGAATTTATGTAAGGAAGAAAACACAAAGTACGATTCGGAAGGATTGTTCTGGGTCGCAAAAAAGGGTGACGGTTCTGTGAGAGACATGCTTTCCTTTATGGAGCAAGCTCTCGTGTTCACAGACAATCGACTATTAGGATCAGAGATCCGAAAAATGATCGGTTACCATGGGATAGATTTCTTATCCGATTTTATCAAAAGTCTAGTAGATGCCGAAAATTCTTCCAAGTCTTTGCAGATCATCGAGAACTTATACCAAGAAGGTCAGGACATATACAAATTCCTTTGGGACTCTATAGAGTTCACTCATACATTATGTTTAGTAAAGGATTCAGCTGCGGATTCCGAATCGGTGAACTATCCAAGAGAAGATCTGATCAAGATGAGAAAGGATTTCGAATCAGTGGATCCAATCGCATTAAACAAACTGTCTTTCCGTCTTTTCGAATTATTCGAAAAAGTGAAAACACTTCGTTTGCGAAACTCTTTTGAGATCAAAATTTTTATAGAAATACAGATCAAAAAGCTTACGGAAGATCTAGCAAAACCTAGCCTTGCAGGACTTGTAGACAGGATCAATCATCTTATACTGATGATCCAAGACCAAGATTCAAATGCTCCCGCTGTTGCATTCGAGATCCCTAAAAAACAAGCACCCATACCAGCAAAAGAAATACAAACTCCTACCCCGACTCCATCTCCGGTTGTGTCTAATGAAAAGAAAGAGACTCCTAAAGAACAGAGGCCTGGCGCTCTTTCTTCTCTAGAAGATATGGCCAAAGACGTTTCTTCCGAAGATGCGGAATGGGAAAAATCTTTTAAAAATGAATTTTTAGGAACGGATGTAGATCCTTCCAAAGTGCCTAAGCTGGGTCACTAGAGTAAAAGTAATGTTTGAGAATCTAAAAAACGCATCCGAACTTTTTTCCAAGATGGGAGAAATGCGCGGCAAAATGGAAGAGATCAAAAAAAGGATCTCCAACCTAAGAGTAATGGGTGATGCAGGCGCAGGAATGGTACAAGTCACATCCACCGGAGATGGAATGATCGTAGATGTGAAGATCAATCGCGCATTATTCGATTCGGAAGATAATAAAATGTTAGAGGATCTAGTCATGGCAGCTACAAACGATGCCATCCAAAAAGCCAAACAAGCTGCGGAATACGAATTAAAATCGATCACGGGCGGACTAGATCTTTCCGAAATTTCCAAATTATTCGGCGGTAACCTTGGCTGAACATTTAATCGAAGGAATGGTAAATGCGCTTTCCTCTCTTCCAGGAATCGGAAGAAAAAGTGCATACCGCATCAGTTTTCATTTATTAAGACAAGACCCGGCAGTTTTTAACGGATTTATTCAAAGTTTATCGGAAGTAAAAGGAAGGATCCGTTTCTGTTCCCGTTGCGGTTCTTATTCGGAAGAAGAGATCTGTGATCTTTGTCTTTCTGAAAAAAGAGACAGTCATACGGTTTGCGTAGTAGAACAACCGGAAGATGTATTCTTTATAGAAAACACTGGCGAATTCAAAGGTAGATACCATGTTCTGAACGGAGTTATTTCTCCTTTGGAGGGTGTAGGACCTCAGGATCTACGTATCAGAGAACTTTTAAACAGAATACAACCTGAAGATCTTAAAGAAGTTCTAGTCGCCACTAATCCCACATTAGAAGGGGATGCAACAGCGGATTATCTGAACCATCAATTAAAGAACTTTAATGTAACCGTTACTAGGATCGCCTATGGTATTACTGTGGGTGGTTCTATAGAACTCGCGGACCAATATACATTGGGAAGAGCGATCCGCTCCAGACTTAAGCTCTAGAATCTATGCTCTGCAGTTACGAACAATTCCCTTAGGATCGTTCCTTGGGTGGTATCTAAGTACGCTTTCAATCCGTTCCCTGCCACAAAATAACCGGAACGTAAAAGTATCTGCATATCTCTAAATGCACTCCATCTTAGGTTCAAGTTATATTCCTGACCGAAATACGCGGATGTATGGTAAAAGTTTTCCTCGTTATAAAATCTATTGTTATCTATAAGAGGAGATTTAGTTCCATACAATCTATAATAACCCAAAGTTAAAACTAAAGGCCCTGATAGAACTATATCCGTAAAGATCCCGTACTCGTACAGACCGCTCATATCTCTACCGGAGAATAGTGCGTAACCTCCAGTAAAGTCATTAGCAATGTTCGAAAGTGAATATCCTGGGAGTAAAGTCCGATAACCATTTCCGTGCAAATTAGATCTGGTACCGTCTTTTTCGTAACCAGGTCTTCCTGTAGAACCGGAACCCATTGCTGTCACGCTTACGGATTCATTGTATCGATAGGATATTTGTGTATCAAAGAACCCGCCTTTGATCTGATACAAGTCGTACTTTCTCTGGACCTCGTCTCCGTTTGCGTCTCTATAAGGATTCAAGGATTTAACATGTCCGTGATTATAAATCCCGTGAACCGTTAATGTAAAATCGGAAAAATTAAATTCATTGAATAGACCATGCCAGAACAATTGATTACTTTCACTTGTTCTGGAAACAAGGCCGTATACACCTGTTACATCCTGAACATCTCGTAGGTTGTCGTCTAAGTAAAAGCTGTACAATTCGTGTTTAGCATTATTAAAAAAGCTAGTCTTAATCTTATAAAAATAGATATTCGAGCCTTGGTAATTTTTATCAGCGAATGTATTTTTATCTAGGTCGGTAAGATTATTTTGTTTTGCTACGAACCAACCACCCTCTATCGTTGTATTCCAATCCCTAATATCCTTCGTTAGGTTTACTCCTGTTCCGGGAACAAAGACAACTCTACCTTGAGCAGAGGTAAAAAGCTGAAGTCCAACCCTTGCAGTAAAGCTTCTCTCAGGTAGCTTGAAGTTAAGATAGAGAAAGTTTGTTTGCATATTCACAGCAGAACTGAAAGTAGCTTCTCCACCTTGCCCTGGTCCTACGTTGGAACTTTGGTTAACCCCTCTTCCCCCGAAAATAATATCACCTATTTGAACGCCCACCAAAGCTTCGAAATATTTCGAAGTGGAGAAGTTCATATTCAAGGTCATCCTAGTATCATAATAAGTTGTGTCTTCTTTTTGAGGACTGAGTGTACTCGGATAACCTTTCTCTCTCGCTGCTAATTCGTTTTGATACTTAGTAAGAGTATCTTGGTTGTATTGTTGGACAAAAGCGCTCCGATTATAAGGAGTTACAGGAGTTTGTCTAGAGGTATAAATATCTCTTCCTAAATTGAAACCACGCACCCTGTAGTTCCCTTGAAAATCTATCTTTGTCTTTTCTTCCACTTCCTGGGCGGAAATAGAAACACCTGCAAAGAAGAATATTACTAGGGTGAGACTTTTGATTTTTTGAAAGGGAGAGTCCAACACGAATTATTTTACCCAACCATTCCCTAGAAAATATTTGGCACGAAGACTTTCTATCATTCCTGTTCGTTTCAATTCTTTGATAAAGAAATTAAAATTATCCGCAAAGACTAGATCGTTCAAAGGCAATGCAGCACTGATATATTCATCCATTACAGGATTAACGAGAGCAACATAGCTAGCTTTTAGACTAGGCTGCTTTTGGAGCAATGACAGAATGTACAAACTATCCGCAACATAACAAATCACATTCCCTTTTGTTAATGCATCGATCGCAATGGAATCGGAAAGATAGCTATAAATTTGGTTCTTACCGAATCTTCTCAGAAGATAATTATGATTTGTAGTATTGGATCTGACAGAAAATGAAAGAGCATTTAGAACCGCTAGATCCTCTAAAGATTTAAAGGTCCTAGTAGTTACTATACTTCCTTCCGGCTCGGGAGGAAGAGAACGTTTATTAACAAGTCCTGCGGGAGTCGTAAGAAGGTAAGGGTCTGAGAAGGTAACAGTCTTTCCACGACTTAGATCCGTAGACATTCCGGCCATTGCAATGTCTATAGTACCGGCCGCGATCTCATCCGAGAATTGACGAAACGTTTTGAGAGGTTTTACTTTGAGCGCTACCCCCAAATAGTCCGCGTACATTTTTGCAAGTTCCATATCGAAACCTGGAAAACCGTCTTTCGGATCTTGGATATAAAAAGGTTCGTAAACGCGGTTGACGCCTACCACCAATTCCTTTTTTGAAAGGACAGAATCCAATCTAGAAGGCATAGCTTTGCTTTGAGAATATAAGTCTAGAGAACTAAAAAGTACGATGGCCGAAAGAAATGCCGACTGAAACTGCTTCCGCATTTTCATGATACCTAGGTTATCGGCATCTTCCGGTTGTTAAAGGAATTTTTAGTCTATTCTAAAATTTGAAATTCGGTCCTGCGATTCTTACGGTCCGTTTCCGGGTTTTTTTCCGGATAGATAGGCTCCTTACTTCCCTTTCCGTCCGTAGTAAATCTAGCCGTAGATATTCCTTTTTTGACCAAATAATCCTTCACTGACGCAGCCCGATTTCGACTTAATTCCAAATTGTCGCTCGGGTCTCCATGCAAATCGGTATGCCCGGTAATCTTTAACTTTATGGATGGATTTTCATTTAAGAAAGTAACCAATCTGTCCAAAATTTCGAAGGATTCTTCTTCGATCTCAAAGGATCCGGTCCTGAAATGAATGGATTCCAACGAGATCTTCTTATTCTTCTTTAATTCTTCCCATTCATTAGCGGAAAATTCGTAGATGTCGTAATTCCCTCCTTCTTTCACAAGCCTACAAAAGTACGCATTTTTACCGTCAGGAGTTTCCGTGTAAAATGCTTCATCGCCGGGAGAATTGATTACGGGTCCTAAGTTGACAGCAGGGGAGAAGGTACCGTCTTCCTTGATTTCTACTTTATAAATATCTAATCCACCATATCCACCGGGGCGATTGGAAGAAAAATACAAATACTTACTATCCCTGCTTAAAGTTGCCGCGATCTCTGCATGTTCTGTATTTATAGGGCTTTCCATACGGATTGCTTTTCCCCATGAACCGTCCTTGTATTCGGAAATATAAATATCTGATTCGGCGACTTTTCCGAATGGGTAACGAGTAAAGAATAAATAGCTACCGGCTAAAAATGGGTTCTCTTCTATAGACGGAGTGTTTACTTCTAAAGGAAGTCTAGTGGCTTTATCCCAACTTCCATTTTTTAAAGTTGCGAAATATAGATCTCTGGAAACTCCGATCTTGCCGTTGCCTAACTTAAATTCAATACTTCCATCACGATTAGAGGAGAAGATGATCGCCTTTTCATTTTCTACTATAAAAGGACTTTGGTCGTCGAATTGAGAATTTAATTCGGAAACTTCTGCACCCGCGCTCCAACCATCTTTTGTTTTTACGGATTTAAAAAGATCCGAGTAGTTGGAATTCCTACGTTTGGAATAGTAATATATAATATTACCGTCTTCCGAAAGGCTGATCCCGAATTCATTTAAGGAAGTGTTAATTTCTCCTTTTATAGGAGCAACCTTCCCTTTTAAAAAAGAATCTTCAGCGCCTGATACGGAGAATCCCGCAAATATGAAATAACAAAGTAAAACAGAAACGATCCGGAAGGAATTTGAAGGAAGAGTATGGATTTTAGAAGCCATACTCTAACTATCTGTCTTTTATAGAAAAACCTGATACTTTTTCAAAGAAAAATTCAGAGATATTTTTTCAAAGCCTCAGGGAACTCGATTGTTCCATCTTCTTTTTGATAAGTTTCTATAACTGCGGCCAAGGTCCTACCAATCGCCAAACCGGAACCGTTCAAAGTATGGACCAATTGGTTTTTGCCTTCCTTGGATTTGTAGCGGATCTTACCACGCCTTGCCTGAAAATCTTTGAAGTTAGAAACTGAAGAAATTTCCATCCAACGATTCAAACCTGGCATCCAAACTTCCAAATCGTATGTTTTGGAGGAAGCAGCGGAAATATCTCCACTGCATAAAAGCATTACTCTGTATCTAATCCCCAATTTTTTCAGGATATTCTCTGCATGAGAAAGCATCTTCTTATGCTCTTCTTCGGAGTCTTCGGGACGAGCAAACTTTACAAGTTCCACTTTCTGGAATTGATGTACTCGAACCAAACCTCTTGTGTCTTTTCCATAAGAGCCTGCTTCTCTTCTAAAACAGGATGTATGAGCAGTGATAGAGATTGGTAGAGAAGATTCGGGAATGATCTCGTCTCTGTATAGATTCGTTAAAGGAACTTCTGCAGTTGGTATTAGATTGAGTTCATCTCTTTCTAATCTATAATATTCGTCTTTGAACTTAGGATATTGTCCTGTAGTAGTCATACACTCGTCGTTTACCATAACAGGAACCCAAACTTCCGTATATCCGTGCTCGGCAGTATGAGTCTCTAACATAAGATTCGCTAACGCTCTTTCTAATTTAGCACCCAACCCGAAATAAGTATAAGCTCTTGCTCCTGCGAGTTTTGTTCCTTTCTCAAAATTGAACCAACCTAATGCCTCTCCTAATTCGAAATGAGGTTTTGGAGTAAATTTGTAATCCCGGACTTCTCCGACTTCGTACAAAACTTTATTATCGTGTTCGTTCTTTCCTACAGGAACATCTTTATCCAAAATATTAGGAAGACCTAAATTGATCTCCAAAAGTTTTGATTCCAGAGATTCAAGATCATCTTCTATTTTTTTGATCTTATCGCCGATCTCTTTTACAGAAGCAGAAGCAGCTGCGATATCTCCGCCGGCTTGTTTCACTTTTCCGATCTCTTTACTCGCCTTATTCCTTTCTTCGCGGAATATATCTGCTTCTTTCTGAAGGGTTTTTCTCTTCTGAATAATGTCAGCTAGCTGGTCTAAAACAGCGAGGTCCTTAAAACCCCTTAGTTCAAGATTTGATTTTAGTTCTTCCGTGTTATCGGTAATGTATTTCAGATCAATCATGATGATACGCCTTCCTTTGCGTGAATTTTAAGGAATTATTATACAAAGTTTTTTCTACTTCCGAGTTGGGTTCTTTTCTAAGCGAGAACATCTTTTCTAATACAAATTTGGTGTAAGACGGTTCGTTCCTCTTTCCCCTAAAAGGAGGTGGAGCAAGAAACGGCGCGTCCGTTTCGATCAACATACTTTCTAAAGGAAGTTTTTCCGCCGCTTCCTGGATATCTCTCGCATTCTTAAAAGCGACGATTCCCGAAAATGAAATATAATATCCTAAGTCTACTAACTTCTTTGCCGTAGGATAATCGTAAGTAAAACAATGGATCACTCCGAATGCCATGTCCCTATGTTCTTTTAAGATAGAGACCGTATCTTCTGCCGCATCTCTAGAATGAATAACAACTGGAAGAGAATATTGAGAAGAAGCTTCTAAGAAGGAATGTAATACTTCCGTCTGATACGCTTTAGTCGACGCATCATGATAGTAATCTAACCCGATCTCTCCAATCGCGGATAACTTTTGGTCCGTCACGTTTTCTTTGACTAGTGTCAAAATTTCCTCTTTTTTAGGGAACTCATGAGTTTCCGTTGGATGGCAACCGATCGAATAAAAAATTTCTATCTCTTCATCTGAAAATTTTTCAGATAAACCTTTCGCTCTAATTGAGCTCTCAAGGTCGATACCGATCTGGACGATCTTTTTTATACCGGATTCTTTTGCTTTTTTTAGAGATTCTGCAATATCCTGCCCTTGCTCTTGTATTATATCTAAGTGGCAGTGAGTGTCGATGATGGAGTACATGTGAAAACGGCTTTTAAAAGGCAGTTTTCATGATTTGTATTGACTGAAAAGAGAATTTTTTAGAATCCTTACAGCATAACAACGGAACGGGGAAACTCGTTGGTTTGGGACATAATAGCTTGAATCTTAAATCCTATCTTGCACTACTTTATTATAGGCTCAGATATAAATACCAAGATCTGAAGCTTAAGCTAGATATCAAAATAGCAAATTGGAATAAGAAGGGTAAAGAACGTCTCACTGTGATGGTTATCCCTCACTCCGAACAAAAGACGATCAACTTCCATATCTCTTACAGAGCGATCACCATCTTCATCGGGACAATTCTGGTCCTTCTTCTTATCAGCTCTATCAACGTTCTCAGTCATTCCGGATCTATTCACCAACTTACGGAATTGAACTTATCCAACCAAGACTTCATTCGTCAGTCTGCAAAAATGAAAGAAGAGATCAACGGACTCCACGAGCATGTTGAATATTATCACAACCATGTGGGTGCTCTTTACGGAAGACTGACCGGAGATAATTCCAAGGTGGCGAAAGGGATCGGTGGAGCTGAAAAACTCGCTCTTGGTTCCGATAATAACTTAGCACCAGGAGCGGAAGTTTTTAGATTAAAAGAAGACGTCCACAATCTTAAAGTAGCTAACGAACTTACTCAAGAAATCATAAGTATATTAAAAAAACGTAAAAATCTAATCCGCCAGACCCCGTCGATTTGGCCCGTTAAAGGTTACGTTCTTTATCCTTACGGAGAATATCTAAATCCGGTTACAGCTCGCAGAGACTTTAACAACGGATTGGATATTGGAGCGTTCCCTGGATCAGAAGTAGTCGCAACTGCACCTGGTACGGTCGACGAGATCGGATATACACGCAACACCGGTTACTTTGTTAAGGTAATCCACAAATTCGGATGGAAAACGATTTACTCAAATCTGGATCGTGTAAAAGTGAAAGCACACCAGCAAATTTCTAAAAACGAAGTCCTAGGCTTTGTTGGAAAATCGGAAAACAGTCCCCAGTACAGTCTTCATTATGAAATTCATGTGGGTACCAGAGCGATCGATCCTTTTGCATTCTTGAACCAGATCCAAGACTGATGGCCCATACAGAAGAGCAATTAGCAGTAAATAGCATCATCGGCGAAGGCGCCGAATTCAGCGGAGACTTCAAACTTTCCGGGCTTCTACGTATTGACGGTATTTTTAGGGGAACCATAAAAACCGACGGAAAAGTCCTAATCGGAAAGACCGGAATCGTCGATACGGATATTAAAGCTCGTATTGTCGTCGCCGGCGGTGAAATTAATGGGAATATATTCGCGTCGGAACGAGTGACTCTACTCGCAAGCTGCCGTATGAAAGGTGATATCATCACTCCAAAGGTAGTTATGGAAGAGGGAGTACAATTCGAGGGAAATTGTAAGATTAACCCGACCACTCATTGAAGATCCAATCTCAACAAAAAGACCCTCGCACAGAATCACGTAAAAAAAGAGACTTCGGACTTTCTCTAAACGCTTCTATATACCAACCTGTACCAAGTTCCGTTTCCGATTCCCAGATTCCTGATTCTAAAAGTGAGTTTTTCGATTTAGTAGAACATCTACTTCCTTATAATCAGGAAAGAACAAGAGATCTAAATTCTTTACTTAGAGATCTTCCGGATGCAGAGAGAAATTTTTTAAAATCTCCCACATATGCAAATCTAGAAGTTTATAAAAGGATCGTTCAAGGTATCTTGAAAGAAGTCCTAGATAGAAACACAAGTATAGAAACTTTACGTACAAGAGCTAGAGGTGGATCCGAGAAAGTTTACCAGGTAGTTCAGATTGTAGACGATAAGATCCAAACTCTCGCAGACTTTATCGTTCATCCTGAGAATTCTACTTTTGATCTAATGAAAAGAATGGAAGATATTCGAGGTCTATTAGTAGATCTAATGAATTAAGATCGTTTTTGAGCGCCTAAGTTCTTAAAGACTTCCGGAAGTTTTGCGGGCTTTCTGGATTCCAATAATAAGAATGCCCAGGTCAATTCTCCATTACAAACCAAGCTATCGTCTGATACTTTTCGAACTTGAATATTCCAAAGGATACTCGCAGGTTTAATCTCTCCTGCTTTCACATAAATTTTTAATTCTTCGTCGAATCTTGCAGGTGCTCTGTATTCGATCAGCGAGCGAGTGACTACAAAGTCGAGGCCATTCTTCTCTAATTCACCCTTATAGTCGTATTTAAGAAATCTCATGTACTCATTTAGAGCTGTATCGAAATAAGTAAGATAATGAGCGTTGAATACTACTGCTTGTGCGTCGATCTCGGAATAACGTACTCTTAAAGTATAATAGAATCCCGAATCGTTTGAGCACATGGACTATTTTTTATGACCAAAATTATTCTAAGGGTTATAACCCTAAGGCATCTAAAACTTTCTGCAAGGCATCCAAACTTGGATAAGCAATACTAAGTTTTCCTTTTCCAGAAGAAGAATTATGGGTAATATCCACTTTCATAGAATACTTTTTGCGGAACTTATTCTCAAGCTCTACAATATCCACTTCTTTACGTTTGGATTTTTTCTTCTCACGAACAGGAGCTTCTTCCGTTAGATTAGCAACGATATCTTCTACTTGGCGGACAGTTAAACCTTTCTCCGCAATTTGATATGCGAGTTGTTCCGATTTTTTGCGATCCGCAATGGATAGAAGCGGTCTAGCATGACCTTCGGATATTCTACCATTCTTAACCAAATCCATAACTGAATCAGGTAATTGTAAAAGACGGATCAGGTTAGAAACTGTCGCGCGATTCTTTCCAACACGTGATGCAATATCCGTGATCTTTAATCCGGATTTTTCAGAAAGAGTTTTGTAAGCCAAAGCCTCTTCGATCGGGTTTAGATTTTCTCTTTGGATATTCTCAATCAGAGCCATTTCCAAAGTTTGTTGGACATTCGCCTTCTTAACTACAACTGGGATTTTTATAAAGCCTGCAATTTTACATGCACGGTATCTTCTTTCTCCGGAGATGATCTCATATCCCGATCCAGTATCTTTTACTACGATCGGTTGGATAACTCCATGAGCCTTAATTGTTTCCGCAAGTTCTCGCAAAGATTCTTCGTTAAAAGTTCTTCTAGGTTGGTCGGGATTTGGACGGATCTCGGAAAGTTTAACTTCTTTGAGTGAACCTTCTCCCCCTGCTTCCTTGAAAGATTTTTCCTCCGAAACAGGAATTAAATTGCCTAGTCCTCTACCTAATGCTTTCGGTTTTGCGCTAGCACTCATTAATTTTTACCGGCAACTTCTAATGCTAGACTTCTGTAACTTTGTCCACCAATCCCATCTGGATCATAGGAAAGAATAGACTTACCGAAAGAAGGAGCTTCTGAAAGTTTAATGTTTCTTGGGATAACAGTAGTATATACTTTTTCTTTAAAGTAAGACTTAACGTCCTCTGCCACTTGTTGAGCCAGATTGGTTCTCTTATCGAACATCGTGAGTAAAACACCCTCAAGCTCTAGAGAAGGATTCAATTTTTCCTGAACGAGAGAAATAATCTTCATAAGTTGGGTCAGTCCTTCCAAAGCGAAGTATTCCGTTTGCAGAGTGATCATTACGCTGTCGGCCGCGGACAATGCATTGATAGTAAGGACGCCGAGAGAAGGTGGACAATCGATCAGTATATAATCATACTCTGTTCTCAAATGACCGATCGCATCTTTTAAACGATATTCGCGATTTTCTTCTCCCAATAAGTCAGCTTCTGCACCGGACAAATTGATATTGGAAGGAATGATATGAAGATTTTCGATATCAGTTCTTTTGATACATTCCGCTGCGGAAGACTCTCCGATCAAAAGTTCATAAGAAGTATTTTGGAGAGTGTTGATCTCGAATCCTAAACCGGATCCCGAGTTACCTTGTGGATCAAAATCTACGATCAGGACCTTTTTGCCTATCGCAGCAAGATTTGCCGCAAGATTGATGGAGGTAGTAGTCTTTCCTACGCCGCCTTTTTGATTACTAATGGATACGATCTTTCCCATAGAATTCTTTGCTCTCCTTTTCGAGAAGCTTCCAAGCCCTAGGGATACCTTGCCTTGCCGATCCGACCTTTTTCAAGAATTTAATATGTCGCATGCCTAAAAATTCAAGTTCGGGCAAGAATATAGTTCGAATGACTTCAAAGCCACTATCAGCTAAGATCTTCTTTTCAATCTTTGCATCAAACTCGTCTTTCCCAATGAATGGGACATAATATCCATCTTCTATAATACATCTACTTAAGACTTCTGCGCTCCAAGGATAGGGCACAAACCCCCTAGAAACACCCAAATTCCAGTCAGTTTTCCAATCCTCCGCTCTTGCAAAAAGGAATTCAACACCATGAATCTTGTTTTCTTTCACAAACGTTTCCGTGTGAGAAAGTTTTCTTCTTTGTGAATCTAATAGAACTAACTTAGGTCTTTCCTTTTCTACTAGACAACGAAAGAAGAATCCAGGTATGCCCGGACCTGTGCCTGCATCTCCCACCTTCATCTTGTTAAACGATCCTAGTACGCTACGGATCTTATAAATATGAAAGATCGACTCAAGAACGTGGCGATCTAAGATCTCGTTTGTATCTCTTTTGGAGAAAAATCCGCCTGCTTGGTTCTTTTCTTTTAGGAAAGATAAGAATAGAGAGACAAGTTCCCAATCGAATAGGGGAAGGATCTGGTCAGTGTCTTTTGGAAATCTATATTTTATCGCGGCTCGGATCCCATCCGGATCATGATTGAAGTCCGGATGGCTTGTCTCTGTTTCTGTCATTCTACTTTGCGACTTGGTGATTGTATTCGATGATGGACTTGAATAAAATTTCAATACCCATCTTGAGCTGAGGAACACTCATACTCTCGTTCTTACCATGAATACCATCTATCTCTTCCGAGGAAAGTAATGCAGGGATAAGTCCGTAACATTTTAATCCAATCTGTCTGAGATAGGAACTGTCGGTAGTTCCAGGCGATAAGAACGGTGTGGCAATGGATCCCGGTTCAACTGAAGTAACAGTTCCTGCAAGGACTCTGAATAGTAATCCATCCATCGGAGAAATACTTCCCGATTCCAAGTGACGAGCAGTAACTTCTACTCCGTATTTTTCTCCGAGAGCTTTTACTTCTTCAAAGATCTTTTTCTCATCTTGTCCCGGAAGAATTCGAATGTCTAATGAGCCGGTCGTTTCGGAAGTGATCACATTCATTCCAATCGGATGACTATCTATACCTGTTAAGCTCACTGTGTTTCTAGTCATCGCTCTTAAGTGTCTATTAGAGTTGATCACACCTTTTAAGATCAAAAATAGTACAGGATTTCTAGATCTCTTTAAAACAAACGAGTCCGGAAAATTACTGATGCCACCCAATGAATAAAAGAATGCAGCAGTCTCGTCCTTGATCATAGTTTTGTTTCCGATGTTCTGCACTTCTTGTAAAAAATCCACCATGGACTTTGCCGCATAACTCACCGGCGGAGTACTTCCATGTCCCGGAATAGATTTAGCTTTTAAGTCCAACCATACCGCGCCTTTTTCCGCGAGTTGAATATTGAATACTTTAGATCCTTTGATAGCGATGTCTTTGGACCCAGTCCCACCTTCGTTCCAAACATATTCGTAACCATTGAATATTTCTTTATGTTTATCTACTAGGAATCTAGCTCCATGTTCCGAGCGACTTTCTTCATCTGCAATCGCAAGGAACATTAAGTTTCTTTCGAGCGGGATCTTCTTCTCATGGATAAGTAAGAATGCATATAGCTGCATGATACCAAGACCCTTAACATCCACTGCACCCCTTCCGTGAATTCTATCTCCTTTTCTTATTCCGGAGAATGGAGGAACATCCCAGTCTTTTGCATCCGCTTCTACAACATCGATATGATTTGTGAGTATTAAACCTTCTTTAGTTGTATCCTTACCTTTTAACTCAGCAAGAAGAGATGCTCTGTCCTGCTTACCGGGATATTCAATGATGCGAGAAGGGATTCCTCTTTTGTCTAAAATAGATTTTAAAAAGAGTGCTCCTTCTTTCTCTCTACCTCTGATAGTTGCTATCCTGATATAAGCTTGTAGATCTTTTGCGGCCTCTTCACTTAAAGCAGAGTAGTCTAAGTTCGGAATGTTTGCTTCCGGTTGAATGGGTTTGATCCCTTTTTCAGTGAATGCGATCGTATAAATTAGGAAGATCGCAATAAGAGCAAGGATCGTGATCCCGATTTTTTTGAGGGACATATTTCCTCTCCACTAATCTTTCTTTATTAGCTTCTAATGTTTTAGATGTAGAAGCCCGTAAAAAATTATTCAGTCAGTCAGCTTCGGCAAGGAGTTTTCCTTTGATTTCGAGAGCCGAATGTTATAATTTCATGTAGGACTTCCTACTGAAATAAAATGAGATTCCAAGAGTCTTACAGGTACTACAAAAGGAAAAGACCCAAATATCTGATCTTGATCCGGTATCATTATGGAAGAAACCCATTCAAATTTCCTAAAAAGACTCTTAACATTTTACACAAATAGTCGATGTCTAGAGGGAGGTAATCTCCATGTTAAAAAGAGTATTCTTCTCCTTCGTTTTTATCTTCTGCATCAGCCCGATCCATTCCTTCACTCCTGGAAAGTGGTCACATACTGATAGGATCGTTTTAGGTTTCGAAAAGGGCGGTCCTAGCCAAGAATTAGTAAAAGATTCAAAAGGTAATCTGATCTATACTGCGAAGTATGAATATGATCCTTCCGGAAAATTAATTAAAGAAAACTACATCGGACAAGATGGAAAACCAGACGGCTACACCAAGTTTGTATATAAAGAAGGTAAAATTTTAAAAGAAGAACTCTATAATAAAGACGGAGTGAATCTTGAATCTAAAAACTTCGGATACAATAAAGCCGGAGTCCTTTCTTCAATTGAACTAATTGATAAAGACGGGAAGAATATACTTACCTGCACAATCATCTCTTGGGGTGAAAATGGTTTAGTAAAAGAAGCTCAAACTGAATGGGCTGATGCTAAGATCACCGAAAGATTTGCGATCATTAAGGACCCGAACAAGCCGGGACTATTTCAACAGAATATATATAACGAAGATAAGCAACAAGCAGCGTCAACTGTTCTGACTTTTGATTCGAACGGAAAACTTCTGAGCCGTATGAATGTCCAAGGAACGATCGAAAGAATGAACCGACTCATCTGGGATAAAGACAATCGTTTGCAACAATTCACTTACTTGATCAAGCAGGGAGATAAATGGGCCGTGGAGAAAACTCACGAGCTTGTTTACGGAAAATAATCACTCGCGTTTCACGTGAAACAGAGCGAAGGGAGGGAAGATTACCCTCCCTTTTTTATATTCGCCTGTTGAAACTCCAACATACTCATCAAAGTGAATGTAAAATCGAATTGGCTATTATAATCCGAAAGTTTTGTCACACTTGGTAGTGAATCATCTACCCATATAATTTGATCAGAAGAATATAGATCCGCGCCAGCTTTGGTAAACACTTCAACATGGTTTGAATACCCTTGGGTACCCTTTTACTCGATCTGAATTCATGAGAATTAGGAAGAAGTGAATTAGAGTTTATAAGCTCTGATAGTGTTTTTCTAAAAAACGTTTCATGTGAAACGTTGGAATTCCAACACTCGGACCACAATAAACTTCCTTATTTGGGACGGGTCGATCTACATTCAGCACCAAGTGATTCACTACAATAAAAAACCCCGAGGCAACTCGGGGTCTTTCATTTCATCGGCTATAGTTCAGAAAGTTTAAACTGGGCTAGGCTTTCTTCCTTTAATATAAAAAAGAAGCATATCGATATCGCTTGGATCCACACCAGATATCTGAGCAGCCTTTTCTAAATTTAAAGGACGATGTTTTGTCAGTTTCTGGATGGCTTCTTTTTTAATACCGGGCACCAAAGAGTAATCGATCGTCTCAGGTATTGGAGTTGTTAGATATTTATTCTTCCAATCGATAGTATCTTGTTCTCTTTTAATATAACCCTCATACTTGATCTCCATCTCGATGACCTTTCTATCTTGTGCACTCAGTTCCTCCGACTCAGGCACTAGAAACTTAACATCTTCGAAAGCAATCTCAGGTCTTTTCAAAAAGGAATCCAACTTCGCACCATACTTCAAACTTTGGATGCCTTTCCTTTCTAGTAGAGCTTCGAACTCAGGTAGAGGCTTAAGCGGAGTTGATTGTATCTTTTCCTTAACTTCAGATATCTTCTTGTATCTACTATTCATCTCGCTAAAGGTTTCTTCCGATACAAGACCCATCTTATATCCGTACTTCATGAGTCTTTGGTCCGCATTGTCTTGTCTCAAAAGAAGTCTATGTTCCGCACGAGACGTGAACATTCTATACGGATCTTCTACACCTTTATGAACTAGATCATCTACAAGAACTCCGATATAAGACTCTCCTCTGGAAAACAGTATCGGCTCCTCCCCTCTCAAGGAAGAAAGCACACTGTAAGCGGCAACTAAACCTTGGGCAGCAGCTTCTTCATAACCGGTAGTGCCGTTGATCTGTCCCGCATGATAAAGACCTTTGATCTTTTTAGTTTCCAAAGTCGGTTTTAATTCCGTTGGATCAACATAGTCATACTCGATCGCATATCCAGGTCTTAAGATCTCAGCTTCTTCTAGTCCAGCAATGGAACGTACAAGCTTCCATTGCACTTCTTCCGGAAGACTAGTCGAGACTCCATTCAAATAGATCTCTTGTGTATCGTAACCTTCTGGTTCTAAAAAGATCTGATGCCTTTCTCTATCAGCAAAACGAACAATCTTATCTTCGATAGAAGGGCAATATCTAGGACCAGTCGATTTGATCTGACCGGAATACATAGGAGAAAGATGAATGTTCTCATTGATGAGCTGATGAGTTTTTTCATTCGTGTAAGTGATATAACAAGGGATCTGTCTACGAGTGATCTTAGTTGTAGAAAAAGAAAAAGGAGAAGGATCCGGATCACCTTCTTGCAAGCTCATCACGGAAAGATTTACTGAATTTTTATGGATCCGCGGCGGAGTTCCTGTTTTCAATCTTCCCAATTTCAAATCATACTTAGCAAGTGAATGAGAAAGACCTTTGACTGTAGGTTCTCCGAATCTTCCGTTCTCTTTTTGGTAAGTTCCAATATGAACAATAGAAGATAAGAATGTTCCTGTAGTTAAGATCAAATGATTGGTGAAAATTTCGAAACCTCTTCCTGTCCGAACTCCAACAATACGATCTCCTTCTATCAAAAGATCTTCTACAGTATCTTGCCTGATGGATAAGTTCTGAATAGATTCAAGTGTATGTTTTACTTTGAGTTGGTATTCTTTCTTCTCCGCTTGAGCTCTTGGAGCCCAAACGCTAGGGCCTTTAGATGTATTTAACATTTTGAACTGGATACCGGTAGCATCGATGACCTTTCCCATTAAACCACCGAGTGCATCTACTTCTCGAACCATATGTCCTTTTGCAATCCCACCGATAGCCGGGTTACAAGACATCTGTCCGATCGTATCTAAGTTCATTGTGATGAGTAAAGTTCTAGCGCCTCCGATAGATGAGACATAGGCAGCCTCGGAGCCTGCGTGACCCGCACCGACCACCACACAATCAAAACGATTGGGAAAAAAAGAAGAATTCATTTAGACCTAGCACTCCTGCATAAGCACTTCATAACATCGATCATTAGTCGACAGTAGAGCCCATGCTTAGAATCATGTAATCAATAGTATCACTTTCAGGTTCCCTGTACATGCCCGAATCCATCAAGAAACTCTCTTACTTCGAAGGAAAAATAGTCCCGGAGTCCGAAGCAAATATAAACATCAAAACTCACGCGTTACAATACGGAACCACAGTCTTTGGAGGTATCCGAGGATATTATGATCCTAGCTCTGATAACTTATATGTTTTTAGAATCTTAGATCATTATAAACGTTTGGTGAATTCCACTAAGATCATGCAATTGCAATTCACAAAAACTCCGGAAGAACTCCGTGACATAACCTTAGATCTACTTAAACAATCCGGATACAGAAGGAACGTATATCTTAGACCTTTCATCTATACCTCTGCTCTGCAACTTTCTCCTAGGTTCCACGATGTTCCTACTGAACTTGCAATTTATGTTTTAGAGTTGGACGACTACTTAGATACCAAGCGTGGACTGACTACTATGGTTTCTAGTTGGAGAAGGTTCGACGATACTGTGATCCCTACTCTCTCCAAAGTATCCGGAGGATATGTAAACTCTGCTCTTGCAAAATCGGAAGCAGTTCAGAACGGATATGACGAAGCGATCTTCTTAGATGGAAGAGGTTTCGTAAGTGAAGGTTCAGCGGAGAATATATTCTTAGTGAGAGATGGAAAGATCATCACACCATCCATCTCTTCTTCTTTACTAGAAGGAATTACAAGACGTTCCGTTCTTCAACTTGCTAAAGACTCTGGTTACGAAGTTATCGAGAGAGAGATCACAAGAAGTGAACTTTACATCGCAGATGAGATCTTCTTCTCAGGGACAGGAGTGCAGATCGCTTGGGTCAGCGAAGTGGATAAGAGAAAGATCGGTACTGGAGAAATGGGACCGATCACTAAAAAATTGCAGTCAACATTCTTCGATCTAGTAGTCGGTAAAAACCAAAACTACAAACACTGGTTGACTCCTGTTTATTAATCTTTAATAAAAAGAACATGTCTTCCGCATTCGGTATTGAGGAAATCAAAGGCCAAGAAAGGGCGCTCGTATTCCTAAAAAAATACACATCTCAACCTGACCTTCTTCCTCCCTTATTGATATTTCATGGGCCGGAAGGAACCGGAAAAGAATCCGCAGTCGAAAGATTTATCAGACATGTTCTCTGTTTAGAAGGAACTTCTTGTGGGCACTGCGTTTCTTGTAGAGCGTTTATGCACCATTCGCATCCGGATATCGTTTGGTTTCCATTAGAGAAAAATAAACAAATCGCGATAGGTAAAGAAGATAACCCGGAAGAGTTCACTATTCGTTGGTTGATCCGGACTAGACTTTATTATAGACCTCACCTTTCCAAGACAAGATTCATTATCATACCAGATGCTTCCCTCATCGGTAACGAAGCTGAAACCGCACTTTTAAAATCGCTAGAAGAAGCCCCCTTCTTCACACGTTTTATTTTCATAGTAAACGATTTGGAACAACTGAAAGAAACTATCGTAAGTAGAGCTGTTTGTATTCCTTTCGGATATCTTCCCCAACAAGTGATCAAGGAACTACATAATAAAAATTCGATCCCTTACTTTCCTGCAAAAGGAGGAAGTATGGTATCCTTCGATTGTCCATCGGAAGTATTAGAACAAATTTCTCAAAGGATCAACGGAAATCTAAGACAACCATTAGATTATCTTAGATTAGAAGAATGGATACTCGAATACAAAGAAGAACATTCTGATTGGAAAGAAGATTTTTCATTCAAGGACTTCTTGGATCTGATCGGATTACTATTATTGCAGGAATTTTCCAAATCGGATTTCGATTCTAATTTACCTAAGATGGAAGCGATCTTTCGTTTTAAGGAAAAATTACACGAAAGAGTTCATGGACAAGAGAACATCGCGTTATCATTGCTTATTCACGAACTATCTCTTCTAGAACAAAAATAAAAATTCATTTATACTTTCTTTAATTCTACACCTACCACTTCGCATAACAACGGTTAAATATAAGGAAATATCCGTAATAATACTAAGCGACATAATGATTTATTTATCACTAATCCACTGTGTTTTTCCTAAGGTTTCTTTTTCGATTTCCGAATTTTCATTTGTATGCGACTGACAGAAGAAAAATAGTGTAATCTCGTCGGATGGTCCTTCGGACCGTTTCCTAATTCAGTTTTTTCTTTTCCGAGACAAATGCGAGTTTCGTATTCATAAAGTCTTCGGTGCGTTTTGGATTTTTTTCTTTGGAGATTTTTTTGGACCCTAGTTGGAAGCGTGTATTAGAGGAAGTTTCCAAGGAAATTCCTCCCACTTACTTTGATAAGTTCATATATACCTTACAATTAGAGAGTTTAACAGACGATCGTTGCATTTTAATAGCCCCATCTTCTAATATAAAGACTCATGTTGAGAAAAAATATCAAAACCATATAGAAGAAGCAATCTTCAGAGCCAGCGGAAATAGAGTCCCGGTCGAGATCATTTTAGAAAGTGCCTCTAATTTAAGCGAAGTTCTTCAGGAAAAATTTAAAGATAAATCTTATTCCTTTAATCCGGATTATTCTTTTGATAATTTTATCGTAGGAAACACAAATCGTCTCGCTTTCAGCGCTGCGATGGAGTGTGTAAAAAATCCTGCAGAGATCAATCCTCTTTACTTATTTGGAAAAGTGGGAGTCGGTAAAACCCATCTTCTACATTCTATAGGTTCCGAAATCCTTAAAAAAGAACCTTGGAAAACTGTACATTACATAGATATAAAATCATTTATGAGCGAGTTTTTGTTCGCCCTGCAGTCAAGAGATTCTATCGAATCTTTTAAGATTAAATACCAATCTTATAATTGTTTATTGATCGACGATATTCAACTTCTGAACACAGGAGCGGAGAAAACCCAAGAAGAGTTCTTCTCTATTTTCAACTTTCTATTCGAAAGGAAAAGACAGATAGTGATCGCATCCGATCGCCCTAGCTCTGAACTTCCTCTACATGAAAGATTAAAATCTAGATTTGTAACAGGTGTTCAGGCGGATATCCAACCTCCAGACAAAGACATTCGCATTGGGATTTTAGAAAAAAACTGCCAAATTTTAAATTTGGGTCTTTCTCAAGAGCATATTCAATTCATTGCAGATCTGATCGAAGACGATACTCGTGCGCTTCTAGGTGCTTTGAATGATTTGGCTCTTCATAAAAGAGCATTCTCACATCTGTTCTTCACCACAACAATGATAGAAGAGATACTAAAGAATCGTATCTTCCGTAAAAAGAATTTCCAACTCAGCCAAGACAAGGTCATAGAACATATTTCTTCTCTTTATAACCTGGATCCGAACGAAGTGATGGGAAAGAGCAGAAAACCTGAGTATGTGATCCCTCGACATCTCTGTATGTATGTATTACACAAAGGTTTCCGACTGAATAAAAGTCAGGTAGGAAGAATGTTTTCTGCGGAACATACCACTGTAATCCACGCAGTCCGCAACATAGAAAATAAAATAAAAGATGATAAAGAATTTTCCATTAAAGTGGAAGAAGTTTTAAATCGATTCCGATTCCAATAAAAAACTTAGTTTCAATCCTCATCTAAAAGCGACATAGACCTATAGATAACTTGTAAATAGCTAGTTAATATTTTGACTATAACTAGTAAATAAGACATAACACAAAATTATTGTCCCTTATAGACTTCGGTTTTGAAGGTTATTATAACGGATACACAGGAGTTTTTTCCGGGTGTTGGAAATTGTACTTTTCAATATATATGCGACATATTTCCTTTATCTAAAGAGTTATGACTCTTATCTACATATGCACAGGTACAAGTACTACAACAGTACATATATAAGAATCTATATATAGATCACCTATATAAATGGAGAATGCAAATTGAAGATCAAAGTGAACACATCAGAATTCCTAAAAGCAATTCACGCTGTAGAGGGAGTTATCTCTGCTAGAGAAATACGTTCTGTTCTCTCCAACTTAAAATTAGAAGCTGAAACTTCTTCCGTCTCTATTTCTGCGACTGACTTAGAAATCTCTATTAAAACATCATTAAATGCTCAAGTAGAGAAGTCGGGAGACATTTCATTACCTGCAAAACAATTATCCAGTATTTTTAAGACCATTCATTTTGAAGAGGCGTTACTTTCAACGGAAGACGGCGATGCAGATTCCAGTATTACTTATATCACCGACGCTACAAAAAAGAATGATTATAAAAATAAGCTAAATGGAATGGACGCAGAAGAGATCAAAACTATTCCTAAAGTAGACCCTTCTAATATTTCCGATTTTCCGACAGCTATGTTCGCAGAGATGATCCGTAAAACTTCTTATGCGATCGCTCACGAGGATCAAAGATATATCTTCAACGGACTATTCATGGTTCCAAAGGGAGATAAACTTGTATTCGCAGTGACTGATGGAAGAAGATTATGTAAGATCGAAAGGCCTCTTTCAACTACTTTGAAATTCAAAGATTCAGTGATCATTCCTTCTAAGGCGATCAGAGAAATTTCTAAAATGATCGCTACTGCAGAAACTGGAAAGATCGGCATCATAGACAATCAGATCTACGTGAATGCAAATCAGATTGAATTACTTTGTAAATTGATCGAAGGTAATTTCCCTAATTACGAACAAGTAATTCCTAAGTCTTCTAAATTTAGCGCGGTGATCCCTAAAGAAGGATTTCAGATCTATCTTAGACAAGCTCTTATTGCTGCAGAAGAACCAACTCGTCAGATCCGTTTAACATTCACAAAAAATAATATTAACTTCTACGCTCAAACTCAAGGAGTGAACGAGGTTAGTATCAATATGCCTATCGAATATTCAGGAGACGAAGTTACTGTAGCATTCAAAGGTGAATATCTATCCGACGTATTCAAGTCCATCGACGACAATGAGTTCAGGATAGAATTCAGCGACTCGAGTTCCCCTGTTGTCTTTAAGGATCCTTCTGATCCTGATTTTATATCGGTAATCATGCCGATGAAAATTTAAAAGAGAAGATCCGTGTTTTTACGAAGCCTAAGGCTTCTCAATTTCAGAAATCACGAACAGATAAGCCTGGAGTTCAATTCCAGGCTTATTTTCTTTGTGGGTGAGAATGGAGAAGGAAAAACAAACTTACTAGAAGCGATCTCCATGATCTCTTGGTTAAAAAGTTTTAGGGAATCGGAAGAAGGGAATTTGATCCGTTGGAATTCCGACGGATATTATATCAAAGGCGAAGTTGATAGAGACCATAAAAGAGAAATTTATGAATTAGGTTTTTCTAAAAAACCAGTCAGTCGTCGCAAATTAAAATTTAATCAAGAAGAAGTTAAAAAAAGATCCGACTTAGTAGGAAAATTCTTAAGTGTTTTAATGACACCATTGGATTTGATTATTGTGGAAGGTGGGCCGTCCGAAAGAAGAAGATTTTTGGACAGTTTACTTTCCTCTTTAGATCCTTCTTACTTAAATGATCTGATTGAATACAATCGTATCTTAAAACAAAGAAATGCACTTTTAAAAAGTGGCTCCTCCGATCCTGGTCTCTATGAAATTTGGAATCAGAGATTGATCGAAAAAGGGATCAGTATTTTTGAAAAAAGAAAAGAATTCATTTTAGAGTTCGATCCCATCTATAGAGAAAATCTAAAAAAGCTCAGCGGCGGAAGAGACAATTTAACTCTGGAATACAAACCTAGCTTTTTCGATCTGGAAAACTTTAAAGAAACCTTACAAAGGAATATCAACAGAGATAGAAAATTAGGTTATACTTCCGTGGGAGTACACCGCGATGATCTATATATCGGAGAAGATAATCGTGACATCATGGATTTTGCTTCTCAGGGCCAAAAAAGAAGTACCGTAATTTCCCTAAAAGCGGCCGCATTCGAGTATTATCGTAGGAAATTGGGAAGAACCCCCATTCTTTTGATCGATGATGTAATTCGTGAATTAGATGTGAAAAGAAGGGAATATTTCGTGGATCTGGTCTTAAATTCTGGACAAGCCTTCTTTACTACTACCGACTTAGAAGGTATCTCAGACTATGTGGGAAGATTAGAAGATGAAAAACAGATCTTTGTAGTCAAGAATGGTCTAGTAACTCCTTACCAATGAAAGAAGAATCTAAAATACAAAAAATCGAACCTCAAGAGTTCAAAAATATTCTTCAAAACTTAGGCTTAACGGAAGAAAGTTTAGCGGAGAAAATAGCAGTCCAAACTTTAGCAAAACGTTGGGTCGACATAATAGGTCCGGTATATGCAAGTCATTCGGAACCATTTGCTTTAAAAGATGATACATTGGTGATCTTAACAGTTCATTCTGCATACAAACAAGAGATCCTTTTTATGAGAAAGAGGATCTTAAGTTATTCTGCTCGTTATTTGGGAAGAGATGTAGTAAAAAAAATTGAAATTAGGATCGGCAATCTCACTTCCAAAAAGCAAAAATCCCCCTCATATACCGCGGATAAAACCGGATTGGAGGGCAAACAAAACCTAGTTTCTTTAGCCGAAAAAGAAACCGATCCAATCGCAAAAAAAAGACTTTTAGAGCTGATTGAATACCTCTGAGAAGGAGATTCTTTACGGAAATACCTCCGAATTTCCTTGCCTCCTTAGCTAATTTAGGAAAACTATTCATAGATCCCGGAGGACTGGATGAGCCAACCAGAAAGCAGTTATAGCGCAGGTCAGATCAAAATCCTAGAAGGATTAGAGGCCGTACGCAAGCGCCCCGGAATGTATATCGGGACCCAAGATGAGACCGGTCTTCATAAGATGGTCTATGAGGTTGTAGATAACTCTGTAGACGAGGCAATGGCCGGTCACTGTACCGACATTACTATCTCCATTCTTCCTGATAATATTATAGAAGTGAAGGATAATGGGCGTGGAATTCCAGTAGCCATTCATCCTGAAAAAAATATCTCCACGATCGAAGTCGTTATGACCATTCTACACGCCGGTGGAAAGTTCGAGAACGATGCTTATAAAGTTTCCGGTGGACTCCATGGCGTTGGTGTATCTGTAGTTAATGCACTTTCCGAATCATTGGAAGTAGAAGTTTACCAAAATGGAAAGATCCATCAGCAAAAGTATTCCAGAGGTATTCCTCTTGGTCCTGTGAATGTTATTGGAGATACTACCGAAAGAGGTACAGTTGTTCGGTTTAAACCGGATGCAACCATCTTCACTACAACTGAATTCCATTTTGATGTATTAACTTCTCGCTTCCGAGAACTCGCATTTTTGAATAAGGGCCTAAAACTGATCGTTCAGGATAAGAGAAAGCCCGATTCTGAAAAGCATGAGTTCTTATTCGATGGTGGTATTGTTTCCTTCGTAGAATATCTGAATGAGAACAAACATCCACTTCACAAGACGATTCACTTCGAGAGAAACAAAGATGATGTAGTCGCAGAGATTGCGATACAATACTCCGATACATATTCTGAAAATATTTTTTGTTTCACTAATAATATAAATAATAACTTGGGTGGAACTCACTTAGAGGGCTTTCGTGCTGCTTTAACCAGAACTCTTAATGATTTTTTAAAGAAAGATCAACAGCTCGTAAAAAAACAACCCACTGCGTTATCGGGAGAGGACCTAAAAGAAGGGATCACTGCCGTAATTTCAGTAAAAATTCCACAACCTCAGTTCAACTCTCAGACAAAAGAAAAATTAGTAAACGCTGAGATCAAAGGGATCATGCAGACTCTAACAGGAGAAGGGCTCTCTCTTTTCTTCGAAGAGAATCCGGCGATTACTAAAAAGATATTAGAAAAATGTATATTATCTGCTAAGGCCAGAGAAGCTGCTCGTAAAGCTCGTGATTTAACTCGTCGTAAGTCAGTATTAGAAGGTGGTGGTCTTCCTGGAAAGTTGGCGGATTGTTCCGAAAAAGATCCGGCTGCTTCCGAACTTTATATTGTAGAGGGTGATTCCGCAGGCGGTTCCGCTAAACAAGGACGAGACAGACATTATCAGGCGATTCTTCCTTTAAAGGGAAAAATCCTAAACGTAGAAAAAGCCCGCTTAGATAAAATTCTTGGTAATGAAGAAATTCGAACTTTGGTTTCCGCATTAGGCACTGGAATTGGCGAAGATGAATTTAATGTAGATAAAGCTCGCTATCATAAGATCTTTATTATGACAGATGCAGATATAGACGGTTCTCATATTCGCACATTGCTTCTTACATTCTTCTTTCGTTATATGAAGCCAATCATTGAAAAAGGGTTTCTATATGTTGCACAACCTCCTTTGTATTTGATTAAACACGGTAAAACATCCACATATCTATTTTCCGATAAAGAAAAGGATGAATATCTAAAATCTCTTGGAACGGAAAAAGCAGTCATTCAACGATATAAAGGTTTGGGTGAGATGAATCCTGAACAACTTTGGGAAACGACAATGGATCCTGAAAAACGAGTCGTTCTAAAAGTAAAACTCGATGATTATGTGGAAGCAGAAGACACATTTAATATACTTATGGGCGACGAAGTAAATCCGAGACGTCGCTTTATTGAGGTCAACGCTGCAAAAGTTGCGAACCTTGATCTTTAATATATTGGTAATAGGAAATTCTAAATACAAATGAGCGAAGAGCTAGAGAACGAAACAAAAACTTTAGGATTCAGTCTTTCTTCCCGTCCTGATATTGGCGATGCATTGAAGAATGGCGTCAGGGTAATTCCTGTCGAAATCGAAGACCAAATGAAGGAAGCCTACCTGGGTTATGCGATGAGCGTAATTGTAGGAAGAGCTTTGCCTGACGTCAGAGACGGCTTAAAACCGGTTCACAGACGTATTCTACATGCAATGAATGAAAGGGCCTGGAGAAGCGATCGCCCTTATGTCAAATGCGCAAAGATTGTTGGAGAAGTATTAGGTAATTATCACCCACACGGGGACAGCTCCGTATACGATGCATTAGTTCGTATGGTCCAAGAGTTTTCTCTTAGAGTTCCTCTTATTGACGGGCAGGGAAATTACGGCTCCATAGACGGAGACAACCCTGCTGCATATCGATATACAGAAGCGAGACTTGCAAAAGTTGCAGAAGAACTTTTAAGAGATATAGAGAAGGAAACTGTAAACTTTTCTCCCAACTTCGATGATACCAAACACCAGCCAGATGTACTTCCTGCAAATTTTCCAAACTTATTAGTAAACGGTTCTTCCGGAATTGCCGTAGGAATGGCGACCAATATTCCGCCTCACAACTTAAGTGAATGTGTTGAGGCAGTTGTTGCCGTTATCCGAAATCCGGAGATTACGATTCCTGAACTATTAAAGATTATTCCTGGTCCGGATTTTCCTACAGGTGGTATCATCATAGGAGGAGAAGGTTTACTCTCAGCATATCATACAGGCCGCGGTTCCATTCGTATCCGATCCAAAGTGGAGATCGAAGAGAACAAAAAAGGCCGAGAAGTTATCGTAGTCACAGAGATCCCTTACCAAGTGAACAAGAGAACTCTCCTAGAAAGAATAGGAGAACTTGTTAACGAAAAACAGATCGAAGGAATTTCCGAGATCTTAGATCTTTCCGACAGAAAAGGGATCCGTGTAGAGATCCATATTAAAAAAGATGCAAATGCTCAGGTGATCCTGAACCAACTTCTAAAACTTACTCAACTACAAGTAAGTTATGGGATCACGATGCTTGCGATCTTAGATAATAAGCCTAAGATCTTTAATATCAAAGAGATCTTAGTTGCTTATTCCATCCACAGAAAAGAAGTAATTGTTCGTAGAACCCAATTCGATCTGGATAAGGCCGAAAAACGAGCTCATATATTAGAAGGGTTAAAGATCGCTCTCGAGAATATTGAGGAAGTGATCAAAGTGATCCGTGCTTCTAAAAATGCGGCCGAAGCGAAAGAACAGTTGATGGCTCGCTTCATTCTTTCCGATGTCCAAGCTGATGCGATCCTTGAAATGAGACTCCAAAGACTTACTTCTTTGGAAGTCCAAAAGGTAATCGATGAGTTGGAAGAAGTTCGTGCTCTTATTATGGATCTGAAGGATATTCTAGCAAAACCTGAAAGGGTGTCCGACATAGTTTGTACTGAGTTGTTAGAAGTTTCCGAAAAATTCGGGAACAAAAGAAAAACGGATATCAGCTTAGAAAGTGTAGAATCTTCCTCTTTCAACGCGGAAGATCTCATTGCGGACGAAGAAGTCGTATTACAAATTACTTATGATCAATTCGTAAAAAGACTTCCTCTGGATACTTTCAAAAGACAAAGACGCGGTGGAAAAGGAATCCAAGGACTTTCTCAAAAGAGAGAAGACGTGGTCAAGATCATGAAAACCGCGATGACTCACGACAATGTGATGTTCTTCTCTAATATCGGAAAAGTTTATATGATGAAAGCTTATGAACTTCCTCAAGCTTCCAAGGAGGCCAGAGGAAAATCATTAAAAGCAATCATAGGTCTTGGCGAGAACGAAACTGTCTCCGCAATATTCACATTTAGAGAAGAAGATAAAGGAAAAGATCTACTGCTCGTAACTAAAAATGGATTTATTAAACGAGTAGAATTATCCGAGTTTGGCAATGTCAAAAAATCCGGTATAATTGCGATTGGCCTTAGAGATGGAGACCAACTCATCCAAGTAATTTCCGTCGAGAAGGGAGACAACGTCATGATCTTCTCCGCAAACGGACTCGCGCTTCGTATCGAAATGGATACAATCCGCGCCCAAGGAAGAACAGCCCAAGGTGTGACCGGAATGAGACTTTCTAAAGAAGACGCGATTGTTGGGCTTTCCAAGGTGGTAGAAGGAGACGATATATTCCTGATCTCTGAGAATGGTTACGGAAAACGTCTTGGCTTCGAAGAGTTCGGGACCAAAGGAAGAGGAGGCAAAGGAATGGCCTTCTTGAAAGTGGGAGAGAAAAACGGTGCGGCTGTTGCTGTAAGTTCAGTGGGAGAAGAAGACGAGATCATCTTAGTAACCCAACAAGGAATGGTCATCAGAACCGAAGCGAACCAAATCTCCAAAATGGGAAGAACTGCAGTAGGAGTCAGAGTCGTTGACATCAAGGACAACGATAAGGTCCAAGATTGTACTGTAATTCGAGAAAATAAGGAAAAATGATCCGTATCGGCTCTGTCGAAATTCCCGGTTGGTTGGCCATGTCGCCGATGGCCGGGATCAGTGATAGCCCGACCAGAACCATAGCCCGGAGATACGGATCCGCCTTCTCCTATACTGAATTCGTTTCAACTGACAGCCTTGCTGTCGGATCTAAAAAAGCATTATCTCTATTACGTTTTCGTGAAGAGGAAAGACCGATCACTTTCCAGATCTTCGGTAATAAACTCGAGATCATAGTCGAAGCAGCAAAAAGAATTCGCGAATTAAATCCGGACATTATAGACTTAAACATGGGCTGTCCAGCTCGAAATGTTTCCATGAGGGGCTCCGGAGTCGGTCTTCTTCTCAAGCCTGTATATGCAGGAAGAATAATAGAAGAAATGAGAAAGGCACTGGATATTCCAGTCACTGCAAAGATCCGTTTAGGCTGGGATGATACTTCCAGAAATTATATGGAAGTATCCCGGATCTTAGAAGAATCCGGAGTGATGGCGATCTCCGTTCATGGGAGAACCCGTGAGATGGGTTATTCAGGAAAAGCGGATTGGGATGCGATCTCCGACATTAAATCCGAAAGAAAGGTCCCTATCTTCGGAAACGGAGACGTAAGCAGTTACGAAGAAGCGCTTCGCAGGAAGGAAGAATCCAAAGTCGATGGAGTTTTGGTCGGTAGGAACTCCATTGGAAATCCTTGGATATTCTCAAATATCAAAAAAGAGGATCTGAGTTTCGAAGAGATCCTATCTACTACATTCAGTCATTTGCAATTGATGAGAGAAACCTTCGGAGATAAGTATGGTTTAATTCTTCTCCGAAAACATCTGGTGCGTTATGTACAATCCAGAAAAGAAGTAGAATCTGTGAGACTAGAACTTCTCAAAACGGAAGACCCCGAAAAATTGATCCAAATTCTGCACGAAGCTCAGAATAGTCTGAGCTTAGCTTCTTAATCCCTAAGGATTGGGATTGACAAAGATTTTTTAAAATACGCTGATAAATTCTTCTCAGGAGGAATTTGATGAGAGCCATTGCACTCATATTCACCATATTTGTATTACTCGCATGCGATAAAAAGAAAGAAGATGCTCCGGTCGAACAGATCATTGGAACAAAATATTCCGGCAGTGATCAATACGTTTATAAAAAGCCGGGAACCAGAGAAAAATCGGAACAAGTAACTTTAATATATGAATTCGAAGAGGTCAACGGGCTAGAGATCGTTCCTTATGAATCCACAGACTCTAAAGGAAAGAAATCAGTAACAGAATATCTGAAACTAAAAACAGTGGATGGAAAAGAAGGTTTCGGACTTCTGAAAAACTTTTACGACGCGGTCCTGTTTGTTGTAGCTGATGGAGATACAGCATTTGCAAAAAATTCTCTAACTTCTCCTTCTAAAGGAAAACTAGAAAAGGGAATGTCCTGCTTTGAATCGGAGGCAAGCGGAGAATTTGCGAAAGTACGCTGTAACGGTTCTATCGTAAAAGCCGGAAAGTTAAATAACTTGCACGATATTTGGATCCAACCGATTTCTTCAAACATTTCAAAAGATCCACTTTTAGGCGATAGCATTCGAAATCTAAAAGCTGCTAGTTTAAAATTAATAGAGCTAAGTAAAACTACTGATCCGGTTAAGCAGGAAGAATTGAAGAAGTCTGCAACTGCCGCTTTAAAGACTGTATTCGATAAGGGAGATATTTATCAAGGGGCAGCGAATTCTATTGCAACTGAATTCGGTTTAACTCTCTCAGAACAGCAACAACCAACCGAATAAGCGCTTATCTTTGCTTGTTCTTTGAAAATAAAAAACCCCACCTTTTCGAGGCGGGGTTTTCCATTTCAGTCAGAGTAAAAACTCGAACCGAATTAATATTATTTACCGATTTCTTGAGCTTTAGCTACGAGAGCGTCGCGTCCACCTGGAAATTTAGCGTAAATAACACACTGGCATTCTTCCCAGTTGTCTTTAGAAACATCATTAGGATCGGAACCTGGGCCAGTAGCTTTACACTCGTAAACCCCTACTCCTTTAACGATACCTGCAGAAGTACCAACGATAACGGAAGCAGTTGCTTCACCGTCGGAAACTCCGGATGCGGATTCAACAGTCTCACCGACCATTTTTTTAACAACGTCGGAAGCACCTTGTAAGCGGGAAGCTTCGCGGCAAGTAGACTGCATCATTGCGAGACTTTTTTTCGCAACGGCTTTAGCAGATGCGCGAGAAGCGAACTTCATGTAATAATAGTCTTTAGGATTGGTATCTCTTGGAGTTTTTCCGTCGTTTCTTTGCTCAGGCGGTCCACCCCAACCTTCGAAAGACCATCCTCCGTCGCCAACGGAAGTAGCATCTTTCTGAGCGGTATTTGCTCCACAGTAGGTAAGTAATGCAGCAGACAGCGCAATAACGATTACTTTCTTGATCATCATTTTCTCCTTGATCAGATGGAATTGAGGAATATATCCATTAAACGGATTCCGCAAGCCATTTTTTAATGAATACGTTTAAAATTAAAAGCAGCCAACTTTTTGGTAAAAAAAAATTAATTCGCAGCGCACAATTGTCAAAAAATTTCCGAAATTATCTTTTTGTTCTGCTAACTCTGGCGACCAGCGACGCAATAGCGACGACAGTCGTATTTCTTCCGGGAAATTGGGAAGGACAAGCTCCTGTGTCTTTAGAAGGAACTGGAGAAAAGCCGTATGAGTTGGCTAAATTAAGCCAGTTCTATGCGACCAGGATCTATTCTCTTCAGATAAAAGAACAACTCTCTCCGAATTCAGATCCGGAAATAAAAGATTTTCTAATTCCTCAGATCTCAAGAGAAAAATTCAAACAAACATGCTCCAGGCTCAAACCGGATTATGTAGTTCGAGACCAATTATCGATTGAGGAAAAGATCAGGATCGATCGTTCCGTATACGATTGTAATCTTTCTAAAATGGAAGAATACTCCATCATCGGCAGAAAAGATCTGTTTGAGACTTTAGAGAAGTTGACCAAGGATTCCTTTCCTCTGGTTCCTAAAAAAAAGATAAAAGAATATTCCAGAGAACCTGTACGAGCTGCGAAATCACAGATCATCGTACTCGATTCTTCTTATTCGTACGCACCTGAAAGAAAAGAATTTATGTCGCAATTAGAAGCGATCTCTTGGCAGCCGGAAACAAAATTTCGTTTGGTTGTTTTTAGCGAGAATGGCTCCAAAGTTTTTCCGGAATCCAGTCGCTCTGAGTTCATTAAACAGTGGAAGGATTTTAAATCGGAAGGAAAATCCAATACCCAAGATCTTACGAATGCACTTGTTAGATTAAGAAGAATTCTAAGTTCGGAGGATTCTCCGGGAAAGAAAAAGGAAAGAATGATCAGCATTCTCACTAATGCCAAAGCTTCCAACTCAATCGGTGGGTACGGAGCTGCGATCGAGGGTCTGAGCCAGATAGGAGCTAAAGTTTCCATTCTATATTCTTCTTATGCCGGACCGGAAGCACGTAGGGAACATAAAGAAGCGGCAAAAAGAGGAGCAGAGTTCAGAGAGGTTGCCTATTTCCAGAGAATAGTAACTCCGAGAGATTCCAAAACTTTGGTCTTCAAAGAAGGAAAATTATATAGCACCAGTGTTTCTCCCGATCCAAAAATGAAGATAGAAGATTCTTCTCTCGAAAAAGTGGAGTTTGCAGGCAAATATTCATTGGGAGAGTTCCTAAATCCATGGAGTTTAGGAACTATTTATGAAGAAGTGAAGAAGGAAAAGATCCTAACTTCAGAGCCGGTCCGCAGCAATTTTGCATCTTTATTCTCCAGTTCCGTAAGTGAGGCCTCTAATTCCGAATATTTTGGAAATTTTCCGAAAGTATTAGTCAAATCCGGGTCTAAGGCGTTTTGGATCCGAGTCCCTAACTTATCCGGATTTTCAGAAGGAAAAAAAGGGGTATGGGCGGTTACGTTTCTTTCATCCTCTTTTTCATCGGAGGGGGTCGAAGTAATACCGGATTCGTTAGAACGATATACTTTCTCTACTGCTAAAATTTTGGAATGTGATCCGTCCGTTGCTCGAAATTATCTGAGAAATACGGAAAAATTCAAATTCGATTGTTTAGTAAAGGGAGAGATCCTGGAAGTTTCTCAGCCGTAGCAGAGTCATGGAAGAATCTAATTTTATCGCATTATCCCCTTCTACCCGCAAAATTTTGGATCGTATGAAACAAGCGGTCTCTTCGGATCTTCCGATTTTGTTTTTAGGAGAATCAGGGACAGGAAAAAGTTATTTAGGGTATCTTTTTCACTCATTTTGCAAAGACAGGTTTCCACAATATCAGGTCTTCGATTTTTCAGTCTCCGAATCGGAGCAAGAGACTTCGGAGATCTTTTCTAAGTTAGACGGTAAAGCGGGGGTAACGATTTTTTTAGAGGGGATTTCCAACTTAAATCCAAGCTTTCAAGTGCAACTTTTACAAAAGATCCGGAATGAAAAAGGGAAGAATAGATATTTGCTTTCCGATCAACCTGATCTTCCGGAAAAAGTGAAGTCCGGTAAAGTGCAAGAGTCTTTGATGACCGAAATCCAAACTCTTCAGGTAAAAATTCCTACGTTAAGAGATAGAAAGGAAGATATCCCCCCTTTAACTCGTTTTTTTCTGGATCTGATAGGTAAAAGATATAATCGTAAGAATATTAAAATATCCGAAAAGTTAGGAAAGTTTTTATTAGAGTATGATTATCCCGGCAATCTTCATCAGCTAAAAAATATGTTAGAAGCGATGGTCTCACTTCATAACGTGAAGACGTTGGATACAAAACATCTCCCTCCTGAATTATTCGAAACAGGTTATAAACAAAACGATAATCTATCTGTTCGTACCGGAATTCCTCTCAGAGATTATGAAAGAGAAATTATCAGACGCAATTTGATCTTAGTGAACGGGAATAGAGAAAAGGCTGCGAGAATTTTGGGAATTTCCGAAAGAACAATTTATAGAAAGATCACCGAGTTCGAACTGTTCGATTCCGAGGATGGAAAAAATCCTCCATCTTCCTGAAGAAATAATATACTGTTTCCTCTTTTTCGGAACCTGTTTTGATCTTTTGGTTCATTTCCAGTAAGAACTCATATAGTTCCTTAATTTCCAGATCGTTAAATGCAGAGCTTTCTTTTCTGAGACGCTTAAAAGTATGATTTTTTCGAGCAGGAGAATAGGCTCCGATTCCAAGGAGATCGGACTGTTCTTTTTCACTCAGGACCTTGTCATACAGTCTCAAAATAATTTTATAAATTCTTAACTTATCCAAATGATCTTTCACTAAAGAAAGAAAGATTAGAAGTGAATCCTTCCCTATCTTGAACTTGGAAAATTCCCTGGAGAATCTTCCGTAATCCTTTTCGAAAAAATAATCCACAATTTCGGAAGAACTAAATTCAGAACTTTGGAATAACACTTCTTTCAGATCCGCAAGGTTGAAACTTTTCTTTCCTAAATATAATTTCAGTTTTTCTAAATTTTTTAAGTAAGCCCCGGCGCTTGGATTTACCTTAAGTAGAAACTCCTCTTCTGCCTCGTTGTCCAATTTGACCTCTACCTCTTTGGAGGCTCTTAAGAAGGCTTCTTTTCTTTTATCGGGGAAAATTTTAGAGGATTTAAAATGGGAAACATTGTCTCCAAATATAGAAAGCAACTCTTTGGGAAGATCCCAATGATCATAATGGATCAGAATTTTTACGGTTTCCGGAACTGAAAAAGATTTAGGAGAAGTTTTGGATTTTGTTTTTCCCAGCCAAGGTTTAAAGAATGTGACTCCCGATTTGATGATGAATAATTTTTGTGCCGCAAACATATCGAGGTTTCCGGCTTCGTTCTGAAAATTCTCCAGATCTCCCGGTTCAGCGACAAACACCACGATCTCATAAGGATCTGCACTTTTTTTGTAGGCGGTTTTATACAGATCGCTGACTACACCGAATTCGTAAGAATCCTGGGAGACCACAAATAGAACTTGAGGCAAGGATTCCAGGTTGGGTTTGGTCTTGTGAAGAAAATCGATCAGATTTTCGTAAGAATTCGAAACTTTGGTATCGGCCACGGAAATCATCCTGGAAGGATTTCTGCAGGCAGTCAAGCGGATGATCCGATTCTTTTCCTAAAGTAGATCCCGGATTTTTCCGATCTATTAAATAGGTAACAGCTATGAGAATCAGCGACGGCGTTCAAAGAATTTCTGCCCAAGAAGATTATCTTACCTATATCAAACCGATCTTAAATCAGTCCAGGGTGCCTGCAATAGAACCGATCCGACAAAGAGATTTTTCCGATATGGGAAAGTCCCTGAAACTTTACGGGCCGGATGGAAGTTCTTCTCCTCAGGATGCTTCCGTTTCTAAAGGTCGATTTCTAGATCTTTACGTTTAAGTTTCCTTTTTCTCAAATTAGAAATTATAGAAACCTGCTCCAAAGAGTATGGTATAAGAAAAATTTACGGATCGGAAATCCTAAGATATTCGAATAAGATCCGCTAAAATTTTTCACAGGTGAATTCCGATCTTGAATTCCGTAAGATCCAGCTTTGTCGTACGGTTTGCAAATTTTAATATATTCTAAAATTTCGGATTTAGCCCAAGGAAGAAATTCCACCTCTGAAACATCGTAATCGAAAATTTTTTTATCCTCGGTCATTATTCCTAGGCCGGAATAGACCTGATGCGATTTTCCTGAAAGTTCGGAAATCATCGAGAACGCTTCGGATTCGTCTGCAGGTTTTTGCAGGATCTTATTTTGAAAAACTACTATTGTGTCGGAAGCCAAGATCATTTCTTCCGGATCCTTTGGTTTAGGCCCGAGTTTAGCCATGGTCACTCTTTCTAAATAACGAACAGGTGTTTCTTTGTGCAGGCTAGTTTCGTCGACGGGAAGAGGTAGGATTTGAAAATGTAATCCTAAGGATTGTAAGATCTCTTTTCTTCTGGGAGATTGGGATCTCAGAATGAGCATATATCCATTCTGAAAGAAAAGCCTTGCCAGACACTCCTTTTCCCAGTATCAATGTTCGCACGGATCGAACCAATGAATTTATTTCTTAGATCATTCTTCTCTATACGCAATCTAGTTTCGGTAATTCTTATCTTGATAGTGGCTTTCACTTCTTCTTATTCCCAAGAAGCTAAAAAAACCGCATCTACCGATAGTCCGGAGACCAAACCGACTAACTCAAATGTGGATCTTAAATCCAGAGCATATTCATTGCGTAAAAAATCTTGGATATCCTTACGATACCTTCGGACCAGCCTTTTAAATTTCGGTAAGAAGGCTGACTGGGATACTTCCCTAGCAGATTATTCAAAGGCAGAATCATCTTTTCAAAGGGGAGAATGGGAATCTGCCGGAAACCAATTTCAAACCTTAAAAACGAAATTGGATCAACTGGCAGAGGCTCAAGCAAAAGAAGTATTCAATCGTTCCGACGCATTGGAGAAGGATATCCAGCCTAAGGTTGTGGATCTGAAACTGAATACGGAAGCACCAGGCAAACAATATATCCCTGTTATGGAAAAGCATCTTCAGATCTATAGGGATACTTGGCAGGCGGCTAAGCTAGAAAGGGAAGTCGGGAACCAAGGGCAGAATTTATATTTTGCGAAACAAGGTTTGTTACAACTTTATAAAGCCAAGATCCTGTTAGAAAAAGCAAAAGAAGGAAAGCTGGAGTCCGAAGAAAAACTTACTAAAAACAAAGTTTTAGAAACGGACTATTTAACTCCTGAAGAAGTAAAATATTGGGACGATTGCTTGGAAGTATTGAGTGAATCGGAAGAGAAAAATCGCCAAAAAGAAAAACAAGCGATCATAAGCGTTTACCAATCTAGAACCGGTAAAAAACCGGGAGAGTCTAAAAATAGTAAAGACCCGGCAAACTCTACTCCTAGCGGCGAAGTTAAAAAGTAAGGGTCTTTCCGGTTTTCCTTCCGAAAGTAAGAATAGAATATGAAATTCCCTAAGATCATCTTGCTTCTGTTCTTTCTTTCATCCGTATCATGCAGAGGATTCAATCTTCAAAATTTCAAGAATCAAACGTTTGAGAATACTTGTGATTGGTTCGATCTATTCTGTGACAAGATAGTTGTAACTCCGGATCTTTCCGACTGTGATCCGTTTCATGAAGAATATGAAGGATATTCTCATTATATAGATCGCGGAGTTTTAAAGAACGATTATAAGATAGAAGAAGAATCCAAACAGGAAAAAGAACCTAACGATCCTACGGAGCCTTTGCCTAAGAAAAAAGAAAAGATCAAGGCAACTAACACGGATTACGGAAATAATATGAGAATAGATTCTAAAAAACTATTCGAAAGATATGATATTTCCGCCGGGAGAAGATCCGACAAAGACAGATCCAAACATCCTTGTGGTGTTTTGCAAGACGGGAACAAACCTAAAGTGTATTATTCGGAACCTAAAACAGACGAAAAGGGAGGAGAATTTTGAAAAACGTATTCGATTTAACAGGTAAATCAGTATTAGTGACAGGAGCTACAAGAGGGATCGGAAGACAGATCGCTCAAGGATTTTTAAACGCAGGTGCGACGGTATATGGGACTGGTTCTTCCGCTGAATCCATTAAACGTTTGGAAGGATCCGGGATTGAAGCTTTTGCAGCTGATATTCGCCAACCTGGAGCAATGGATCCTATTATTGAAGCATTGAGTAAAAAGCACGGAAAACTAGATGTACTTGTAAATAATGCAGGAGTTGCGACCAATTTACCTGCAGGATTTTTTAAGGAAGAAGACATACAAAACGTGACACAAACCAATTTTGTGGGGGTGTTTCGTGCAAGTCAGGCATACTATAAAATACATAAGAAAAAAGGCGGAAACATTATCAATATCGCCTCAGTCCTAGGTATCGTCGGCACTAAGTTTGCGTCTGTGTATTGCGGGACAAAAGGTGCAGTCATCAATATGACCAAGGCCCTAGCGGTGGAATGGGCAGGCTCCGGATATAGAGTAAATGCGATTTGTCCGGGATTTATAGATACGGACATGACGGAAATGATCAAGGAAAGACCCGAAGTATTGGAGCAAATGAAAGCAAGGATCCCTATGTCTAGATTAGGCAGACCGGAAGATCTTGCGGGCGCTGCAGTTTTCTTGGCTTCCGATGCGGCGGCTTACGTTACCGGTCAGGCTATCGTCGTGGACGGAGGTGTTACTTCCGGTATATGATAATAGAATTACATCCCCAAAATCCTGAGAAAAGGATCCTCGGACAAATTTCCAAAAAATTATCCGAGGGAGGGGTGTATGTATTTCCAACAGATACAGTTTACGGCTTGGTCGCAGATTCCCAATCTCATGCAGGAGTCGAAAAACTATACAAACTAAAAAACATTTCTAAGAACCAGCCTCTATCTCTACTTTGCGCGGATATTTCTACAGCTTCCAATTATATGGAACAACTTTCCAACGAAGCATTTCGTTTAATGAAAAGGATCACTCCCGGACCTTATACATTCATCGTTAAGGCAAATAAACATCTTCCTAGAGTGTCATTTTCAAATCAGAAGGATAAAAATATTGGAATAAGGATCCCTGATTCTAAGTATCTGCAGGCTTTATTGGAACTTCATCCGAATCCTCTTACTTCTACTTCCGTATTTTTCAAAGATGAATTCGTAACCGATGTGGACATGATCGAAAAAGAATATGGCAACAAAGTGGATGGGATCATAGATGGAGGAATTCTAGAATTGGAATTATCTACCATTCTCGATTGCACAGGAGATGGAATTTCTATCTTAAGAGAAGGCAAGGGAATGGAAAAGATCAACTCATTATAATCTCTGGAGGCAATCATGCAAAAAAGACAATTGGGAAAGATAGGCCCACTCGTATCCGAACAAGGATTAGGGTGTATGGGAATGTCGGATTTTTACGGACAAACGGACGATACCGAATCTATTGCGACTATTCACCGTGCGATCGATTTAGGAATTACGTTATTCGACACCGCAGATATGTATGGTCCTCATATAAATGAGGAACTTTTAGGAAAAGCGATCAAAGGAAAAAGAGAAAAGGTAGTGGTCGCCACCAAGTTCGGTATTGTAAGAGATCCGAATGATCCATACAAAAGAGGATATAATGGAAAGCCTGAATATGTAAAAGCGGCCTGCGAAGGAAGTTTAAAACGTTTAGGTGTGGATACGATAGATCTGTATTATCAACACAGAGTGGATCCCGATACTCCGATCGAAGAAACAGTGGGTGCAATGGCAGATCTAGTAAAGCAGGGAAAAGTAAAATACATAGGCCTATCCGAAGCAGGAATTGATACGCTCAAGAGAGCTGCAAAGGTCCATCCTATCTCCGCTTTGCAAACCGAATATTCTCTTTGGACCAGAGATCCGGAAGACGGTATCTTACAAACTTGTAGAGATCTTGGGATCGGATTCGTAGCTTATAGTCCGCTTGGTCGCGGGTTTTTAACCGGTCAGATCCAAAAATTCGAGGACCTAGATCCTACTGATTTTAGAAGAAACTCCCCTCGTTTTCAGGGAGAGAATTTCCAAAAAAATTTAGAATTAGTGGCGAAGATCAAAGAGATCGCAAATGAAAAATCGGTTACTGCAGGACAACTTGCTTTGGCTTGGGTTCTTGCTCAGGGGCAGGATATAGTTCCGATTGCGGGTACCAAAAGACGCAAGTATTTAGAAGAGAATATAGGAGCGAGTTCGGTCAAGCTGTCCAAGGAAGATCTGGACAGGATCAATTCAGTGGCTCCTAAAGATGCCGCGGCCGGACTGCGTTATCCGGCTTCTAGCATGGGCTCTGTAGGTAGATAATTGGATGGGAGGGCTTATTTAGTCTTTAAAGCGGCCTTCCATTCTTCTTCTTTAAAACCTACTAATCCGAAATTTTCTCCCAATACAAAAGGTCTTTTTACTAGGTTTCCATTCCCGGAAAGTAGTTCGAACTGCTCGTCTAGGCTCATTTTGGAAAGTTTGTCTTTAAGACCTAATTCTTTGTAATCTCCGCCAGAAGTGTTGAACAATTTTTTAGAGTCTCCGCCAACATACCCGAGCATTTTTTTGAGTTCTGCCTTGGTAGGCGGTGTTTCCCGAATTGCCTTCTTATCGAAATCTATCTTTTTGCCTTCCAGGAATTTTAAGGCGTTTCGGCAGGTGCTACAATTTTTGTATTCGTAAACTTTTAATTTCACGGTTGGATCTCCTACAAAGCTTTCCCTTCCCAAATTCGGAATTTATGTCGTCTTTGCAAGCCGGAAGCGACAAAAAAACTTTACCTTGAAAATGGAAAGTTTTGCCGATAATATTCCTTAGGACGCGCTCAAAGTGCTGAATAAAAAGACCTCTCTTACCGGAAGACAAAAAGCGGCCATTTTTCTAATCGCCGTAGGGTCCGACGTATCTTCGGAAATTTTTAAACATCTGCGTGAAGACGAGATCGAACAGATCACGTTCGAGATCGCACGTCTAGATAAGATCACTCCGGAAGATAAGGAGAAGGTCCTAGTAGAATTCAACGAGCTTATGATGGCTCAGGAATTCATCTCGAATGGAGGTATCGACTTCGCTAGAGGACTTTTGGAGAAGGCCCTCGGTAACCAGAAGGCGATCGATATTATCAACCGACTTACTTCGAGTTTGCAAGTTCGTCCTTTTGACTTTATTCGAAGAACTGACCCTCAGCACTTATTGAACTTTATCCAGAACGAGCACCCTCAAACTATCGCATTAATTTTATCTTATTTAGATCCCCAGAAAGCATCCAGCATTCTATCAGGATTACCTCATACGATCCAAGCAGAAGTTGCAAAAAGGATCGCAACCATGGACCGAGTTTCTCCGGACGTTCTCCGAGAAGTGGAAAGGGTCTTGGAAAGAAAGCTTTCTACATTGGCGAGCGAGGACTATACCTCTGCCGGTGGTATCGATTCAGTGGTAGAAATTTTGAACCTTGTGGACAGGGGAACGGAGAAAACGATCATCGAAGCTCTGGAAGAAGAAGATCCAGAACTTGCGGAAGAGATTAAAAAGAGAATGTTCGTCTTCGAGGATATCGTATTACTCGACGACCGTGCGATCCAAAAAGTATTGAGAGAAGTAGATAACTCCGACCTTGCAAAAGCTCTTAAGTCAGTTGATACAGAAGTTCAGGAAAAGATCTTCAAGAACATGTCCAAGCGTGCTGCGAACCTACTCCGAGAGGATATGGACTTCATGGGACCTATTCGTATTAAAGACGTGGAAGATGCTCAGCAAAAAATCGTTAATATCATACGTAAGCTGGAAGAATCCGGAGATATCGTCGTCGCACGTGCTGGCGAAGACGAACTCGTTATGTGAGGTCCGAACCTGGACCATATAGCTCACAAACGATTTATATTCTGGGTATGCGTTACTTTACTGATCTTCCAGTTCGGTTGTATATCAGATACTAAACCTGTTAGAAAGATAGATTTTTCCGACCTGGAATGGACGGGAAGAATCATAACGGAAACTCCGAACGAAAAGAAAACGGAAGTTAAGAGTAAAAAGCAAGAATCCGTCTCCGAAGATTGGACACCACTTCCTAATTTGCCATGGACTTTCAATAGTCTATTTCAGATCCCCATGGATTCAGGTCTTCATCAAGTTGAGATCAAAACAGAATTCAATTTAGATAAGGCAGATGACTTACTTAAGGTTCCATCAGGTCTTTATATTACCGATATTGGGGAAAATTGGAAAATTCTGCTGAATGGAATTTTAATAAGAGAAGAATGGTACGAACCTACTAACGGACAACTTACTAAAAACCGTTCTGTTAAAGGTCTGATCATTCCGCTTGATCATGGAATCTTAAAGTCGGGCAAAAACGAATTGAAGATCCGCTTTATGGGAATGGCCGACAGCAATCCTATAAAGGCAAACGATCATTTCGGATTCTATCACCCTAAAAATTTTAGGATCTCCTCGTTGGAGGAAATATATAATTCCACTTCGGAATACTTCGATATATTTCTTTTCGGGATCTACTTTATATTCGGTTTCTATCATGTTCTGTTCTTTGTAACAAGAAAGCAGGACATTTATTATTTATATTTCGGATTATTCTCCCTATTCTCTTCCGTATACTTCTATTTTACCACCTTTCATATATATAATAAATTTATTAACTTTCCTGGTGGTCCGGATACTGAATTGTTTTTTAGGGGGGAAATTTCCGCACTTATTCCGATGGTTCCCGTCTTTATGCTTTTTGCAAAAGACTTCTTTTATCAAAAAGAAGGAAAATTTTGGATCATTAGGAGTTTCTGCGTCCTAAGCGGGATTCTGTTCTTAACGAATTGGTTTTTGCCGTTTAAGTACGTCCTCCCAAATTTGACCGTTTTCCAAGGGCTTCTATTTTTGATGCTCTTGTATGTGATCTTCTTTTCTGCGAATGCGATTCGTTTGAAAAAGCCCGATTCGATTAAACTTGCGGTGGGTATCGGGGTATGCGGTCTTTTTGGACTTTGGGATACGATCGATGCGATGACTAAGATTGCCGGATTCCATTATCCTTTCTTTAAGATCTCTTTCTCCGTTTTCATTCTTGTGATCATTAGTCTTTTGGTCTCCAGATATGTAAGTTTATATAAACAGTCTCAAGCGCTGAACTTGGAGATCTCAAAACAAAGAGACGCGTTTTACAGATTTGTTCCTTCCGAATTCATTTCCATACTTGATAGAGAAAGTCCTGTAGAGATTAAAATAGGCGATTCGAAAGAAAAAACAATGTCTGTTTTCTTCGCGGATCTAAGAGGATACACTACCGTTTCCGAAAAGTTAAGTCCCGATGAGAATATAAAATATCTGAATAGATACTTCTCCGCCTTTGAAGACATTATATTTAAGAATGCAGGTTTCGTGGATAAGTATATCGGAGATGCGATTATGGCATTGTTCTCCGATCATAGTGATAGAGCCGAGAAAGAGAATTTTAACTCAGCGGATAACGCTTTGCAGTCAGCAATTGATATGGTTCGTTTTGTGGCGTCTCGGAACGACGCGATTGGCATCGGTGCGGATCTGGGAATCGGAGTGAACACCGGACCGTTGATTCTGGGAACTGTCGGCAGCGAGAGAAGGATTGATACTACCGTTGTTGGGGATACGGTAAACCTTTCGTCTAGAGTTCAAAGTCTTTCCGGATTTTATAAGACAAAAATTTTGGTAACACATCATACTTTCTTACGTTTAAACCTTCTTTCGGACGTAATGGCGAGAGAGATCGATACTGTAATTGTAAAAGGAAAGACTCAACCTGTAATTTTGTATGAGGTTTTTCAAGCTGACGAACCGGAATCAATAGATTGGAAGGAAGGTTCTAAAACAAAATTGAACGAAGGAATCGCTCTCTACAAAGCAGGACAGTTCAAGAATGCTTTCTCGATCTTTAAGGAATTATACAAAGAAAAGCCTACAGACAATATCGTAAAACTCTACGCCAAAAGAACCAAAATGATCCTTAACCAGACTCCCCCAGGAGATTGGGACGGGATTTTTAGGCTTCACAGAAAATAATTTCCAATTTCGATCTATTCTTATAAAATTTAGGGAACGTATAAAACCTTTTCCTGTCTGATTGGATACTTGGTTTTGTAATCCGAATTTAACCATATCTAAATAGGAAATCCTAAAGAATGAAGTATAAGACCCGAGTCTTTCCGATAGTTTTGTTATTCTCAACTTTAGGTTTGGGTGCTGAGCAGAAAGAAAGACTTCCTGATTTCAAAATAGCCGACCAAAAAGGAAAAGTTTTTAGCTCAGCAAGTGTAAAAGGGAACACATACTTTTTACTAGGCTGCCGTTTTAAGGATATAGTCCTTTGTAGAAAGCACGGACGCAAGATCTACTGGAAGATGCAGACATTATTAAAGGACGAAGATCGAGTTATATTCTCCGCATATTTGGATTTGAAAAATGCACCTTCTGCGGTTTTTGATTATATTCTCCAGGAAAAAGAGAAAGATTACGAAAGTATTTTGTTGGATAAAAAAGGTACCTTATCCACCGGCCTGGTAGAAGGAAAATCTTTCTTAAGAGTATATTCTCCTAATGGCGCGCTCATTCACAAAGAGTATTTTGAATCTGTAGACGATGCGAAAGTTTCCGAACTTTATAAATTAACAAAAAGCGGAAGATAAAATGAACCAAAAAGTTTTTTCTTATTATCTTCTAATTTTATTAGTCCTTCCGTTAATCGGAAATTGCGTAAGAAAGAATCACCATGTTGCGAACTATTTCGAAAGATATTTTAAATACCAAGATTTTATCCAGACCGAATTTACGGACGATCCAGTCCGTGGGATTTTGTACGGAAATCCGGAAGCAGATTCGGAAGAGAAGTTTTATAAAAAAGACGGATATCTTGCTCTTTCCTTTCGCCTAAGCGAGAGCGGAGATCGATTCAGGAAAGAAATATCCGATTCTCCTCTTTCCGTTTTTCCGGAAAGTCCGTATTCTATTTTTGTAAAGGCCGAGCCTGCGGAGTTTTACACTAAGCCTATTTATAAGATCACTCGAACAGTGGAGATGATCTCGCCTGAAGTAAGCGTATTCGATGTTTTTCCCATGATAGAAGATACTATAGAACATCTTCGTAGGGCCGAGCCGAATCAAGTTTTAGAACACTCTTCTCTTCAGAAATTCTTATGCCATCAGTTCGATTGTGAGATTAAAAAAGATCATGAAGAACTATTTCTTACCTATACACTTTCGGAAAGAATGAAGGAACAATTTCCTATCGCATATAAAAAATGGAATAAACGATTAGGACAAGTTTCCTTCAGATTTCAGTTGTTCCAGCCGGGAGGTTTTACTAAGGGTTGGGAATTTTATAACGAAGGCAGAAAAATTATATTAGGAATTCCAAAGTCTCCTGCAGGGTATTGGGCTTCTCCTAAAACATTGTATCTTAGAACATATCTGTTTATCAACGTTTTTGGATTAAAGATCGATGTTAGAGGATTAGGATATACTCTTAAGTTTAGTCGTTCAGGTAATATGGACACTGTCATAGGATATTATAGCAAAATGCCGGAAACCACGATAGGTGGTAGATTTCTTTCCATTTTTCCACCGGGAGCAGTGAACTTCTTTATCCCCGGAAATATGGATGAATATGCTGAAGGAAGTTTTAAACTTTTGGTGGAAGGATCCGACGGCAAGGGCGGAACACGTTTCGAAAATAAAACCAAACGTAACGGGAATAAGACCAAGGTTTTGTTAACTACTGAGTCGGAAATTTTTAGAGATCGTTTTCTTCCTTTTAAGTCGAGCGACGATGACGATGAACCTTCTTTCTTTACCGAACTTGGAAAGAATATCGTATTAGATTTAAGAGGTAAATGATCCCTAAAACTTCAAGTATACTTGAAGTTCGTAAAACCAATTTAGAAACTTTCTAAAACTGCTTGACTGGACCTCTTTCACAAATAATCCTAATCGCATTCGGCTAACGACCGAATAATATTTTAGAACTGTGTTCGGAGGAATCATGGAATTAACCCTGTTTACCACCACGAACGGGCTTTATTACTTAGTTAAGTATATTCACTTTTTATCCGGGGTAACCTGGATCGGAATGTTGTACTACTTCAACTTTGTACAAGGTCCTTTCTTCAACGAGACCGATGCGGATACAAAAAAGAACGCAACTCAGAAACTAGTTCCACGCGCATTATGGTGGTTCCGTTGGGGCGCAATGTTTACCTTCTTATCCGGTATAGCGATGATTGCTATCGCACTCGGAGCGCAAGGTATTCCGCACAATTCCCAATGGGTTGTAGTAATTCTAGTGGGTGCACTTTTCGGAACGGCTATGTGGGCGAACGTTTGGTTCGTGATCTGGCCGAATCAAAAAGTTGTGATCGCAAAAGCTAAGGGAGAGACCACTGTGGATCCTGCTCCTAATGCAAATCGCGCATTCGTAGCTTCTAGAACTAACACTTTCTTCTCTATTCCAATGTTATTTGCAATGGGAGCTGCTCGTAATCTTCCTATTAACTATAGCCCGGATAAGTTGAGAGTTTTCCTCGGAATTATGGTACTTTTGATTGTGATCTTCGAAGTGAATGCTTTAACTGCTGACCAAAACGGTCCTACTGTTAAGCCGATCAAAACCGTAAAAGGTGTAATTACTAGCGGAGTAATTTTCGCTTTAGTTACCTATGTTCTGATGGAAGTTCTTTTAACTGCTTAAGGAATATTGAATGAATCCATTCCAAATCAATCGGAGTGGAAGCGAGAAGGGCGGTAATCACCGCCTTTCTTTTTTTAGCTTTCTACTCGTAACATTTTTCACGTTAGTATTCTCTTTTTGTAAAGAATCCAAGCCACTTTCTCCGGAAGCGGAAGCCGGTAGAGGATTGTATATGGCTAACTGTATTGCTTGTCATAACGCAAATCCCAAACTGGACGGCGCAGTCGGACCATCTGTGGCAAATTCTTCGTATGAATTATTGGAAGCTAGAATGAGAGGAGAATATCCTCCAGGTTACGTTCCTAAACGTCAGAGTACGGCGATGACCCGTTTTAATTTTACGGAAGCTCAGATAAGATCATTAGAAGAGTTTTTGAAACAATAAGATCTTTAGTAAGCTTCGACGTAGTCCGCGCAGCTTACTGGATTTAATTTCTTCCGATGGAGATCCGAACATTTCTTAGAATATCTATGATCTGCTTATGGATCCTTCCATTGGAAGCTACCACTTCTGCCTGTCCCGATAAGAAGTGTTTTCCTTGAAAGTCTGTGAGTTTACCGCCTGCTTCCGTTAAGATCACGGAGCTTGCGACAGTATCCCAGAGTTTTACACCCTTCTCCCAAATCCCGTCGAGTACACCTTCTGCTACCCAACATGTATCCAATACGAAAGATCCGGTCCTTCTCATAGATCTACCGCAACTGATGAATGCAGTGATGTCGGAAATGACTTCGTTTAAGATTTCCTTTCTATTTGTAGGAAAGCTGGATACCAAAAGGGATCTTGCAAGTGCGTCCGTGTTAGAAACATCAATTCGAAGTCCGTTCTTGAATGCACCTTGGCTTAAGATTGCAGAGTAACGTGTATCTAATTCCGGCGCGAATACAACTCCTGCAACAGGAGTTTCTCTATGTTCTAAACCTACGGATACACAATAGAGAGGAATGCCTCGTACAAAATTCATAGATCCGTCGATCGGGTCCAAAACCCAACGGAAAGAATTACTTCCGTCGTGTTTGAAATAATCTTCGGAAATGATGGAGTCGTTTGGAAAGTTTTGTCGGATGAAATCGATTAGAAATTTTCCCATCAATTCGTCCGCTTTATGAATTCGTTCTTTTTCTTCGGAGTCGCTTACGATCCCGAAAACTCGGATCTCCTTTTGGAGTTTACGAGCGGATTCCAGTATAAGCCCGGATACGGATTGGACTGATTTCACTCTCTTCTTCACTTCTTCAAGAGGGAAATCTATGGGAGGTGCTAAGGATTCCATGTTCGGGTCTTATGTCCTTTACGCCCGCAAAATTTTCCAGGCCATGTTTCCCGAGGGGGAAATGATCCTCTCCGATTTATGAGATCGGAGCCAAGCGAAGAATGAATTTCGGGCAGATTCTTCTAAGGTCATGCTGCCTGGTCTTAACAAAAGATCAACTACTTGGTGAAACGAATTAAAATCCTTTGCGATCTTATCTAGGGAAGGATCCAAAAACCTGGTGGTCAGGGTCAGGTATTCCACCGCCAAAGGTGCGAAAATTTTTCCAAGAGTCCAATCCGAAGGAGTGATCCCTAGGGACTCATGGATAAAGTTCACCTGCTTAGAATAGTCGACCTCGTCAAAAATTTCGGAATATGTGTGCCTAACTCCTTCGAACGTATCCTTTGAGATCTGGACCATAAAATCGGATTCTTGGTACTTCTTAGCGGTGAAGTCGATCACTGCATCTTCTAACAATGTAAGAGAATCCAGAGGGATCACTCTGGAAGAAAAATAGGCTCTCTTGGTGTAAACGGACATAGTTTTTCCCTGAGAAGCTTGAGCATAAATGTCTTCCTTGGGTGCACCGCCAAGATGCATTACATGAAAGCTGGTAACGATAGCAAAAGGAGGAAGTTTATCTCTCCAGACTTCCGGAGAATTTTCCCTAAACATTTCTCCTTCGGTATAGAACGGTCTGATCAGAAACAAACGATCGATATCTCTTTTTGGTCTAGGTTCGGGAAGAACTAGAGAATCCGCGACTAACTCGGGTGCCAGATGAAGTAAGGACTTCAGAAAACTTTCTGCGGCGCTAAACTCAATTTCGAAGACAGAAGTGGAAGGTAGAATAAACTTCTCTTCGAATTCAATGAAGGAAGTATGAAGATTATCCACATAAACGGAATTTTCCTTGTTCCTTCCATTCGAATGATTCTGTAAGAGCCTGTTTAATTCTTTAACTTCATTCAGCTTCATTATTTTGTTTTAGTCAAGATCCTCACCTCATACGGTTTGAGTAGCTTGAAACCGGCGAGAGCCTTCTTACCGGAATGATTGATAAAAATTTCGTAGTCTTTCGACTTTCCCTTTCTAAAGCTGCGCTCCACTGTAGGTCCGTAAAAAGTAAAAGGGACGTCTGCCATTCTTAACGTTCTTCTGTACAATAGCATAAAAGATATCGGACTGAGGCTTGCTCCAACGTATACGACAGATCCTTTTCCGAATCGATTACAAGTTATGACAGGTTTTCCTTTATAAAATTTTTTATTATCGGAATATCTTGCCCAAACCTTGGCAGTAGTCGGTTCAAGTATTTCACAGATTTTGGAACAAGTGCCCGGTAATAGCCTGAATCGGAACTTAACGTTCTGATTTCCTACTGATTCGAACTTTCTGACTTTGACTCCTGCCATTTCGGAGAATGGACCAGGCACCTGAGAATCCAACATCCATGAGTTTGTGTCCTTCAACCCTGCTCTATATCCTAAAACTAAAACACCTCCCCCTTTAACGAATTGCTCCAATTTTTTTACAATAGTGTCTTCTACCATTGCATACAGTGGAAGTACCAATACTTTGTATTTGGAAAAGTCAGCTTTTGATATGGGTAAGAAGTGAGTGTTTACGTTTAGAATATTGAGACCTGCAAACCAAGTGGCCATTTCAATGTCGTAACCCACTTGTGCAAAAGGAACAGGACTATGTTTTAAACCGGAAGAGATTGGTTGGTGTTTGAAGTTCCTCGCATTCTCTATATCATGAAGAACTGCCACATCTGCGGGAAAATGTTCGGATGCAAAATCCTCTGCTTCAGGCAGGATCTCAGAGATCCCTTTTTGCAATTCGAAATATCTATCGGTCAAGGACTTGTCGTGGTCTAAGATCCCGTAACAGAGCTGCTCTTGTCCGAATCTTGCAGTTCTATATCTAAAAAATATAATTTGTTCCGCGCCCTGTACGATCGCTTGTTTCATCCAAAGTTGTATTTGACCTGGAGCAGGAAGATAACCCAAAGTATCATGCCCTTGGAATCCTGATATTTGTTCCATCACGGTAAACGGAAGATCTTTCAAGCCTCGGTTGTACTGATGCATCGCTGAGATAAACGGATGAGGGAACGGTTCTTCTTGGTCTCCCCAAGTAGGATAATTGTCCCAAGAAACGTAATCTAAATGCGTGAATAATTCGCTCATATCGATCACAGGGAGAAAAGGACTCGGATATAAATTCGTAGTAAGCTTTCTGCTAGGAGAAAACTTTCTAACAATATCGGCCTGCAATTTTACAAAATCCACAATCGTATCCGAATGGAACCTATAAAAGTCTTGGATCATAGATGGATTAAAACCTGCGCTCACATGAGGACCTGGCAAAGGAATCTCGTTCCAGTCGTTAAAGATTACTCCCCAAAAAATATTTCCCCAAGTATCGTTTAAGTTCTGGATCGTTTTATATTTTTGTTTCAACCAAAGACGAAATGCTTTAAGAGAAGTTTCAGAATGATCAATATCGGAACCTTCGTGACCGATCTCATTGTCGATCTGCCAGCCGATAACTGCAGGATGATTTCCTAATGTTTGGGCCATCTTAGTAACGACTCGAACCACTGCTTTTCTATAATTTGGAGAAGAGAAACATGCTTGTCTTCTTGTGCCTATGTTTCTTAAAACTCCATCTCTGGTCTGAAGAACGTCAGGATATTTTTTTGCGAGCCAGGGGGGGAATGTGGCTGTTGGAGTTCCTAGGATCACATCTATTTTGTGCTTATGAAAGAGATCCAACATCTTCTTCCAAAAAGAAAAATCGAATTTGCCCTCTTTAGGTTCTACTAGGGCCCAAGAAAACTCTGCGAGACGGACTCTGGATAATCCCATGTCCTTCATGATCCGAATGTCCTCTTCCCAATCTTTAGGAGTCCATTGTTCGGGATAATAATCAGCTCCGAAAATCATTCGATCCTCGCATCTTAAAAAGGTAGAGACGATAATTCTCTTAAGGGAAGATCTTTCCAGAAAGAAAACCGGGAAATCCCATCGAAATTCGGAAAAAATACTGTCTTTTCGATACGATTCAGGGAGAATAGATTAGAATCTCTCCCTTACAGGTCGGGAATCCGATATTACATGGAAAATAACGATATATACCATTATGGGATTCTTCCCGACGTTCACTTTCGTTTTTCCTCGGCGGAAATTTCTTACGCAGTAACCGCAGCGTCTAACTTACACGGTTTTGACGATGCTGGTACGGAGCTTCTTGCAAGGACAATGCTAGCCGCATTCTTCTTGGCTGATTTAGTAAAAGAAGACACAAAGGTAAGCGTTCAAATCCGCTTTTACGACGACTCAGAGATCCATTCAGTATTAGCATATAGTACTCGTAACGGAAGACTTAAGGCAACTTTAAGACATCGTCCTGAAGAAGATATAGAATCCGGACAGATCTCCGAAGAAAATTTAGGGATTTTGAAAGTATTCCGTTGGAAAGACGGAGAATGTATTTATCAATCCATCGTTCCTTTTCGGAACCAAAGTTTTGAAACGAATATCGAAAATTATCTGAGAGATTCGGAACAGGTACCTTCCTTTTTGGTGGCTTATGTCAAACAAGAAGGTCTCCATTGGAGAATCAAAGGTCTGTTCTTACAAGCGTTACCGGAAGCGAGACCGGAACATATAGATGCAGTCAGAGAACTTGCCGGAAAACTAGAAGAGGAAAAATCAAAAATTTACGAAGGGACCGTTTCCCAAGCATTAGAAATTTTGCAATCTTCTTGGAATACAAAGTTCGAGATATTGGAGACCGGAAGGCCGGAATATAGATGTGATTGTTCGGAAGAGAAGATCAAAGAACTCATCCAAAATTTAGGAAAAGAAGAAGCGATGGATATCGCAGAAGAGCAAGGACAGATCGAAGTCACTTGTGAATTCTGTAATTCTATCTATAGATTTCCAAAGGCGCAGGTCTTAGAGTTATTTTAGAAAGTAGAATGTCAGGACGGTTTGAAAATCTTACCTTAGATTCTATCGATACCCCTGTCTTAAAACTTGCAGGGATTGTAGCTGCCGTCTGGAAAGACGGAAACTTTCCTCTACTTCTTCTTTCCGGAAAGATGGGCTCAGGCAAAACCACGTTTGTTTCTAAACTTGTAAATGCTTTGTTGGATCACCTGAAACCAGAATTGGATAGATCCAAATTATTTGTAAATTCACCTACTTATACTTTGATGAATGAGTATCCGTTTCCGGAAATTCAAAATAGATCGGGAGATCCCTTAAAGATCTTTCATTTTGATCTGTATCGGATCGGTTCTTTTGAGGAAATTACGGACTTAGGTTTTGAAGAATATTGGGACGGCAAAGGGATTTCACTGATAGAATGGTGGGAAAAGGCAGAACCTGAATTTAAGGGTAAAAAATTCATTATCAAGATCGGTTTGGAAGAAGCAGACGAAGATACTCGGAATCTGCAGATCGAGTTTTTGGGAGAAGAATGGAGAAGGCCCGATTTAGAGATCGAGTCCTTTCTGAAGTCGGAGAAAATCTTATGACAAAAATATTATTCTTCGATGCGACCAATTCTTGGATCCTAGTCGGATGTTATCTTAAATCGAACGATGGCAAACTGGAAAAACTTTCCGAATATCGGGAATTGCATAATAGAGAATCCTCTCTATTACTCATTAAAGAAATTTCCAATTGTTTGAAGGTATCCAATTGGGAAAAACCTGATATAATAGTAACTACAACCGGTCCTGGATCTTTTACCGGGATCAGGATCTCAGTAGCGACTGCGCGGAATTTTTCACAGATCTGGAATATTCCGGTCTTAGGAATTGATAGTTTAGAATTGTACACCAGCCAATACTATGCGGAATCCGAATCTTCCGTTTGTGTGGGAATAGAAGCGAAACAAGGAAAAATTTATTTCGGTCTAAGAGACTCCAGAGGTTATTGGGGCACCTTGGACATTGCTCCGGATCTGATCCCGGAAACAATCCCGGAAGATAGGATAGGCTCTTATCTTACCGGAATTAAGTTCAGCGACTCTCCCGAATTTTTTGCGGGAACAAATATGAAAGAAAATCTTCCTTCGCCGGAAGCGAGTTTGTTGGAGAAGTCCAGCGAGATCAAGAAGGCGTTATCTAAACCGGAAGATCATTCTTATCTGCAATTAGTTCCGAATTATCTAAGAGGAACTTACGCTGACGATAAGCCTAAGGTATATTATACATGACACAAAAAAAGAAAACAGTTAAACAAATACAGACAAAGAAAAAAATAAAAACAAAACAGAATAGTGAAGAGAACAAAAGATCCAAAGGACCCGTTCCGAAAGAATCGAAAGAGAACGCTTTAAGAAAAAAGATCAGAGAAGCAAAGGAGATGATCTTTAAAAAGAAAAAGGATCATAAGTCTTCTCGCTCCGCCGAATCGGAAATTTTTCCTGTCGAAAAGAAAGTCCAACGAGATCAAAAAAGCCGTAAATTTGATCCTCCACCGCCTTCTCCTCCTAAAAAAGAAAAAGAATTTAAGACTCCTAAGTTTAAGAAAGACTCCAAACCGGAATCTCATGTACCTGCATCAAAGCCAAAATTTTACGATAGAAAATTCGGAAGTCATGAATGGGAAAGAGAGAATGAGCCGGGTAGAAAACTTCTAAAATTTTTCCGTTCTAAAGCAGGCAAAGTTCTCTCGATGCAAGAGGTATACTCCAAGTTCATCGCGCATGCAGGCCAGAAAAAAGGTTATAGAAGGGAAAAATGGGAAGCCCAAGAACAAAAACGTTCTGCGGAAGAGATTCTGATCTTTTTCGAAAATGAAGGTCTGATAGAGATCCAAAAAAAGAATATAATCGTTCGTTCAAATCAGACCTTAAGCGGAACCATCTCTTTAAGTAAAAAAGGAGACGGCTTCGTAAAACTGACTACTGGAACCGAAGTTTTTGTTCCTGGACAATACACTTCCTCCGCTATCCAAGGTGACCTTGTGGAAATTCTTCCTACAGGTATCGGCCGCAAAGGAAAGTTAGAAGGGGAAGTCGTATCTGTTATTCGCAGAGGGCGTGAACTTTATAGAATGAAGGTCACTGAAAAGGATTATAAATTTATAGTCGGAACTTTTTTGGATATGGAAGGAGATCTGAAAGAGGGCTTCCTTCCCCGCAAAACATTACTCCAGGATCTACAGGATGAGATCAATATCGGAGATGTTCTGATCGTAACCTTAAAGCAGGATTCCGATCATGAAAAAAATCTATACGAAGCTCACTTCGTTAGATTCGAGTCGGATACAAAAGAAGACACGGATCTAATGCGGATGTTAATGAAGTACAATTATACGATCCTTTATCCGGAGGAAATAAAGTTAGAAGAACTTCCGGACGAAGTGGAAGAGTCTACAGTAGACAACTGGAATTCTAGAGTGGATTTAAGAGAACTCAAATCCATCACGATAGACGGAGAATACTCAAAGGACTTTGACGATGCAATTTCATTTATAGACGAAGGCAAGAAGATCCGATTTTACGTTCATATCGCTGATGTTTCTCACTATGTAACACCAGGCTCTGCTCTGGACATTGAAGCATATGCCAGGGCAACTTCCGTTTATTTAGGAAGCAGAGTAGTTCCGATGTTACCTCCTGAACTTTCCGAAAATCTTTGTAGTCTTGTTGCAAAGAAGAATCGTCTCGCATTTACAGTGGAGATGGAAGCGGATTGGAGCGGAACTATCTTCCATGCTAAATTTTATAAATCCATAATACGTGTAGCCGAAAGATACACTTATAATCGTGCGGAAGAAGAGATCAAATCGGGAGATCCGAAAAATTGGATCTTTCAGATGATGAAATTTGCGGACGTTCTTAGGAGGAGAAGACTAAACTCGGGAAGAATCGATCTAAATCTGAAAGAGACCAAGGTAGTCACCGATTCCGAACATAATGTGGTCGAGATCAAACCTGTGGATAGATTACAGGCTCATATCCTGATCGAAGAATTTATGCTTTCTGCGAACATCAAAGTAGCAGAATACATACGCAAGAAGGAAAGACCGACTTTATATCGTGTCCATGAACCGATGGATGTGGAAAAACTTGAAATGCTAAATTCGTTTCTAAGATTGAACGGGGTCAACGCACAATTACAGGATACGTCTTACGAATCGATTCGTAATGTCCTACAAGTGATCGAAGGAAGCCCAGCAGAGCGTCTGTTTAATATTTCTCTTTTGAGAAGTTTTATGCAGGCATATTATTCGGGAGAGTATTTGGGACATTGGGGACTAGGTTTCAAAGACTATTGTCATTTCACTTCTCCCATTCGTCGTTATCCTGATTTGGTTTGTCACAGGGTTTTAGAAAGTATCCTACTCTCGGAAAAAGAACCATATTCCGAAGAAGACATTAAAGTAATGGGTCTTCATACTTCTCATGAAGAAAGAAAGGCAACGGATTCAGAAAGAGATTATTATAAACTCAAAGCCTGCAGATTTTTGGAAAAAACTGGTATCAGAGAATTTACTGCAACTCTTGTCGGATTCAAAGCAGCGGTTGCGTTTGTAGAATTGAATAATCCTCCAGTGGAAGCGATCATTCCTGCGATTGAGTTTACTGACGAAGGAGAGTTACAAGCGGACACTGACTTCACATTCTATTCTAAAAAATATACCAAACAATATTCATTAGGAGAAACTTTCCAAGTGGAATTGGATAGAATTGATTTTGAAGAAATTAAAATTTATGTGAAGATGCAAAAATTCCAAAAGAAAGGATAGACAAAGTCAAACATATTCCAGAACATTCGTTACGGCAAACTTTGTTTTTTCGAACAAAGTTTAGGAGTTAGAATTGGAATCGTTTCTGGATGAGAAAGTTTCTCGTAGTCGCTTTCTAAAGTTTTTGCTCAAAACGGCGGCCGTATCGGCCATCCTAGTTCCCCAAGCTTCCTGCAAATCTGGACCAATTCCTAAATTGCATGGACTGAGTGATTCTGAATACCTTGCTTTCAAATCATTGGAAGAAGTTTTCCTCGTAGGAAATCCAATCCAAGGATTCGACTTGGGGGTCGCCGCAGATAAATACATCTACGGTCATCCTTATCCTATCGATACAGAATCTGTTTTGAAATTATTGGCATTCTTGCCGGGCTCTTCCCTTGTTTCTCTTGCTTTGGATTTTTCTTTTACCTCTATGGTCGGACTTTCCAAAGAAGATAGAGAGAAACGACTTCTTTCCTGGAAAAACTCTTCCTTATCTTTGAAAAGAGGCGCTTACAATATCATGCGTCAGTTGTCTTTCTTCTTGGTATCTATGGAAAGAGATTATAACGAACTAGTGGGATATAAAGGTTAAGAACTATGGGAGCAATTCCTGAGGCAAATTATAAGATCATCACTCCGGAAAAACACGAATCTTTGATCAAAGAGAACGGGATCAAAGACGGAGTTTGGAAATTGAAAGCGGAAGCTGTCATCATTGGTTCCGGAGCGGGAGGGGCGGTTGTAGCTGCCACCCTTGCTAAAGCAGGATGGAAAGTAATCCTGATCGAAGAAGGCGGATATTTTACTCCTGCAAAATTCACAGGAGATGAATTCCTTTCCCAAGCTAGATTGTATAGGGATGCAGGGTTTATCATCTCAGAAGAGCAAACTCTTTCCATCTTACAAGGAAGAACTGTTGGAGGTTCTACCACTGTAAACTGGCAAACTTCTCTTTATCCCCCCGATTACGTGACCAACGAATGGGATTCTCGTTTCGGTTGGAAAGGTTACGGAAGACAGGAAATGGACGCTTATATTTCGGAAGTACATGAAAGAATAGGTGTTCACGAAGTTCCTCAAAATTTGATCAATGCAAACAATAGCACTTTAATGAAAGGCGGAAAAGCATTAGGCTTGCATCCTGAAGTATTAAAAAACAATAATAGAGGATGTATAGGGCTCGGCCGTTGCGGTTTGGGTTGCCCTATCAATGCAAAACAATCCGCATTCTTAACTTGGATCCCTGATGCGATCGAGGCAGGCGCTACTGTAATCTCCAATATGAGAGCGCAATACATCCAAGACGGAGATATTAAAACTGTAGTTGCTGAATTTACTCCTGATCCTTACGAAAAGGCTCCAAGCAATGTATTGCAAAAAGTAGTGATCGACGCTCCGGTTGTTATCGTGAGTGCCGGTGCAATTGAAGGACCTGCACTTCTGCAAAGATCCGGCCTCGGAAACGACTGGGTAGGAAGAAATTTGAAAGTCCATCCTACAAGCACGAACTTTGCGATCTTTGATGAGACAATCAATATGTTCTCCGGACCTCCTCAATCCGCAGTGATTAAGGACGGCCATAACCAAAATAATACAGGTTATGGATATTGGTTAGAAGTTGCTCCTTTCCGTCCTACTTTGGCGAGTTCTTTGATCCCTTTCTATGGTCAGAGACAATTTGATACTATGAAAAAATATCCGAACATGAGTGCTGGGATCGTACTCGTTCGTGACGGCGCGGATGGAGAGGCGAACGCTTCTGTAAAATGGTCTTTGGGAAGAAGAAAAGTATATTTCGAGATAACTCCTACCGACGGCAAAAATTTACTCAAAGGTCTGAAGGCACTTGCAGAAGTTCAAGTTGCCGCCGGTGCAAAGGCGATCGTATTCCCATTCCCTGATGTAGAAGAACCTATCCCAGTGGATAAAAATTCCAAGTTCGATTGGATCCTGGATAAAAGTATCGAGCCGGGAAAGATCGCAATCGGTTCCGCTCACCCTCATGGTTCTATCCAAGCAGCTAAGTCTCCCGACCTAGGTGCGGTTGATATGGACTTTCAACTCTATGGTCATAAGAATATTTTCGTAATGGATGCTTCCGTGTATCCTACTGGATTATCCGTAAATCCTCAGATTACGACCATGAGTGTGAATTTGAGGGCCGCAAGAGCCTTGGCACAGAGAAAGGCAGAAGTTTTAGGAAATAAATAATTCCTATAGGAAGGCGAGAATTCCACTTTATTCGTGGCGTTCTCATCCAAAATTGGATAAATGCCTTCCTTCTTTTGTAGTATTCGGAGGGAAAATATAGGTCTTACTAGTATGGCTAGGGCCTTATTTTCTTTACTGATTTGCTTTAGTATCTTCTTCTTTTCCGATTCTGTCTTCGCAGATATGAAAGAAGGCAAAAAAGCCTATTCTCGAAAGGATTACACAGAGGCTCTCAAACAATTCCAAAAATATAATGATGGAAACCCTTCTTCCGGCGAGGCCTGGATGTACATTGGTTATATCTACGAAAGCAGAAAAGATTACGCCAAATCCATCCAAGCATTCAAAAAAGCGGTCAGTTTAAATCTCCCTAAAAAGGATCTAGTCAACTCTCTTACAAAGATCATACTTTATCATAATTACCAAAGAGATTACGGAGAAGTGATCTCTTATTCCAATCGATTATTAAAGATCGATCCTGACCTTTCTCACATCCAAAAGATCAGAGCAGCTGCAGAAGAAAGATATTCTTCCGGAGGACCTCGCAAACCTGTTTATCACGAAGACGAGCCTGAACAGGAAAGTGTTTCCGCTCTGGAAAAAAAGTTAAAACAGGATCCTAATAACAGGGAGATTCTTTGGAGACTTGCATTAGCTTATTATAATGAAAAAGATTTCGCTAAGTCCGAAACCATTCTTTCCGGATTAGTGAAAAGTGAACCGGATAATGTGGAGTATGGTTATAAGTACGGAGCTTTACTCGTTCGTATCGGGAATTATGACGATGCACTTGTGGTCCTGAATCGTATAGAACCAAAGATCCCATCCGAAAGAGAAAAGTTACTCTACTATACTCACCTGACCCAAGCGGCAGCTTATCATAAAAAGAAAAATTTCGAAGAAGCATCCAAGTATTATCGAAAGGCTCATGCAAATAAGCATACGGTTTTGCCTTTGATCGGTCTGACCAAAATTAAATGGCAGCAAAAAGATTGTGATAACGCGATCAAAACCGCCGAAAAGGCCCTAGAATACGGTGAAAAGACCAGAGAGATCCGGATGTATATCGGTCTCTGCAAGATACAGATCGGCAAAAAAGAAGAAGGTTATGATCTGCTGAAAGAGATCGCTTCCGCTATCGAAAAAGAAAATCCGGAGCTGAAAGATCTTCCGGATGTTTATTACGACGGCATCTTAAAACTTGCAAGATATTATACAAATAACGGCAATTACGAAAAAGCTCTCAAATATTTTCATGCAGTGCAGCCGGATGAAGAAGAAATCAGAGAATATAATTTTTATTTAGGTAAAACCTATCTATATACAGGTTCCGTAGACAAAGCGATCAATCATTTGGAAAAGGTGGAGGATTCCGCAGGAGCATATTACCTTTTAGCGAAATGTTACGCTGAGAAGAACGACCAAGAAAGGGCCATGTCCTATATTAAAAAATCCGGAAGTATTAAATCTTCTTACTGGGCGTCTGCGGAAAAAGATAAGGCGTTTAAAAAGTTCAGATCAGAAGAAAATTTCAAAATATTCTTAGAGACTCGTGCCGGGACCAGAGATCATAAAAAAACGGAAGATGAAAAAGAAGAAGACGATTCCCAAGATAGGGACTAATCGTTTACTTTCTTTTTGTAAGTAAACTTTCCAGATCCACTTGGCCGGGAGCTTTCGGTTCTCCCAAACAACAATATGTGAATTGAGATCCTATTTTTTCGGGAAAGATCCTAAATTCTTTTCCGGATTCTCCCATCAAAATTCCGCAAAATCCGATCGGAATATTCTGTTTGGCACACAGCTTAGAAAGTTTGAGAGCCGAATGTTGGAATTCCTCTGATTCATGCTCGTTCTTTGGGAGTAGAGCTATTTTAAAAATTCTTTGGAAAGGAAGTTCAGACTTAACTGTAGCTAAAACTTCTTCCGTAACAGGCCTTAAGAAAAAAAGCAATTCTTCGTAATCTGGAATTCCTGAAAAACTATGAACAGATCGAATGATCCCGAAACGCTCCTCGTCTATACCATTAAAGACCGGATTGTCTTTATCTAGTTCCAGATCTATATAATGTTTTCCTGATTCAAGTCCGGCAAGTAAGGGTCTGACATTTTCTCTATTCCAAATACCTAAACTTTTCAAGCTGGAATCTTCAGGTTGTCTGTAGGTGAAAACGCAAGCCGCGTTTAGATCCTCTATTTTTTGTAAGATCTTTTCCGGAGCGTCCTTATCGGAACGAAATTGGTCCAAGCGGATCTCTAAAAAATCGGCTTTAGGAAGGGTTTTTAATCCGAAAAACTCTTCCTCATTCAATGTAAGAATGATCCATATTTTTTGAGAATCCTTTCGGTTCATCGAAAATCAGAGTCCTTTTTGTAAAAGGTCGTGGATGGAAACTATACCTAGCAAGACACCGTCCTTATTGACAATCGGAGCTACGGAGATAGGTTTTTCTCTTCTTTCCATCGATTGTAAAACATCGTAAGCCATGATTCCGCTTTCGAACACTGAAGGTTTGGGATTCATCAGATCTTTAGCTTTAATGGATTTGTCTAACTTTCCATCGTTTAATAATTTTCTAATATCATAATCGGTCACGAATCCGATTAGTTTTCCACTCGGGTCCACTACACCTGTCGCGCCTACCAGCTTTTTTGTGATCTCGGAAAGAACTTCTTCTAAACTTGCATCGGAGTTAACTTTTGCAAGTTTGTCTCCTTTTCTCATCACATCGTCCACTTTTAGGGACAATCTTTTTCCGAGTCTTCCTGCAGGATGATATAATGCAAAATCCTCTTTTTGGAAATTTCTAAGTTCCATCAATGCCATTGCGATCGCATCTCCCAACATTAACGCGATGGTGGTACTTGAGGTCGGTGCGAGTTCTAGAGGACATGCCTCTTTCAATACAGGAGTTAGGACTACGATATCGCAGTCTAAGGCTAATCTAGACTGAGGATTTGCAGTCAGGCCGACTAACTTTGCTCCAATACTTTTTATGGTAGGAAGAAGGTTTAGTAATTCTTCACTTTCACCGCTCTTACCGATTGCGATTACCACATCTCCATGCGCTAAAATTCCAGCGTCGCCGTGTGCTGCATCAGATGGATGCAGAAAATAAGAAGGAGTTCCTGTAGAAGATAAAGTAGATGCGATCTTTTTGCCTACGTCCCCGGATTTTCCGACGCCGGTCACGATTACCTTTCCTTTGGATTGGAAGATCAACTCTACCGCTTTTTCTACGTTTGGATCTAGATTCTCTCTAAAATGGAGGATTGCTTCGATCTCGGTATCCAAAGCTTTTTTAACTTTATCTAATGTATTTCCCACTTCTAATTCTCCTCGCCCGTTTCTAATAGTTCCGAATCCAATTCCAAGGATACTGTAGTATCCATACCCGAAATGGAAACAAGAATAGACGATTTACTTCCTTTTCGGATCACTCTGGCCTTTCTGTCCTTAAAAGGCCCGCTCATGATGAGTACCTTTTTACCGGGAGCCAGCATCTTTTCCCTTTCGATCTTGATCCTGTCCGGATACTCCGTCACAAGTTGGCGGATCATCTCGATATCGTTCTCTTCGATTACAAGAGGGGTCTCTCCGATAGAAACCAATCGTACCGCTCCTGTAGTTTCTAGTACTTTTAATTTTTCGGTCCTTATATCAATTTTTACGAATACGTAAGAAGGAAAAACCGGGATCAGAACGATTTTGATCCTATCAGACCATTGTTTTTTGGTCGAGATAATCGGCAAGTATTGGGTTATACCTTTTTTGGAAAGTTCTAACGCTAACTTTTTCTCTGCCCTAGAGTTGGTATAAACTGCATACCATGATTTGGAAGATTCACTCATCAGATTCAATGCGGAAGGATACCGGAATAATTATTATATTTCCTTCCGGTAGTTGAAATTTCCAGCTAGAAACTGATCTTCTAAACTGTGTTTCGAAAACCTTATATTTGCATGGCTTGATAGTAGTGACTTTTTTAGCGGCTCCGTTAGCTCCTATCAGCACTTCCCAAGAACAATCAGATTCTAATCTTTGCTCCAAGGCTTCCGGAGGAAAATGGATCTCGTTTTTGAATCTTTCGATCTCCGCTTCCGGAGTCCCAGCTATATCCGAGTTGGAAGAAGTATTCGGTCCTTCTCCTGAATTTTTAGGAAGTGAAAAATGTAAACTTGGGATCTGTCCCTTGCTAAGGCTAAGTTTGATCTGTTCCGAAAAAGTTTCAGGGTTTAGGTTTCGGATCAAGTAATAGGATAAAAATGCGATCACATGGATAGAGAGAGATATGTAAAATGAAACTCTGGCTTCCATAGGATTGATACGATTTTACAAGTATAATTAATATTGAATTTTTCTTGAATCGAATTTTCAGACCAATAAAACTCGGCCGGATGCACTTGTTCGATTCGATTCACGGTTCTACGGTCGAGATCACTTCGATTTTGATCACATGTTCGTTCGTAGGTTGGATCACAAACTATATTGCGGTTCAGATGATCTTCTATCCTATTAAGTTTAAAGGATGGCGAGTTTTAGGCTGGCAGGGTATCATTCCAAAACATTCTCAAAAGATGGCGGGACTCATTTCCGACGTAATGATGGAAAGATTGATCCGACCTTACGATCTTTACAAAAAGATAGATCCGGTCCAGATTGCAGATCTAATCCGAGATAGGATCGGTGAAAAGTCCTCCTCTATAGTGAAAGACATCTTTTTTGCGGACAATCCGGTAATCTGGAAAATGGTACCGGAAGAAGCGAAACAAATCCTAGAAAAAGAGATCAGAGAGGATATCCCTAAAAAAATACAAGAGATCTATACTTCATTCGGTAAAAATCTGGAAGGTATATTAGGAATTGGTGATTTAATTAAAGAATCTCTTTCCGGAGAAAATGCAAACGTTCTTTCTGAAATTTTTAGAAGATGCGGAGGTCCTGAATTCAGATTTATTATTCGTTCAGGGATCTATTTCGGATTTTTGATAGGATGTGTCCAAGTTTTGTTCATAGCCTACTTAAACCAATGGTGGACCATGCCTCTCATGGGGATATTTGTAGGCTATTTCACCAATTGGCTGGCTATCCTTATGATCTTCTCCCCTCTGCGCCCTAAAAGGTTCATATTTTTTAAATACCAAGGTCTTTTCTTAAAAAGACAGATAGATGTTTCCAGAGAATTTGCATCGGTAGTAGCATCTAAAATTTTAGATCCGGAAAGTTTGATCGGTGTGATCTTTAAAGGAAAAGGGGGAGATCTGATCATTACGGAACTTTTATCCAAATCCAAAGAGTTGATGGACGAGAAATTAAAGAAAAAGATCCCGTATGCTTCCCTGATATTAGGTTCCAAAAAGTTGGAAGAACTAAAGGAGAAGATTGCGAATTCTATTCTGGAGCTAGTACCTGAAACAGCGGATAAAATGAAGGATTATATCGAAGAGAGATTAGAGATCGAAAAATTGGTCTTCGAGAACTTAAGTATACTCCCGCCGGAAGAATTCGAGCATTTATTACATTCGGTTTTTAAGGAAGACGAGGCCACCTTGATCAGCTTAGGCGCCTTTCTTGGAGGTATTGCCGGATGTATCCAAGCATATCTCGTTTTTATAAAATAAGAGTGCGTTCGGTTTCAAGACGCTTCTATTCATAAAAATAATCCGAAAGTATTATTCTTTAGGCTGATTTTTTACGAATTATTACTCTACTATATTCCGATTTAATAAAATCAAGAAGTGAATCCATTAAATTCGCTATACCAAACTTGACTCAAAAAAATTACTGAAAATATGAGAAAGAACCTACCGGTTACAGGTCGAGAAATTCAGTTCGCTGAATCGGCGGTAATTATTTCCAGAACCGACTCTAAAGGAAGGATCACTTACGTTTCACAAGATTTTGCGGATGTAAGCGGCTTTTCAGAAGAGGAAATGCTGGGCCAACCTCATAATATTGTTCGTCATCCTGATATACCCCCTGCAGTTTACGAAGATCTTTGGAATACTGTTCAGTCCGGCCGTCCTTGGAATGCGATCGTTAAAAATCGTGCAAAGAATGGAGACCATTATTGGGTGGATGCCACTGTAACACCTGTTCTTGAAAATGGAGTAATCACCGGCTATATGTCTGTTCGTAAGAAGACGAATAGACAACAAATAGAAAAGGCGGAAAAACTTTTTGCAAGACTGAACGAAGGATCTAAACTTTTTAGGACCTTTTTCTCTTTTGTAAATTCTCTCAGAGTTAAGTTCGGATATATAGGTCTTGTAACTTTTACATTCGCTTGTATATTCATTCCTTCTTCTTATTTAGGTTTGAAATTATTTTTAACCGACCCGATCGCTTCTACAGTTACCTTTCTTGCAGTGGTTCTGGGGTTTTATCTTTGTTTGAGAACCATCTATAAACTGAAAAAGAAAATGTCCGAGACTTTAGAGATCGTGGGCAAGGTAGTGAACGGAAATCTTGCAGCTGAATTTCCTAGGAAAGAAGGGATAGAAGATGCAGACAAAATCTATTCTAACCTAAGATGTATGACGATCAGTCTTTGGGGACTTCTTGTTCAGATGAAAGAGAACTACCAAAGAAATCTCAAATTGTACGAGGAATTATTCCAATCAGTAGGTTCTTTCGAAAGAGTTTCTCAAAAGCAAGCACATGCAGTTCAAGAAACTGCAGCAGCTTCACATGAACTTTCGAAAACGATCGATGAGATCGTATTGACGATCACCGAGCAGACTAGAAGTTTATCCAACGTAAACGATAGTATCGGCTCTATAGATGTATCGTTGGGCGAAACTTCCAAGTCTATGCAAAACTTGGAGTCACAAGCTGGTAATGTTGCAAACAAGGCCGACCAAGCAAAACAGATATTTAATGAAGCAATCCAATCCATGGAGCAGATACGTTCTTATTCCAATGAGATCAATAAGATCGTGAGCATTATCACAAGTATTTCCGAAAGAACAAATATGCTTGCGTTAAATGCATCGATCGAATCCGCAAGAGCCGGAGAAGCAGGAAAAGGGTTTTCCGTAGTAGCGGATGAGATCTCGAAACTTGCAGAACAGACCAAATCGAGTATCAAAGATATAACTTATCTCGTAAAAAGTACATCTAATTCGGTGGAAGAAGGCGCTCTGAAAGTAGGACAGTCGGTTGATGTATTCGAAAATCTTCAAAACTATATAGAAGAAGTTCACAACTCCGCGTCAAAGGTGAAAAGTCTTTTGCAAGAACAGTCTAAAAGACTCGGAGAAATACGAAGCAGTTCCGATCAGGTTTTGGTTTTAGGAAAGATGATGGCAGGAACTTCGGAGCAGCAAAAACTATCTGCAGGCGAAATTTCGGATTCTATGAGCGCAATCTCTAAATCGGCGGAAGACATCGCAGCTACTTCCGAGAATATCAGGCATTCGGTAAAAGATACTCTGGAACATTCTCAAAAATTCGGCGGGATTTTAAGCCATTTTAAAACGGAATAGGCCGATATTCTATGTAGAATGGAGAATCGTTTCCTAAGACTTGCACTCTTACTCGCGATCATAGTAACTCTTCTTTCCTATTGGAATCACGGATGGGTTTCTTATCTAAAAGACTTCGTCGTTTTTATTCATGAAGCAGGGCATGCGATCGCAACCTTGATCTCCGGCGGTTCCGTTCAGATGATAGAACTGAACGGTGACGAAGCTGGACAAACTGTTGCTTCTCCTACATCCGGTAAAAGTCCTTTTATATTCGTAGTTTCCGCAGGTTATTTAGGTTCATGTTTGGTCGGAGGATTTTTGATCAACAGAGGATTCAAAGGAAGTCTGGTCCGACCCACTTTATTACTTTTAGGAGGGGCAGTTTTATTACTCACTTTAAAGTACACTTCTTCCGGCGGACTTGCTCAAAAGACCGGTCTACTTTGGGGGATTTTTCTTTTAGTCTCTTCTTTCCTTCCGTTCGGTTGGGACCGATTGGTTACTGTGTTTTTAGGGACCAGCGTAAGTTTATATAGTCTATACGATCTTTTGGATTTTACGGAGAATGTTCAAAATACAGACGCAGGTATCTTGGCATACTGGGCTACGGGGACTTATCCTGGTGGAACCGTACCGAAATCGGTTTTATTCCTGGGATATTTGATTGCTCTGCTCTGGTCCTTTTTTAGCGTATCCATCATATTCTTTTCATTGAAGCGAGCGGTAGTTCCTCGTCCGGTTCCGGATGAAACTCCTGGATTTGATGAAGGGCCGGTACTAGGTTTAGACAATCCATTTCCTGGAGAAGTGACTCCGGAAGTATTGGAATGGTTTTTAAGCAGAGGTTTGGATCTGAACGGCAAACCTCTTCCTCCGGAATTTACGAATATCGAGAGAATTGATGGCTAATAGAGTGCTAGTGACCGGTGGAGCCGGATTTATCGGATCTCATTTATGCGAAAGGTTGATAAACGAAGGTAACGAAGTTATCTGTGTGGATAACTTTCACACCGGAAGAAAGAAGAATGTTGAAAAACTTCTCTCCAACCCTCGCTTCGAACTAATACGTCATGATATCACTGAGCCTATTCGACTCGAAGTGGATCAGATCTATAACTTTGCTTGTCCTGCGAGCCCGATCCATTATCAATCCAATGCGATCAAAACGATTAAGACCAACGTACTAGGTACTATGAATATGTTGGGACTTGCTAAAAGAGTCAAGGCAAGGATCTTACAAGCCTCTACCAGCGAAGTTTATGGAAACCCGATCGAACATCCTCAAAAAGAAACATATTGGGGAAATGTAAATCCTATCGGTATCAGAAGTTGTTATGATGAAGGAAAGAGGGTCGCTGAAACTCTTTGTTTCGATTATCATAGAAATCATAAAGTAGACATAAGAGTCATTCGTATCTTCAACACTTACGGACCTCGTATGCTTCCCGACGACGGAAGAGTAGTAAGTAATTTCGTGGTCCAAGCACTTGCAGGAAAAGACATCACGGTTTATGGAGACGGTTCTCAAACCAGATCCTTCTGTTATGTGGATGATCTTGTGGACGGTATCATTAGAATGATGAATACCCAAGACTTCAACGGTCCTGTTAACTTAGGGAATGACGGAGAGTTTACCGTTAAAGAACTAGCGGAGTTAGTTTTAAAAGAGACAGGCTCTTCTTCCAAGATCATATATAAAACTCTTCCCCAAGACGATCCTGCCCGCAGAAAGCCGGATCTGACTTTAGCTAGACAAAAACTGGGTTATGAACCTAAGGTCCCTTTATTAGAAGGAATCAGGAAAACGGTCGATTATTTCAAAAATCACTTGGATTAATCGTTCGCCGAGAAAATCTGGACCTACTTTTCCCCTATAAGGGAATTTAACCGAAAAATTGAGTTTCGAGTAGGCTGTATGAATATCGGAGTTTTAAAAGAAGCTAAGGAAGAGACTAGAGTAGCGGTAACGCCGGACGTAGTTGATGCCTTAAAAAAAATCGGTGCTTCTGTTATCATCGAAAAAGGCGCTGGAGAAGGTTCTTATTTCTCTGACGAAGATTATAAAAAAGCCGGAGCGTCGATACAATCTCGCGCCGATATCCTGAAAAAATCCGACCTAGTTGTGAGTATTCACTTAGCGGATGGAGCAAGCTTATCTAAGATCAAAAAAGGAGCTTTCTATTTAGGAATGTTCCAACCTGCGGTGAATCCTCAGGTAATCAAAAAGCTTGCCGCTCAAAAAGTTACAGTATTGAGTTTGGATGCGATTGCTCGTATCACACGTGCTCAGTCTATGGACGTTCTTTCTTCCCAAGCAACTGTTGCCGGATATAAAGCTGTTCTTATCGCTTCCACTCATCTAACCAGATTCTTTCCAATGTTGACTACTGCTGCAGGTACTATTACTCCTGCTTCCGTGCTCATTATCGGAGCGGGTGTTGCAGGATTACAAGCGATCGCAAGTTCCAGAAGATTAGGAGCTGTAGTAGACGTATTCGATACTCGTCCTGAAGTAAAAGAGCAAGTCCAATCTCTTGGCGCTAAATTCGTCGAGGTAGAAGGTGCAACTCACTCTGCAGCAGCAGGCGGTTACGCAGTAGAACAAACTGAAGAATACAAAAAACGCCAGCAAGAAGCGATCGAAAAATTCGCTGCGAAAGCGGACGTGATCATCACTACTGCTTTGATCCCAGGTAGAAAAGCTCCGATCATCATCACTAAAAAGATCGTAGATAAAATGAAAGCCGGATCGGTAGTAGTGGACCTTGCTTCTCCAAACGGAGGAAACTGCGAGTACACTCAGCACGGTAAGGTTGTTTTAACCAAAAACGGAGTCTCCGTAGTCGGTCACCAAAACTTGGCAGGTTCTCTTCCTTCCGATGCATCCAGAATGTTCGCTAAGAACGTATTAAATTATCTGAAACTATTGGTTAAAGAGAAGAAGATCAACTTTGACTTGAACGACGAGGTTATTGCTTCTACGACGATCACTCACGAAGGAGAGATCCGTCATAAACTTACTTTGGATGCCTTAGGTGGTTCCAAACAAGAAGGGAAGAAGCCAGCGGCCAAGAAAAAGGCCTAAGGTCCCGAAACAGGTTCCTATCAACCACCCTCCGAGCACATCGGAGGGAAAATGGTGTAGAGATAATAATCTACCGATCCCCGCCAAAAGACTCAGCACTAAAAACCATTCCGGAAAACCGAACAAGAACACTAAGATCAGTGCCGCCGTCATCGAATTAGATGCATGAGCGGAAGGAAAAGAATGTTTCATGTCCGGATTTTGATCCACTTTTCCCGCGACTGTGACTAAGGGTCTCTTACGAGCGATTAATTTTTTTAAAACTAAAACAAAACGATCGTTTGCATAGGCAACAATCCCGGCATAAGGAATTACGATCCACCAAGGATAAGGAAGAATTCCCTGCCATGCGGCATACGCAAGATAAGGAAGAATAAGAACTAACATCATTTCTCCACGATTAATCCTAGAGAGAGTTCTGTTCAGTATTGGAGAATGGATTTTTTCGCGAATGAACATCGCGATCGAGTAATCGATTCTTTCGAAAGCGGATAATTTTTCCAATGTGTTCTTATCCAAGTAAGGATTTCCGCAAGATGGAGATTAGATCGGATCTTGAGACGGAGGACTGCTCTCCCGATACGATATCTTTTAACTGAACCTTGTTTTCGGAGATTTCGGATTCTCCCAAGAAGATCAGGAAACGATATCCTTTTTTTTCGGCCGATTGGATTTGTTTGCCGAGTTTTGCAGATTCGAGCATTGTTTCCACTCCGATTCCTTCTTTCCTTAGTTCTTCCGCAAGTTTCAAAACTTCCGGAAAAACTTTATCTTCCATCAAAGGGATTAAAACCGCATTTTTAGAATTTAGGTCCTTGGGAACGAGTCCATGTCCTTCCAAAAAGTTTTTAAAGGTAACATCTCCCAAGCCAAAGCCGATCCCGGAAAGTTGTTCATTGGAGAATAATCCGATCAGGTTGTCGTATCTCCCCCCGCCGTACAGAGATCTTCTGTTTTCCGGATTGGTATCGAATACTTCGAAGATACAGCCGGTATAATAGTCGAAACCGCGGATGATAGAAGGATCGAATTCCAATTGATCTTTAATTCCTAAAGAAGCAAGATCTGAAAAAAGGTTTTTAATAAATTCAACGGAAGAACTGTCTATACCTTCTAACTCACCGATCGTTTGGAGATCCGTATCCAAGTATTTATAGATCAGAGTTAACTGTTTTTCCGGATTAGAAAGTAGAGGTTTGATCTCTTCTTCAAAAGCTTCTTTGCTGATCTTTGATTTTTTATCTAAAAGTTTTGAAACAGCATGCGCTTTTTCGGGAGCTAAGGCCAGAGATTGATTTAAGAAGGAATCCAAGATCCCCCTATGAGAAACCTTGATCTGATAACTTCCCTTAGGAGCATTAAAATTTTCTAAAATTGCATTAGCGATCAGAATGATCTCTACTTCCGCTCGATAAGAGTTTACTCCGAACAGGTCTACATTGAGCTGCCAATGTTCTCTGAGGCGGCCTTTGCCCGGTTGTTCATATCTCCACAAGTTCGGGATGGAGAACCAACGGATAGGCTTAGCAAGATTTCTGACTTCTCCCGCTACCATTCTTGCCAGAGTGGGAGTCATTTCGGGACGGATCGCAACATGGCGATCTCCTTTGTCAGTAAAATCGTAGAGTTGTCGTTGAACGATCTCTTCTCCGCTTTTTGCAAGATAGAGTTCGAAAGATTCTAGGATGGGGCCGTCATATTCTTCGTACCCGAAAGATTGGACAGTCTTCCTCATAACGGAAAACATCCAATTTCGGAATCTCATTTCGTCCGGATAAAAATCTCTCGTCCCCTTGTATGGGGCTGTGGGTAAAAAGGCTTTCTGTTTTTCCAAGTCTCTTAGACGCTCTTAATGAAGCTTAAATTCTTCTTTAATAGAGTCATATTCGTCTTGGCATCGTTGGAGCCAACTATTTCTGCACCGACCAGGTAAATTTCCCCGATCTGAGAAATATGTCGGATTTTAAACGCGAATCTCAACGGGGCTTGCATCTTAAAAGTTATATCCGCAGTAAAGAAAGGTTTATGCAGAAATGATTCGACTAGCTGGGATTCGGTTACTTCCAGAAGAATTCCTCCTTCGGAAGCATTGATTACGTTTTGACGGATATCAATATCCAGAGTGTTGGAGTCTTCTATCCTATCGTTAAACACAGTTTCTAACTCTGCGTATTTTTTCAGAATAGCAGGATCCAAAATTCTGTCCTTTGTCTCCGCATAACCTAAAGCAACGAGTTTCGATCCGGAAGGATCTTTGTAATATATCGGATAGATCGCGAAAGATTGAATTTTTCCGGAACGATAAATTTTGGTCCTATCTTCCAAGATCATCTCATCTTCTAATTCTTGCTTTAGATCTAGGACATTAAAACCGCTTGCCTCTTCTTCGGAAAGTGGATCCATATTGATCGCATCTTTTACGAAGATGATTTTACCTGTACGTTTGGCTAGGTCCTGTTCAAAACTAAGTTCTTTTCCCGAAGGAAATACCAATCTAGAATACGGATATTCGGATAGGATATTCTTATGTAAGTCAGTCATAAGGATTTGGCCGGAAGTTCCCAGAACCTTGGTGGAATCCTGTTCTTTCTTAAGCATATGGAATCTGTGCGCGACCACTTTGCCTTGTAGGCCTTCTATCCTTGGGAGAATGCGACCGTCTTTTGCAATCCTTACATATTCAGGAGAACAGACTACTACTCCGTCTTCGTGATTGACGGATTCTACTTTAAAGCCGATTTCCATGTGTTTACTTAAGGTTTTGTAAACAGTGATTTCCCCTTCTTCATTCAGAGATTCAGGATCGATCCTAAGAAAAATTTTTCCCTCTGGAGTAGTTTGCAGAATCTGTAATTCTTGTTTTAAGGGATTTTCTTTCAAAAAGAGTCCGTTGTTATGTACGTACTCTTTCAGAATATAACCGACTTTCTGGGGGTCTTTAATTGTATCCCATATTCTTGGTGATTGTAAGTAGGATCGGTACTCGACTTCCATCTGCTCTCCTGTTATAGCTTGCGGAAGTCAACCCTCCTGTTCTTAGCTCTTCCGTCTTCGGTAGAGTTATCTTCGTCAGGTCTGGAATACCAATATGCTCTGGTTTTTAACCTAGAAGCTTGGATCCCTTTACTACGTATGTAGTCAAAAACTTTCCGCGCTCTGTTCCCGCTTAAGCGAGTATTATATTCTTTGGAAGCTATATTATCTGTATGGCCCCCAATCTCTATTTTATCCGACGGATTCTTCTTGAGATAGTCTACAATGAGATCGAGTTGTTTACGATGTGCGTCAGTCACCTCGGTCTTATTGAATTCAAAATAGAGTTTAGTATTTAAAACAACTGGGACTTCCGAATCTTTCCTTAACGCTATAGAGATCGTGGAACCGGGTTTAACATCTTTCTTCAAGATATTAACACTTTCGGAAATATATTTCTCAGCCTTTGCAAAGATCTCGAAATCAGTGTCAGGGATCAAGTCGATATGGAAATTTTTTGACAAACTGTTGTATTTTAAGATTTCTCCCTGTCTATTCTTAGGAGTAAAAACTGTAACGGTCGCTCCAGTGATTGGCTCTTTAGTAGTAGCATCTACGACTACCACATTAAGTCCCTTCCCTTTATCACCGTCGCCGGTATTAACAATTTTACCTTTCTCTTCATCTTTGATAGGCAGAAGTACGTAAGTTTTATAAACTTTTTTGTTTCTCTCCACATTTCCACGTAAGTCGAGCTTGTCCTCAGTGGGATAAAAACCGGGAGAAGAAATTTCTACCTTATACAATCTTCCCGTTTTTAAAACGGTTTTAAAGTTAGTCGGATTTCCTTTGGAAAGATCTCCTCCAATCCTTCTGGACGTAATTGTGCGGGAAGGTCCCACACTATCGGAAATTTTGATTGTGGCATCTAGACCTATCATTGTGGCTTCTGAACCGTCCAGAACCAATCCCTGAAAAGATACGTCGTAGGAATTCCTCAGGTTTTCAGGCACCTGGAATCTATAAATATCGTACTGACCCTGTCCTCCATTTCGATTGGAAGATATATAAGCCCAAAGTCCTTCATTATCGAAGGAAATTCCCTCGGAATCGATACCTTCGGTCGCATCCAAGTTAAATGGGTGAGGTAGTTTTTCCAGACTTCCTGTTTCCGGGACCGGATGAGGAAGATTGGTTTTAGAAACGGTGAGTTTGTCTTCAGCATCTTCCGTGTCGGCAGTGCCGGGAAGATTTAAGAAACTACGATATAAGGAAAATTTTTTACGATCGTTCTCTCGGTTAGAGGAGAAGTACAATTGTTCCCCATCCGGATGAATATAAGGGAGAATTTCACTAGCCTTAGAGTTGGTTTCCGATCCTAAATTGACCGGGCTGGACCAAACACCGGTGGAAAGATTTCTGTAACTTACCCAAAGATCGTATTCTCCATATCCACCAGGGCGATCTGAAGAAAAGATCAGATATTTTCCGTCAGGAGAGATGGTCGGCATCTTTTCGTTCCAATTAGAATTGATCTCTGAGATACCGATGAGATCGCTCCAACGTCTTGTCTTTTCGTCTCTCTTAGTATAATAAATATCTAATGCGTCAAAACCTTCTCTGTCCGCTTTTACGTTTCGGACGGAAGTAAGAAAAATTTCCTCAGGGTTTCCGGACTCGTCGAATCGAATTGAGATTCCGCCTTCGTACTTATCCGTATTGAATAGTTTGGACCTTTTTTCTCCGGAAGGGAGTTCCTTCTTATTTTGTTCCCAGATATCTTGGTTTAGGTTTACTGGCTTCTTCCAATCAGCTTCCCCGTCCCTTTTTTTATAATTTGCGTTTTCGGAGAGCCAAATGTCCATCTCTCCTTCTCCCCCAGGACGATTGGATTGGAAGATCAAATATCTTCCGTCAGGACTGATGATAGGATTGTATTCTACGTTTTGTGTGTTTAAAGGGGATCCGAAATTTCTTTCCAAGAGTGTAGGAATAGGTTGAGCGGAACCATCCCAGGAAAATAAAAAAGACAGAAGAGTTCCGGCAAGGACGGAGCTTAGAAAATGATTTCGTTTTATAACGGGTCCTTTTCCTTGATTGTAAAAAAACATCTTGTAATTAGTATCGGAACAAAGACCCCAAGTATCAAGATGGAAACTAAGATGGAATCCGACCTTCTGAACAGAACCCAGGGCGAAATTTTCCCTCCAAAACCGATCCTATTCGGGGTTTTGAACATAACCAGCGACTCTTTTTCGGATGGGGGAAAATACCTGCGCGAAGATCTGGCGTTAGCTAAGGCAAAATCCCTAATAGAAGCAGGTGCCGACGTAATCGATATCGGAGCACAATCTTCCAATATAAAAGCGGAACCCATTTCGGAAGAAATAGAATGGAATAGAATGAAAGAGATCATCTCCGAGTTAAAAAAGGAGAAGGTTGCCATCTCAGTAGATACGTTCCGTCCTTATGTCATCCGAAAAGCTTTGGAAGCGAATGTCGATTATATCAATAATATCAGGGGTTTTGTGGATCCCGAAAGTTTGGATCTGTTAAGGGGCCGAAAGGATAAGCCCACAAAATACGTGGCCATGTTTTCGCAGGATCATTCCATCAAAGCTTCCGAGTTTTCGGATCTAAAACCCGAGACTGTTGTTCCTATTGCTCTGGAATTTTTTAGGGAAAGAACGAAAACTTTCGAAAATTTAGGACTGGCGGATCGTTTGATCTTAGATCCAGGGATGGGATTTTTTTTAAGCCCGGACTATAAGGTAAGTTTTGGAGTCCTTTCTAAGATCACTGAAATCCTTTCGGAGTTTCCGAACTTAATGATTTCAGTTACTAAAAAATCCTTTTTAGGAAACGCTTTGGGCGGATTGCCTGTAGAAGATAGAGTCATTCCGACTGTGATCTCGGAAACATATCTTTGGTCCAAAGGAGTTCCTATGATCAGAACCCATTCTCCAAAATCCTTTCTGTTAGCTATGAAGACCTGGGAAATGTCTCACGGCGTTTATAGTCCGCAACGCGGGCTTCAGGAGCGAAGCGACTATCGTCCGTAACGAATGCGATCCATTGCTTCTTTTCCTTCCGGAGTTAAGGTGGGAAAAAATTCCTCTTCCGTAAATTGAAGTCCCTTGGATTTTAATTTTCTAAAATAAGGAAGAAGAGGAGAAACATCCGCTTTAGGATTTTTAGATAGCAGGGAAAGTTTCCATAATTCTAAAAATACCAAGGATTCTTTTTCAGATTCCGGAGCCTTGTTTAGCCAATCTAATGCTTCTGTATATCTTCTCTTTTCACAATATGCATGAGCGATATAATATTCTAATTCGGGGATCCTTTCTCCGGTTCCGCTTAAACTAAGTCCGAAAACCAAAACGTCGTCCCATTTTTCCAAGATATGGGCCATTTTTAACATGAGGCCCCTCGCATTCTTATGGAAAGGGCTCTGTTGTAGGATCTTCTCCAAATAATAATAACTTTTGGACCATTCCTGTTTGGAGAAGAAGTACTCAGCCAATCCTTCCCAAGCATAGATCTCTTGGCCGGGGATGGTAGAAAGTGCGTCTCTATAAATTACAAGTTCTTCGTCCCTTTGCGCTTCGATAAGAAGGTTCTCGAATTTTTTTCGTTCGATAGGCGGCGCTTGTTTGAGGAATGTCTCCAGGAATTTTTTAGCTTCCGAAATATCGTCCACTAGATAATATAAACGTAATAGATTGAGCGAAGGAATGGGATTATTGGAAAGAAGTTTTTGCGAACTTAAGAATTCCCCCTCTGCATCGTCTATGAGGGAAAATCTTACGAATAAAATCCCGAGATTGTTTTTGTCTGGAGCAAGGATCGCTTTTCCTCTATGAGACTTTGCTTCCCAAGGACTTTTTACTGAGTCAACCTTTTCCCTAGTATAATCTGTCGCAGGAAGATATAGAAACATAGGATCGTTTTCGATCTGTTCGTTGTTTCTGATTGGATATAAACAAGAGAAAAATAGAAGGAAAGGTAAAAGAAAAAGATTAACCGGCTTCAGAAGTTGGATTTTCCTGTAGGTTTTTCTGTGCATATAATAAGTACTTTAAAGCCCGTTCCGTATCTCCATGAAACAAATACATAAGAGAAAGATCAAGCGCGTCCTGAGCTTCCGGAGCTTCGAAATCCTGAGGATTTTCTTTCGAAAGAGTGAGTTTGTCCTTAAATTCATCCAATTTTTTTCTTGTTAAGACTTCCAGATTATCAAAGAAAACTTTTTCTTCCGGTTTCGGTTTTTGTTTAGCAGCCTTTATAGAGTCGTTGAATTGAACGAACCCTTGAGCGGTCGTAGTCACCTTCTTAAGAGTTTCGAAAGATTGTTTATAATTTCCAAGTTTAACATGGATTTCCGTAATTAGGATTTCCATTCTAGGATCATTCGGATTGATCTGGATGGCAGTGTTGGCAGCAGTTAAAGCGTCTTCCCATTTTTCAGTATCAAAGTAAATGGTAGCAAGCGCAGCATAAGCTGTTTTATTTTTAGGATCTAATTTGATCGCATTCTTTAGATACAATTCCGATTTATCCGGACGATCCAATTGTTTATAACAATATGCAAGAAGAAGATGAGAGTTTAAATATTTCTTATTTAACTCGAGAGAACTTTTGAGCGCTTTAACTGCAGCGTCTAAACTTCCGAGTCGATACAATTCCACACCAAGGTTATAGTATAGCTCGGTGGTTTTTCCTAGTTCGAGCGCCTTTTGGTAGGTCTTGATCGCATTCTCGGAATCCCCGGTGCGAGAGTAAAGGGCGCCCAGATTCAGATATGCCTTTTGGAATTTGGGATTCATTCCCAAAATTTCAGAATATACCTTGGCCGCTTGGGAGATTTTCCCGTCTTTCTCGAGTTTTAAAGCCTCGTTGAACTTTCTTTTGATATCGGCCTCGGTCATACCCGGAATATCGACTAATTTTCCCCAGAAAACAACCTGAAAAAAACTTCATGTAAACTTCAAAAACCTCCGAAAATAAAACATAGAAAGACAGAGGTCCGAAATGAAACAGATAGCTGCTATCTTCGCATTGATAACTGTTACCGCTTGCGCTTCTTCCGAAACAAGAAGAAGTATCAGCGCGTCCGGAGATCCTTCCGAAATATTTTTTGAAAAAGAGATCGTTCCAATGGACCAAGAGTCCAAAAGAGATTTGGTTCTGGCTAAGAACTCATCCGCTTCCAGAGGATTGGATGATCTTCTTGCCGATAACAAGCCTGTAAAAGCCACTACTCCTTCCAGACAGCAATCAGGTTCCAATGGAGACTTCGACGAGGTCGGATATTCTTCTTGGTATGGTCCTAAATTTCACGGTAAGCCGACTGCAAGCGGAGAAATTTTCGACAAAACAAAACTGACTGCAGCTCACCCAAGCCTTCCTTTAGGTTCAGTGGTTCGAGTAAAAAACCTGGAAAACGATAAAGAAGTTTTAGTAAAAGTAAACGACCGCGGGCCTTTCGTAAAAGATAGGATCATTGATCTTTCCGAAAAAGCGGCTGAGAACTTGGAATTCAAAGATGTAGGAATTGCAAGAGTAGGTCTCACTGTTGTTAGCAAAGGTGGAGCGGCGGAGTCCGAAGACATGGAAGGTCTGGAAGACGAAGAAGCTCTTCTAAAAGAAAACAAGCCGGAAAGACTTACACCTAAAAAAGCGGTAACTCCTGCTCCATTAGTGAAAGGAGCTCCTAAAGGACAGACCGTCCAAGTAGGAGTTTTCAGGAATAGCAGACTTGCCGAAGACTACAGAAAAAATCTTTCTGCAGAATATGGTGAAAAAGTATATCTTTTCGAAAGAGACGGTATGTTCGTTCTTCAGATGGGTGATTTTATGGATCGCGCAAAAGCGGACCTTCTAAAATCTAAATTGAAAGAAGACGGAGTGGATTGTTTTATCCCCAAAAAATAAAACTATCAATCGGTCTCTGAAAGAAAAAGCCTCCAACTATCGGAGGCTTTTTTATTTAATTCCGGTGAGCTCTACAGCCTTTAACTTTCATTCTGCTAGCACAAACCGCTTTAGATAACTGGACATACCCAGGAAGACAAGTACCTGTTCCTTGCCCGCAGGCAGGATCAACAATTAATAACAAAGCAAAACAATTATCATAATCTTTCAGATCTTCCGCACAAAGATCTTCATGATTTACTAACAATCCGCAATCTGAAAATGAATAGATTAGGATCGCAGAAAAACAAATTAGAAAAAAGGCCCTTATTTTCGACTTCATAAACCCTCGGCCGCAAAGGCGGCTAACGAATATAGCCTAAAGGATTTAGAAGAAGGTCAGTTTGTCAAAAAAAATCTTTCCGGAATTTAGATCCCGCCGCCGTGAATGAACTCGTTTAATTCATCATCTTTGTTCTTTGCAGCGGATTTTTTCTCTTTCAGATTGGATTTTGCGTACAGTTCGTTCACTTCTTTTTGCAAGGTATCTATCTTTTCGACCAGAATAGAGAAAACTCTTGCGACAGGGTCAGGAAGTTCACCGTGATCCAGCATTCTTTCTCCTTCTTTTCCGAAATCCACTTTGGAACGGACTACCTTTCCTGGAACACCTACAACAGTACAATCTGCAGGTACATCCCTAAGAACTACAGAACCGGCACCGATCCGGACATTATGTTCGATGACTATGTTTCCTAAAATTTTTGCGCCTGCGCCCACTACCACATTCTCTTTTAATGTGGGATGTCTTTTGCCGCTTTCTTTGCCTGTTCCACCTAAGGTAACGCCTTGCAGGATGAGACAGCCTTTCGCTATTTCCGCAGTTTCCCCTATAACAACACCCTGACCATGATCTATAAAGATCCCGGGTTCGATTTTTGCTCCTGGATGGATATCTATCCCTGTCAAAAATCGAGCGAAAGTATTGATCATTCTGGGAAACAGGGGAACTTTGATCTTATATAAGGAGTGTGCCAGGGAGTGGAACCAAAGCGCATGTAAACCCGGATAGCAGAGAATGACTTCCAAATAGGACTTGGCTGCCGGATCATTTTTTTTTATTGCTTTGATGTTTTCGAACAAATGTATATCCCGGTTCTTCTTTGACGGTCGATAGAAGAGTAATGTTATATTTAGCTATGAATAAGCCTGAAATTGCATGCTTGTATGTAAAGGAGGAATCATTTTGAGAGAAGACCTGAGTCGGAATCTAAAGGAAAACGGTCTAAAAAATTGAACAGATCGTCTTACAGTTGGAACATACTTCTTTTTGTTCTAACTTTTTTTACCTTAACCTTTCAGGATGATATATTCAGGATCCCGTATTTAAACTCGGCTACAATTTCGGAGATCTTTCGGATCAGAACTCCTTATTCTTTCTCTCTTCTCGGAATTCTTTTCTGCCATGAGATGGGGCATTATTTTGCAGCTAGATATTATGGGATCAAGACAACTCTTCCATATTTTTTGCCTGTTCCAATGTCTCCCGTAGGCACCATGGGTGCAGTGATCCGTATCAAGGAACCTATCAGAAACAAAATCCAACTATTCGATATCGGGATTTGGGGACCTGCAATGAGTCTGGTACTTTCTATACCTTGTATAGTGATCGGATTATATAATTCTCAATTAGTTTCCCTCGCAGAAAGAACTGCAGTATTGCAAGCTCATCCCGGTCTTATGGACATTCATTTTGGAGATAGTATTTTCACTTACGTTTTATCCCAGAAAATTTTAGGCTCTTTCGACTCTTCACTCTTTACTGTTGAATACAGTCCTCTTGCTTTTGCTGGATGGGTAGGACTTCTGATCACTGCATTAAATCTTTTACCTTTTGGTCAATTGGACGGAGGTCATATTATCTATTCACTAGCGGGAGAAGGTTACAGAAAGTGGATCTATTATCTGTTTTCTGCATTTCTTTTGCTCTCAATTTGGAATTATTCGTGGATCTTATGGGGATTGCTCATCTATTATTTTATCAGAGTAGAACATCCTTTTGTTCCGGATGCTTCTTATCCAATCGGCAAATTTAGAAAGATATTCGGCTGGGGTATGTTATTATCCTTCCTGCTTATTTTTCCGATCTCTCCGATCACTGTCGTATCTTCTTCCGGGGTTCAAAACAGTTTAGGAGAAGATCTCTGGAAAATTCTACTCGAAGTATTTTCAAAATGAGAAAACTGATCTCAAAAATTTCCATTCTACTCTTTCTTACAACCTCCCTTTCTATTCATCCACAAGAAGAAGGTGACGTAGACATTCAATTGACGGAGAGTCCTTACGGTCTTTCTTACGACGGAACAAATTTTTGGTTCGCCGATAGTAAACGAAGGGCAATCATTCGTGTGGATCCAAGCGGCAGGCAGGAAGCCTTTAACTTAGGAATTCCATTCATTGCGGGTTTAAATTTCGATCCGAGAGAAGGTAAACTGTTCGTAGCTAGCAAAAGGGTCGTTCTAAAAGTTGAGCCGAACACAGGCGGAGTTACGGAAAGGATACAAGTCCCAATAGACAAGATAGGTGGGATTGCGAACTTCCAAAATTATCTGTATATCCTGGATTCTGATACTGGAAAGGTTTCAGTTTACGATAAGGGTACACAGAGCTTTTTTGGCGGTTTTTTAACGGATAGATCCGAGCCAAAGGATATTTGTTTTGCAAGAGACAGCCTTTGGATAACCGACTCTTCCGACGGGAACGTTTATAGATATGACCCTGCTAGCGGAAAGATCACAGGCTCCATTCGTTCTCCTTCTAAAGATATTAGAGGGATTGCAATCTTGGGAAGCAGGATCTATATTGTAGATAGAACTACAAGAGAAGTAAAAAAGATCTCCTTCGTAGAAACGGATCGTTTCCTTGCTTCTGGAGAAGCTACTTATCTTATCAACGTAAAGATCAAATTTTCTCTGGATGAGACCACATTAGTCGGCGGAGTTTTGGGCCTTCTTCCCCCGCCTACCACTGAACACCAAAGGATACGAAATCTAAAGACTAAAGATCCTAAATTTAAAGGGGATATGGTAATGGGAGTTCGTGCTCTTTCTAAAAAGTTAGGCATAGACGATCCAAAAGGTCCTCAAGCTCTAGAATATCATTTTGAAGCAAGAACGACTAATGTAAGATATTACGTCCTAGACGATTTTTTAAAGAAGAAGGAAGAGATCCCGACTGACCTAGCTGCATTCACAAAAAACAGGGTTTCAGTAAGGGAGAAGGCGGGAAATTTTTTCTTAGATAAAATTTTCGACGCGAGATTATTCCGTTCCGATTGGGATGGCCTGAAAAAGTCCCTGCTGGATTCAGGCTTGCCTGTTCGTCCCGTAAAAAGTTTAGTATTCTCCGGAAATTCGAATCCTTCTTTCAAAGATACTTTGGACATTTATATTCCGAGTTTTGGTTGGGTTCCTCTAGCGAGTGTAAAACCGGAGAAGATAGAATCTTCTCGCGCTTACCAAAAATCGGAAGATATGGTGGATCTGTTCCGTAGCGAGGCTTGGGCCGCTTTACCTTCTCCTATTTTATTCAAGGCAAAAGATTCCGAAATTTGGAAACCTATTCCTGCAGAGATTGAGGTGACACTCCTTCCGAAAGGTACGGATCTTTCCTCTAACTAAAAGATTCTTGCCTGATTAAAAAATATCTTTTGTAAGCAACGATACCTAAGGTGATCGCTCTTCCCAGCATATAAGAAGAGAGTGAAAGCCATAATATATGATTATTGTTTTGTATTTTTCCCCAATAGGCGATCGGAAAGAAGAATACGATGGAACTAACTATCATCGAATTTCGGAGGATTTTACCCTCTGAAATTCCTAAGAAGAAACCATCGAATATGAATGCAAATGATCCAAAGATGAGAACCGGTGCTATCCAATAACCGTATTCTTTTGCGATAGACACTACCGGTTTGGACTTGCTGAATAATTCGAATAAGAATCCGGAAGGGAGAAGGATCAGGATACAAAAGAACAAAGAGATCCCAAACCCGGAAACGATCGCCATTTTCAGGATCTTTCTTAAGCCCTCCGAGTTATTGTTTCCCTTTAGATTTCCTGCTACAGTTTCCATAGCGATAGCTGCCCCATCTATCCAAAAAGCTCCGATCAATATCAATTGGTGAAGGATCGCGTTAGCGGCTAATGTTTCAGAGCCTAAGCCGGAGCTGTAATTTCTGAATAAACTGAAAGTTGTGATTAGAAGTAATGTCCGGATCATTATATCCGAATTCAAAGAGAGCAAAGAAGTATAACCCTTTAGGGAAAAGATCCGGATTTCCTGATAAATTTGTAAGAAACGGTCTTTTTCCTTGAATAACAAAACAAGGAAGAATGCGGACATTAAGTATTGGCTTATAGAAGTTGCAATTCCTGCTCCGTAAGCTTTCCAATCTAAAAATAGAATAAACCAAACATTCAATCCTATATTTACAACGTTGGCGATCACTGTGGCCACTAAGACAGTAGCGCTTTTGGATCTGCCTAGAAACCAACCTGTAAGTACAAAATTGCAAAGTGTTGCAGGTGCACTGATGATCCTGGACTTAAAATATTCTCCTCCTGCTGACTTTACATCCTTCTCCCCTTCCAATACGGAAAACCCGAATTCTTCCAAATAAGTTTTAGACAGAAGGATCAGAACGCCTATTCCAAGGCCGAGCAATAACGATCTTAAAAGTATTTGAAAGGACTCTTTGTTGTTTTCGTTTCCTTCTGCTTGAGCGGTGAGACCGGTTGTGCTCATCCTTAAGAATGAAAATCCCCAGAACAAATAATCAAATAGAACGTTGGAAAGAGCGACTCCTGCTACGTACGTATGAGATTCTAACTGGCCTAGCACTGCGACATCCGCGAAGCTAGTGAGTGGAACCGTTAAATTCGCAACTATATTGAAGAATGTTAAAGTGAGAAATTTTCTTTCCAAAAGAAGACTCAAATATCCGGTCGTTTCTTATCTTCTAAACTTTGGAAAACGTTGCAGGCAACTAAATCTCCTGTGATATTCACAGTCGTTCTGCACATATCCAAGATACGGTCCACTCCCAGAATGATTCCGATCCCTTCTGTAGGAACTCCCACCCCGGCTAAAATGGATGCGAGAATTACGATGCCCAGTCCTGGAGTGCTTGGAGTTCCGATAGAGGCTACAACAGTTGCGATGAGTACGAACGCAAGATTTGTCGCCGTCAATTCTATCCCATATACCTGAGCTAAGAATACAGTTGCAACCGCTTGGTAGAGGGCGGTTCCGTCCATATTTACTGTGGCTCCTAAAGGAAGAATGAACTCTGCAATTTTTCGAGAGATACCCATCTTTTCTATTCCTGTCTTTAAGGAAAAAGGAAGAACAGCGGCAGAACTGGAAGTGGAGAAAGCGAGTAATTGTACTTCTCCCGCTCGTTTGAAAAACCAGATAGGTGTCTTTCCTGTGAAAAGTATCAGTATGATCGAATACATGATCAGTACTAAAACTAATCCGCCTAGTACCGTTATAAAATAAACTCCAAGGCTTAATAAAACTTTGAGTCCAATTTTTGCAGTAATTTGAGCGATTAGCCCGAATACCGCAAATGGTGCGATCTTCATGGCCCATTGCACGAATATCATACTCGTTTTGAATATGGCTTGGAATACAGGCAAAACATTTGCAGTACTTTGCTGTTCAATAGAAAGAAGAGCGATCCCGACTAAAAGAGCGAGTAAAACTACTCCTAACATATCTCCGTTTGCAAATGTTTGGAATGGGTTTCTAGGAAGGACCGACAGGATCAAGTCGGGGACTTTATCTACGGAAAGAGTACCTGAGGTTTCGGATATTTTGTTTGGGATCTGCACTCTGGGGATCCCGGCCGGATCTACAAAACTTCCTGGTTTGATCGTACTTGCTAAGATCATTCCGATAGATACGGCTAATATCGTGGTGAATACGAAGTATAAGAACGCTTTTAACCCGAAATTTTTAAGATTCTCCAGAGTTTCCCCTGCGTGTATTCCTAAGACTATGGAACAAAAGACCAAAGGGATCATGATGATCTGTAAAAGGATTAGGAAAAAATGACCGGGAAGGCCTAACCATGAAACGATAGGCTTAGAATATTCTTGGGATACCAACGAATTTTCAGGACTAAGATACAGGCCTATTAAAAGTCCGGATACCAAACCTAACAAAACTCTGAACCAGAGTTTCTCGAAAGGAAGAAACTTAATAGTATTCGGAAGCTTTCGGTTCGTCTTGGAATCGGACATACTCGACAGAATAGGAGTCACATTCTTATTTTTCTATTGATTTTTCCCTTTTCAAAATGATAGTGAAGGCTTTAGCCGATTTTTTACCTGTTCTGAAGATGTATTCCGGAACCGGTAAACTAAAAATAAAAGATTCGGTTTGAAGTCAGTTTCGATCATCCGGGCGTCCGAGTGCCTATAGGAGTTTATGGGGTTAAATCCGATTTCTTGGGACCTAGTCCTCTTTAATTATTATTCGTTTGGAAGTTTATTGGTCACTTTGACCACCACATTCCTTGGGATTTTCTTTCTTACCTTAAAGAATAGGACCATAGCCACCACTCACCTGGGAATAGGTTTTTTGCTATTAAGCGTATTCGAGACAGGATACTTTTTAGCGGCCTTCTTATATCATCCCATTGCGGCATATCACCGCTGGATGACTGGCGGATTTATTCTTTTTTCTCTGGCTCATTTCACGCAGTTTTTACTTCGATTTCCAGGAAATAGTAACCAACGCATAGCAAGATTGGTTCTGATTGCTGAACATTCTGTTTCAGCGCTCACAGTAAGTTTATTCATATACTTTACTTATATTTCGGAGAAGATCTACCACTTCACTGCACACCATTGGGATTTTAACGCGTTTGATGCCAGTCGTTATCTTGCATTAGTAATCGGAATATTCTCAATCGTAGGTTTTATAATCGTTCCTACATGGAGAGTAGTGATCACAAAGGACAAGCGAAGGATCGCTCTTCTCATGTTCAATATAGGATTTTTGATCGCTGCGATCTATCCGAATATCTCAAATATTCTCAGTCGAGACGGAGTGATGGAACGTTCTACGTACATGACTTCAAACGTAATCTTGTTCTTAACTGCTTTCTCTTTCTTAGTCATCGCGTTCATCAATAATAGTGCGGAACGTACTACCTTTATGGTTAAGATCGTTGGGATTACACTCTTTACGATTTGTTTGATCATGCAGGCTTTAGTTTATATCTCCAGCCAGGAAAAAGACGCCGAATACGACAGCTTGCGTATGGTGAATATCGAGAGGGCCTTGGAGAATGGTGTCAAATCCGGGGATATTGAGTACGCTTTCCATTGGGATGATTCCAAGGAGAGTTTGGATTCTTCGGAGTATGATCCTAATAAAGAATTAAACCTCAAAGAGATCGAGGCTGACTTACAGAACGTCACTACTTACGAAGAGATCCGCAATCTAAAGGAAGAAGGATTTAGAAAATCGTTAATTTCTATTTTGGACCGAACTCATACTTACTTTGGCGGTTATAAACGTTTTATCCAAAAATTATTGGATGAAAAGCAAGACCTCTCAGATGCGGAACTTAAAAAACTGATCTTCGAAAATGCGGAGCAGTGGAACAAACGTGCTTTCGTTGCTACGAATAGACTCGAAGCGATTGTGGGTGGATCTTTCTGCAAAAAAGGAAGAGATTTCGTAAAAGGTTTAGGAGATTCGGAGTTCGGCTTTAAAGACGAAATTTTCTCTCATTGGTCCGAAGATTGCCTTTGGGATGGAAAAGACTTAGACCAAGCCCAGGTACGTTCCGAAGTTCTAAGATATTTCAGATATTTTAAACCGAGCGAAACTCGTCACTACAGAAGAAGTCAGGATGGAAGCGGGCATTACGTAGCCTTCATGAAATTCCAGCCTGAAAAGCAGCAGATGAGCGAGGTCGGATTCTCTTATAGATTATATAGAGAATTTATGCACCCTACTGCCGTAAAACAGACCGGGATTTTGCTCGCGGTAATCTTTATCGTTCTCGCATTGTTTCCACTCTTCTTCAAGAACAGCTTGGTGGATCCTTTGAATAGCCTTCTTTCCGGGGTGGAAAAGGTAAACAAGGGAGATCTGGACGTAGTGGTTCCGGTTAAGGTCCGAGATGAGATCGGATTCTTGGCCGACTCATTCAATGCGATGGTAGCTTCCATTAAACAAGCTAGAAGGGAACTACAAGATTACGCAGAAAACCTCGAAGAAAAAGTCCGTGAAAGGACTAGAGAGGTTCAAGAAAAAATGGAAGAAGTCCAACGCCTCAAAGTGCAGCAGGACGGGGACTATTTTTTAACTTCCTTATTGGCAAAACCTCTCTTCTATAACGCGAACAAATCAAAATTGGTTTCGACTGATTTTATCATTCGCCAAAAGAAACAATTCGAGTTTAGAGGAAAGCATTCCGATCTGGGCGGGGACATTTGTGTTACCGGAAATCTTAGATTGGGACGGCCGGATTCATTCAAACGTTATACTCTTTCCATGAACGGCGATGCAATGGGTAAATCCATGCAGGGTGCCGGCGGTGCATTGGTAATGGGGGTTGTTATGAATTCCATTCTTGCACGTTCCGCAGCAAACAATAGAATTCTGGATGTAACTCCTGAGCAATGGCTAACGGAAATTTACAACGAGATCCATGCAGTATTCAAATCATTCAACGGGTCTATGGTGATCTCCGCTTCCCTCTATCTAATAGAAGATGAGACCGGAAAATGTTGGTACTTTAATGCTGAGCATCCTTACTCAGTTTTATATAGAGACGGAAAGGCAAGTTTTATCGAAGACGGACTGACTCTCAGGAAACTAGGTCTGGATTCGGAGTTCGAATTTAAGGTAAGAAGTTTCCAACTCAAAAGAGGCGATATCATCATTCTTGGCTCTGACGGCAGGGACGATGTGGATCTAACTCCTGAGGAAACGATCCGTACCATCAACGAAGATGAAATGTTGTTCTTGCGACATGTAGAGACTGCGAAAGCGAATCTAGAAGATATAGAGACAGAGATCCGTAAAACCGGAGAACTCACGGACGACCTTTCTCTTCTCAAGATAGAGTTTCAGGGAGAACCTAAGAACGACGAGATCGAAGAAATTTTCGAATCTTCCGATCATATCGACAAAGCATTAAATACGGATTCGGTTTACGAAGATGCAAAGAAGATGTACAAAACCGGACGTTTAGACGAAGCATTAGAACTTCTGAAAACAGGTTATATGCACGATAGTGCTAACCAAAGATTGAACAAACTTTTGGGACTCTTGAGCTTTAAAGGTAAGGACTATAACACTGCTGTAGAGGTCCTAAATAACTACCTTGCAACTGATCCGGATCTTCACGAGTATTGGTTCTATCTTTCCATCGCAAACAAGAAGATGGGCAAGTACGATCAGGCTTTAACTGCGAGTTTGAAACTTTTGGAAATCGATCCAAACAATATTTCCAATATGATCAATCTATCCGATATCTATCGTTTGATGGAAATGTACGATAAAGCTGAAGAATATGCTCGAAAAGTATTACAAAAAGAACCTGGGAATGAAAACGCTCATAAACTGATCCGTTTGATAGAGAGAGACCGTTGATAAACGGTTTCCGCTCTAAGTTCGTTTTTTGGATGCGGATTGGAATACTTTCCGCATTCTTAATTTCAGTTTTTCCTATTCTTTCCCAAAACAAGAAATCTGCCAAAACAAACGAATCCAACTTCTCCTTCAGATTAAAAGGGGGAGAGATCAGATTAGCGATCCGAAATGAAACCCAACTGAAAGAATGGGACAAATACGCTTTCGATAAGACAAAAAAGATCTTAGATGCATACGAATCTTATCTAGGAATTCCGTTCCATCAGGCTTCTTCTCCAATATTCAAATCTCTTCCTCCTTCCGAAAAAGATAAGATACGATTGGTATTAAGAGATACTGTTTTTCTGAACGGGACAAGAGTGGGAGGATACAATAATGTCTCCGGAGAATTGGGAAAAGAATTCGGGATCTTTATGGAATTGGGATTGGTGCCTCCCGGCTACCCTGCGTTGCTGTTGCATGAATTGGGACATTATTATTTTACGGAACCTTCTTGGTTAAGCGAAGGGATTGTTTCCTATCTACCATATCTTTTATCCAAAAGAGGTTATCTGAAGCTAGATGCGGATGAACTCCAATCAATAACGGAGGAATGGAGCCTGAATGAAACAGTTCCTAAAAATGATCCTCCACTTTCCAAGGATTTTCATCTTTCCAATCCTAGTTTAGGGCCTTGGTTTTACTCCAAGTCGGTCCGTACTCAATTCATTATTCACAAAGAGCTGGGTTACGAAGGTTACAAATCCTTTCTAAAGCAGGTAGCTTCTTCTGAAATGCTGAGCACAGAACTAGTTTTCAAGATTTTGAATAAAGTTCAGAGAAAAGATTGGAATAAGATCCTACAAGGTTGGGTAGAAGTAGGACCTTACAGCGTTTATCCTCCCAACTCTTTTACGAAAATCCAAGACATTGAAAAACTTTAAGCTTGATTTTTATATCGCACTCGTTATACAAAACAGTGAATTCTAAACGAATTTCTTTTTTGATTTGATCTGATCGGTTCCGGCTTTAATATAATCCATTTATAAGAGCTTGTCTCAATGGGCCAAGCCCTTGAAACCCGGCTGAAGTCCGGATTATTAGAGCCCTTCCTTATTGCTTGCATGGAAATTTTTTCAATCTTACAAAACGATGTTCTGCTGAACTATTATTCTTTCGGAAGTTTGCTATCTATCTTAGCGTTTTTATGCACTTCCTTATTCTTCCTCTTCTTGAAAGAAAAATCCTCAAGCACAATGCATCTTGCATTGGGAGCCTTGTTTTTTTCTTTCTTCTGTTCCGGTTATTTTTTTGCGGCTTTCTTATACAACCCGATCGCTGCTTACCATAGATGGTTGACCGTAGGATTCATTTTACCCGCGCTCATTCACTTGGGTCAGTTCTTAGCACGTTATCCTGGTCATGCAAATCCCAAAATGAACCGGAACCTGACTATCGGGATGTATGCAGTTGCTGCGATCGGTATTTCCTATTTTTATTATATTACTCTTAGTTCTCCTAGGAAATATCACTTCACCGCTCATCACTGGGATTTTAACGCGGAGAAAGCTTCTTCTATCATTGCGGTTTTGATCGGACTATTCGTTCTGATCTCTTTCTTGATATTACCTATCTACAGAATGACCAAAACTAAGGGAAGGGTCCGATTTGCGATCGGCGGTTTTATGGCCGCTCTTCTTGCGGGTGGGGTGGTTCCTGCGCTCACGAATATTCTTAGTCGAGACGGTTGGATTGAACGTTCTACTTATCTAACTTCTATCGTTCTTTTGATGACCTTAGGGATCTTTTTGATCCTTGTGATCTTCCTGAATTTCAGCGAAGAAAAAACCACCTTCATGGTCAAGATTGTAGGGATCACTTTTGTGACATTGATGTTGATCATGCAGGCATTGGTTTTTATCTCTAACCAAGATAAAGAAGCGGAATACGATACCAAAAGTATCGTAAACATGTCGAGAGCGCTGGAAGGTGGGAAACAAATCCCCGAGATGTTATATATCGTTCAATGGGAAGGCGGATCCAAGAATGTGGATTATTCTCGTTACGATAATCAATACGATCTAAGACTTCCTCAGTTAGAGATCGATTTTAAGAATACGATCATATTCGAACATATGAAACTTTTAGCGGAAGAAGGTTTTAGAAACTCCGTTAAAAAAACGTTAAAAGATACTCACGAATATTTCAGCGGATATAAAGCTTCTATCCTGAAGTTTTTGGATGATAATCCGAATTTGGAAGGAAAAGAATTAAAAACAAAATTATTCGATCACCTGATTACTTTAAACACAGCAGTTTTCGTAACTTCCAACAAACTGGATTATATTTTCCCGAAAGAATTCTGCGTGGACGGTAGAAATTATCTAAAAGGAGTCGGGAATAAAGGAGTAATTCCGTTCAAAGAACATCTTCTTCAAAAATGGAAAGAGAAGGACGGAACTTGTACCTTTGATGAAAAGGATCTCCTCATTGGCCATTTAAAAGCAGAAGTCCTTTTATATTTCCGTCCATTTCAACCTGCATTGTACCGGCATTACAGAAAAAGTTTGGATGAACACCAACATTTCGTAACTTATATTAATTACGATGTAAAGAAGGATGTAGTCAGCGAAGTAGGATATTCTTACCGCAAGTATCGAGAATTTATGCATCCAACTGCAGCAAAACAAACCCTGATTTTGGGCTTGGTTTTGGTGGTAGTATTCTTTGTATTCCCTCTATTCTTCCGACAAAGTTTGGTTACTCCTTTAAACAGATTATTGTCCGGGGTGGAAAAAGTAAACTTAGGAGCTTTGGACGTTGAGGTAAAAGTGGATCTAAAGGATGAGATCGGATTTTTGTCGGACTCATTCAATAACATGGTGACTTCTATCCGAAAAGCAAGAGGAGAACTCCAAGATTACGCGGAACATTTGGCAACTAAGGTAAGAGAAAGGACCAGAGAACTTTCCGAAAAGATAGAGGAACTTCAACGCCTGAAGGTGCAGCAAGATGGGGATTATTTCTTAACGTCTCTATTGGCAAAACCGCTTTTTTATAATGCGAATAAATCTCCTAAGGTAAGCACAGATTTTATTCTTCGCCAAAAGAAACAATTCGAGTTCAAAGGCAAACGTGCTGACTTAGGCGGAGACCTTTGTGTGACCGGAAATCTTCGTCTCGGAAAAGAAAACGACTATAAACGTTATACTTTTGCGATGAATGGAGACGCAATGGGTAAGTCCATGCAAGGTGCAGGGGGCTCTCTTGTCATGGGAGTTGTGATTAATTCCATTCTTGCAAGATCCGCTGCAAACGATAGAGTTTTGGATACCGGTCCTTCCGAATTTTTGACCGAAATCTATCATGAAATGCAATCGGTTTTTAAATCATTTAACGGATCCATGGTGATCTCCGGAACGTTTATCGTCGTAGAAGATGAAACAGGTAAATTCTGGTATTTTAACGCGGAGCACCCATTCTCCGTTTTGTATAGAGACGGAAGAGCAGGTTTCTTAGAAACCGGACTTACTCTTAGAAAGATAGGATTGGATTCAGAATACGAATTTAAGGTCCACTCCGGAAGATTAGAACCTGGCGACGTATTGATCATAGGTTCGGACGGTAAGGACGATTTGGATCTTACTCCTGAAAAAGAAGTTCGCACCATCAATGAAGATGAGATGCTCTTCCTACAAATGGTCGAGAAAGGCAATGGAGATCTGGAGAGAATCGAAGAAGAAGTCCTAAAAGTCGGCGAGTTAACCGACGACCTTTCTCTTCTTAGAGTGGAATATTCTCCTGTCGCTTCTCCGGAAGGAAACGGAAAAGAAGATGAGATCTCCGACCCTTTCGACTGGAAGTTTATCTATAAAAAGGCGAAAGAAGATTACATGGGCGGCCGATTGAGCGAGGCTCTTGGCGCACTTGAAGGTTTATACAAATCGGATCCTCAAAACACAAAGGTGACTAAACTTCTTGGACTTCTCAGCTTTAAAGGTAAAAATTACGGAAAAGCTGTGGAAGTTCTGAACAAGTATTTAGGGTCAGATCCTGACTTAGTAGAATACTGGTATTATCTTTCTTTGGCAAATCGTAGGATCGGAAGAATGGACGAAGCTATCTTGGCTGCAAAAAGAATGGAGGAACTCCAACCGGATAATTCCATGAACCTGATCAATCTTTCAGACCTATATCGTCAGACGGAACAATTCGAATTAGCTTTAGAATATGCTCATCTAGTTCTGCAGAAAGATCCAGAAGATGAAAACGCCCAGAAATTAGTAAGACTGATCGAAAGAGATAGAAAAGCTTCTTTATAGAAGCTTAATATTTACCGCTCTCAAAATCCTTATAGAGCATTGAGGTTTGGATACCTTTATTGCCTTGGTATTTGCCTGACTTGTATTCAGTGATCTCACCTTCGACCGTATGGTAGAAGATTTGGCAAATTTCCACGTTCGGATAGATCACTAAGGGCTGGATGACTGAAATTTCGAGAGTCCAGAATCCTTTGAATCCAACATCTCCGAATCCGGCAGTGACATGCACGTACATTCCTAATCTACCTATAGAAGACCGACCTTCTAGCATAGGGACCAGGTTATGTGTTTCGGTGTATTCTAATGTTCTACCTAAATAAAGAACTCCCGGTTGAAGTAGAAGTCCTGAATCCGGGATGACCAGGTTTTCGGAAGGGTTGGATTTTTTCATATCCAACGGGCTTTCCGTATAACGGACCAATTCGTTATGAAGCCTTAGGTTATAAGAGTTCGGATTTAATCTAGTGTCGGAGTAAGGATCTATGATGATGTCCTTCTCTAATCTTTTTTTAATTTCCTTACCCGTTAGAATCATTCGTATTCCAGCTTCCTTGTTTTGCCTATTTTTGGGTCGGCCTTGTGTCTCGCCTCCCTTTTTCGAAGTTCTATTTTCCTTTAAATTCCGGTTTTCTTTTTTCTCGGAAAGCCTTTAATGCCTCGATCCTATCTTCCGTTTTTAAAGTTTTATTATAATGTTTTCTTTCTATTTTTAGGGCTGTTTGTATATCTTTTCCTTCTCCTTCTCTAATTGCTTCCTTTGCGAGCCTTAAGGAGATAGGAGCTTTTTCGGAAAGTAAGGAGGCCAATTTTTTCCCGGCCATAAATGCAGAGTCATGCCAAACCGAATTTGCAAGTTGGATATCAAACGCAGTTTGCGCATCTATCACAGATGCGGTTAAAATAAGTTCTAATGCTTTTGTTTTTCCTACTCTGCGCGGAAGTCTTTGGGTTCCGCCTGCGCCCGGAATAATTCCGAGTCCTGTTTCCGTAAGACCTACTTTTGCTTCCGCACTCATCAGAATGAAATCACAGCATAGCGCCATTTCTAGTCCGCCACCGTACGCATCTCCATCTAAGGCGGCAATCGTTGGGAAGGGAAGATTTTCCAAAGCCAAGAAACATTTACCTACTTGGTCCAGAAATTTATGTACTTCTTTCTCGGACATATCTGCTCTTTCTTTTAGGTCGGCTCCAGCGCAGAATACGGAACCTTCTCCCCTAAGTACTAGGGCTCTTATTTTTGGATCTTTGCTTGCTCTATCTATATGCGACATAAGCTGATAGAGTAGTTCTCTAGAAATTGCATTTCGTTTTTCGGGTCGATTTAAACTGATTATGCACGTATAATCTTCGATGGAATAAAGAACAGTCTCGCTCATGTTTGCCTTCTAAAAAATCTTTCCCGGATAGGGTGAATTTTTCCGATAATTGGGTAGGTTCTGCGGTTTTTTAAAAACGGCAAGCAAAAGCGCTGTGTGCGAACGGTTCTAGGTTAAAGAAAAAATGCGATTTCAGACTCAGATCTTAGCTATTATTTTATCTCTATCTCTTTTGGGGCTTGGTTGTTCTTCAGGCAAGGATTCGGACCTTGCTACCCAATTAGGTTTGGGAAATCCAGTAATCACAGAAATTGATCCTCCCAGCGGATCTCCTCCAATTGGGACAAATCCAGGAACAACGATCACGATCAAAGGTCGTCTATTTTCAGCTGATACAAGTCTAACTACGGTTAAATTTAATGGAGTATCTGCAAGTGTTCTGAGCGCTACCAGCACTGAGATTGTCACAGTGGTTCCGGCAGGAGCTTCTACCGGAACATTGTTTGTGACTAAAGATGGGCCCGTTATTTGTGATGAGAATAACGGAGATACTGCTACCAACTGTTATGGTAGAAAATTCTATATAGATTGTTATAAGTCCTTTGATAACCTGTATGGAGAAGAATTAGGAGTATCTTATCCTGATTCCAAAACATTTTCCATTTCAGGTCAGACGGGAACTAAAGCGCTTAGAATTGACCTGAATCCGGAAGGACCCACCAACGTTAAGATTGCCTGTGATACTTATCTCATCTATTCAAAGTTTTCCAAAACCTGCGGTAGAACGGATGTGGGAACTTTTGGAGATACGAGCACTTGGGTATTTGAACCTACTTTGACCTTCTCCAGTTATTACACTGTCCAGATGTTCGTCACTGCCGGAAAGGGCGATTGTACCGTATCTTTTCCCTGATCTTTAGGGTAAAAAAATACTTGGTTTATTCTCCGATTTGGATTAGGATCGGAATGGAGGGAATACTGAATGGCAACGATAACCTCTATATATCTCGGACTCGCCGAAAAGGCCTCTTCCGATCCACGCAAAATGCCTAAGGTGGAAGGAATTCCAAACAAACCTTACGAAAACAAGCAGGCGGATGTCTTTGACCAAAAAGCAATGAATCCTAGTTATGCGGGCGATATTTATAAAACTAAGGGAGCATTTGTAGACAAGATCTCCTAACTTCTTTTTTGGCCCGATTGTCTAACCCCAATAAAAAAGCCCTCAATTTGAGGGCTTTTCTTTATTAAGAAGCGAGTAATTACTCTTAATCTTCTTTGTAATTGATCTCTAAAATATTACCGGACGGGTCCAAGAAATGAAGGAATTCTCCTCCGTCTCTGGCTTCTGGTCCTCTTACGATTTGAACCGACTTAGACTCGAGTTCTACGATCGCTTCGGTAAAATCATCCACATCCAATACGAAACTAAGGACAGGGGATTTAACTTCGGTTAAAGAACTTTTAACTCCGTTTGTATTGAGGAGTTTAATGTTAACAGAATCCAAACCGATGATTGCGAATTCGTTTCCTTTTTCCTCGATCGTCTCGAAATCAAATAGTTCGGAATAGAATTTTACAGAGGCTTCTATATCCCCGGTAGGTATTACAATATAATCGATTCCTTCTACGATGATCATTGAGGTAGATCCTGTTTTCCTTTTTCGTCATTATGAGAAGAAAACCGGGCTTGTCTATCGGAAAACCGTAAGATACTCGTTTTTCAAGTCGGATGGGCTTTATGAGCCTAAATTTCGGGGGCCTATAAAGCCTTCCAGCTCAGAGTTGTTTCTTCCACCCTTCCAGAGGAACCCATCCAAGATATAATGAGTGAATTGGGGAAGAAAGAAGATAGGCACTAAGATTCCATCAAGACCCAGTCCTAACTCTGCTTTTATTACGGAGGAGTTTCCGAAGAGATACGGATGTTCCCTCCATACAAAACTATCCCATAACCATTCTTCCGTGAAAGCAAATACCAGTAGTACAAATGAGAAGCTTAGGATCGCCAAAGCAGCGTTACGAAAGCTATTATAGAAGAAGGAAGGAAGTTGCTTCTTTCTAAAATTCGAATATGCGAATACCAAGGCCATATAGGGAATTCCATGGTTGATCACATTCGTAAGAGTGAATGCAAGATCATCGTTCAATAATACGATGCCTACATACCAAACAGAAGCTGTGTTGAATAAGAGTAGAAGTTTTCCTAAACTGATCCTTCGTCCTTTGAGAAGAAGGTAGATTTGGCTTAATGAGTATACTATCACCCAAACCCAAAATAGTATATGGATGAAGTTTGAAAGTGAACGATTTGGATATTGATAAAAATCACCTTCCATAAACCATTCGAAATGCCTTCCTTCAGGAACCAGATGCCAGTATAGAACGGGCAAACAGGTTACCATATACAAACAGATCTTATCCAAAAGAAATGGAAGTTTACTTTCAGTCTTCGGCTCTGTTCTCGCATACAAACTTAGAAAACCGTATTGTTGTCTGATAAAATGGAATACCGCAAGATAAGCCATCGCTCCCCAGAAAAATAATTTTCCAAAAGAGTAAAGAAGAAGAGCTGCTATAAAGCACAAAAAAGGAACCAAAGTTAAAAGCACTTTTCTTCGATTCCAAACTTCCTTATCGAGATACGCTCTAAATAAAGTAGAATACACATGAGAAACATCTACTCCTGGGATAAGGAGTAACCAAAGCCAAGGAGGCAATGCGCTACCACTTGTTCTAGAAGAACCGAGGGGAGAAGGTTCCGGAAATCCAAAATAATTCGCGGCCAACACTATGATTACGGAGATCAAACCCGGTGCGATAAACCAGCTAAGGTCGAATCTTTTGGAAATGATCCATGGACTAAGTGTTTTATTCTCTTCCATCAACTTCTCTTTGCAAATGCATGAACTTTTTTGGAAGCTTCGAATCCTCTATACAATGCTTCTTCAAAAATGGAAATACCGCTTAAGTCACAATGAGCGAAATGTATCCCGGATTCGGACCTTGCTAATATTTCCCTTTCTCCTCCCCAAAGAAAACCAGGAACAGGCCGAACCATTGCGTGTGCATGAGTCATGATATCGATCCTAGAGACCAAACTTTCTATATTCGGATGTGGCCTTTTTAGATCGGTAAGTATCTCTTCTTTCCAAGTTTCCCAGGTTTTAGGAAGGATAGATTTTCTTGAAGCGATTGTATCTTTCTCACCGAAAGCAAGATAATAGGTGAGAACGGATTGCGGTCTTAGCGCTCTTAGATCTTGGTGAGTAGAAACAACATAGCCGAGAGATTTACTCTTATAAATTACGTTTTCCCAGGCAGGGGGATGACCTTTTCCTTGGGGAAGTTCTTCGACGAACAGATTTGCAACCAGCCAAGGAGAATATTCCAATTTTTGCAAGAATGGGTCCTTCTCCCCCAAAATATATTTTCGGGTAAAAGAAGGTAAAGCGTAGATAACTTGCTCTGCTTTAATAAGAAGATCCTTCCTTTCTATTACATCGTAAGCGTTGATTTCCCAACTTCCAGAATTCTTACGAATTCTTTCTACGAGGGTAGAAGTTTTGATCTTTTCTTTAGAAGGTTTTTGCAGGAGTTCCGATAGGAATCCGTTTCCTTCCGGCCAAGTTAGAACGGGAGGAGAATCTTCCTCTTCTCTCAGTCGCGAGCAGAAGTAATGAAGTCCTGCCCAGGCAGAGATATTGTCGGAATTTCCGCCATAGTCATCTCGAGTGCAATAATCAGCGTACCAGAGTATTTCAGGTGAATGTATATCGAGTGATTTTAGGTAATCGGTAAAACTGATCCGATCTAATTTCAAAATTTCAGGATCTTTGGAAGAACGATCTATTGGAATGCAAAATGCCTTTTGCCCATCTCTTCCTTTCTTATTTTGCCAGGAGTTTATAATTTTACGAAATAGTAATTCTTGAGAGTCTGGTTCTCCATTTCTTCTCGGAACTAAACCTGCCTGCCATCTTCCTTGGTAAAAAAGTCTTTCTTCGGGATCGAAGCAGAGATACTTTTCCGGGTAGATGGGATTTCCATTGGGATCTTTGCCTTGGACCAATCCGTTCTCTTCTAAAAATTTACGAACTAATACGGACTCCGGCCCCGGTTGCGGAAGATAATGTGCACCCCAAGGATACTTTAAAGAATTGGTTTCCGAGTATCTGGAATTTCCACCTACATCCTTTTCCAGATCCAAGATCAAATAATCCGAGATCCCGAATTGGGATAGATAATATCCGGAAGAAAGTCCTGAGATCCCTCCCCCTGCAATGAGCACTTTTGTTTGGATCGTGCTTGTAGGAGAAAAATTGGTCCTGACCTGTCTGAGTCTATGACCTGTTTCTCTGTCTGGGCCTAGGATACTTCCTTGGATCTTTCTTTTTTTGAATCTGAAATAAGAACCAATCCCTAAAAGAGCTGCACAAAATGCTAATGCGGAAAGGAATACTTTTCTGGAAAAACGATCTTCGGACATAAACGAACGGATTGCAGATTAGTTTTCAGGGAAGAAGAAGCAAGGAAAAAGAAATTTCCCGAGTATTTTCCAAAACTCTCCTTGGCTTTCCGATAGGTCCGGGATTTTTAGAGTTATGGCAGTTCTTTTGGATTTGGATAATACGGTCTTCGATTCTATAGGGATCTATGAGTTTACGATCCGTGAAATGGAAAAAAAGGCAAAGGCCTTAGGCTTCTCCTCTTCCAAAGAATTCAAAAAGGCTTACGACACTGTTCGTGCAGAAGTGAAAAAAGAACTTCCGAACAATCCGGTCAATCGACTCCGTATTCTTTATTTTAAGAAGATGTCCGAGCTTCTTTTTGGAAAGTTAGATCCTTCTTTTGTTCTCAAATTGGATTCTGTATACTTTGGGTTTTTTCTACAAGGAATCAAAGATTGGAAAAAGAAGAATTCTGCAGAGTTCAAAAAGATCCTCTCTCTATTAAGAGCCTTACAAGAAGTTCAGGATTTGATCATTATCACAAACGAATCTCTCAGAACTCAATTACTGAAATTATCCGTTCTATTTCCAAAAGATATTCGATACAGATTAGTGACCTCAGAAGAAAGCGGAGCAGAAAAACCTTCAGCCTTGATCTTTAATAAGGCACTAACGGGTGTCGATCCTGAAAAGTCTTATATTATCGGAGATTCTCTAAAGGATGATGTAGGCGGTGGACTTTCTTTCGGGTTAGAATCTTTTTATTTGAAAAGTCCTATCTCTTCCGCCAAAACTAAATCAGTTCTGGAAAAGAAAACGTTGGAAGGAAAAGAATATTGGGAATCTCCAGATCTTTCCTCCGCTTTAAATTATATTTTAAGTTTGGAGAAAGGGATTGTCCTTTAAACTTTTTAAACGATTACTTTTTCTTTAGCAAAGCAAACAAGGTCAGATTCAGATTTACTTGTTTGAATGTTAGATACCAGAGCATTAAGGTTCCGTAATAGAATGTCTTCTTTAAGAAAACTCCTAATTTTGCTTTGGGGCCGGAAACTCCGGATACGGACGCAATCGGTTTTAAGATCGAAAATTCAACGGAACTAAACCCGCATTGTTCAGCAAGGAGTCCCAAGGTCTTTTCCGTGTAATCGTTAATATGATCTTTCGCCTCTAAATAATGTCCGCCTTCTTGCATTCCTTTTAAAGCTACTTTCAATTTTGCTTTGAATAGCTGGACCGGAAAATTAGGAGTTTGCACGAATAAGAATCCGCCGGGTTTCAAGAGTCCGAACAGATACTGGATAAGGCTATGAGGTTTGGGGATATGTTCAATTACATCCCAAAGAGTTATAATATCAAAACTTTCTTTTGGAAGTCCGCTGTCTTGGACGATACCCGGGAACACTTGTTTGAGACCGTTTTTTTCTCTCGCGAATTTGACCGCTTTTTCGGAGATCTCGTAACCTACCGCTTCCCAACCCGGTCTTGAAGTTCCGATCGTTTTAACGAAGAATCCGAGTCCGCAACCAACGTCCAAAATTTTTCCCTTAGGAGCTGAAAGAAATTTGCCTATGAAGTCTTTATAGATCTCTCTATGAGCCACATCCCACCAGTCTAAATCATAACCGGTTTCGTCGTCCCAGTATCCTTCGTAATGTTCGTCTTGTTCGTAAGTGGAGAATGCGTGGCTGCAATTTAAACAACGCACGATTGGGATTCCGTTTTCGACGAATAAGGTTTTGTTTTTCTGGCTTCCGCAAAGATAACAGGTCTGGTTCAAAGGGAGTTCCGTTTAGGTGATAGTGTATCCTTCGGGGCGAGTCTTTAAATTCCAGTAAAAAACAAAGCCTCTCCGGGGCTTTTTGGATTTTCCGGAGAAGGTCCCATTGGAAGCATGGAAACAACCTCTCAGGTTTGATTAGGAGATTCTTTTGGCTAAAGTACATTTTACCAAGATGGAAGGGATCGGGAACGATTACGTATATGTGGATGCAACAAAAGACGATTTACGTCTGAGTCCGGAGCAAATCCAAAAACTTTCCGACCGTAATTTCGGGATCGGAGGTGACGGTGTGATCTTCATTCGTGCATCCAATAAAGGCGATTTCCAAATGGATATGTACAATGCGGATGGTTCTTCTTCCGAGATGTGCGGAAATGGGATCCGGTGCGTAGGAAAATACGTGTTCGATCACGGTCTTACGAATAAAAAACAACCTAAGATAGAAACGGGCGCCGGAATTTTAGAACTCGACCTTAAAGTGAATGGAACTGGTAAAGTGGAACAGGTTTCCGTGGATATGGGAAAACCGATCTTAGTTCCTTCTTTAATCCCTGTTAAATGGGAAAACGAAAATCCGATCTTAGAACAGCCGCTTTCTTTTTTAAGCGGGCTGCCAGGTTATTCTTCTTATAATCTAAAATTCAGCGCTGTAAGTATGGGAAATCCACACTGCATTATTTATGTGGAAGATCCGGATCAATTTCCAGTCCGTGAGATCGGTCCATTGATCGAAAATTATACGGAACTATTTCCTCGCAGAGTGAATGTTGAATTCGTATCGTTAAGAGGAAAAGACCATCTATACCAAAGGACTTGGGAAAGAGGTGCTGGAGAAACATTGGCTTGTGGAACAGGTGCCTGTGCTGTGATGACAGCTTCTCACCTAAATGGTAAGACAGGCAAAGATGTTCGTATAGATCTAAGAGGTGGGACCTTAAGAGTTCAGTTGCTGGAATCAGGTCATGTGCTGATGACAGGACCTGCTACAGAAGTATTCAGTGGAGTCGTGGAAGTTTAAGCTTCCGCGTACTGACCTTCTTGTAACGCGATCATTCTACTTCTAACCACGTCGGAGAGTTGTTTCATATTCTCCTCTAAGGAACCGGAAAGAAATTCTCTATGATCTACTTTTTCTCCGTAGATCACTTTTACTTTTTTGTAGATTGCACGTTTTTTGATATCGCAGACTTCTTTAGGCATTCCCATAAAGCTGCGAACGATAGGCGGAATCGGGATATCAGAATAAGATTCCTCTACTGGGATAATTACGGAAGGAAGAATATCCACTTTGTTACGTATGGAGAATGCAGCGAATCCTGAATGAAAGTCCACCATTCCGGATTTAAAATCGTTTTTGACCATATAGTCGTGGCCTTCCGGGAAAATTCCTAGGGTCTCTCCTTTTTTAAAAACCTGTTGGATCATCTTAATGGAGCCGAGGGAAATATTCCCATCGATAGACATTGGGATCCCGCCTGCGATCTTTGCAAGGTCCCGGAAGATAGGAATTCTGAAAGTGTACTCCGCTGCGATCCAAGAAATGAATCTGGGAAAGGTGTAAGAAAGAATAAACGGATCCATATCGGATCTATGATTGCAGGTGAGGATTACCTTACCGTTAGTTATTATATTTTCGGTTCCGTACGCGCTGATGTTCACGGCTAAACCAATAAAGGGAGCCACGAAATTTTTGATCCGAAGATATGTTTTTGCTTCTTTCTCCATGGCAACCTTCCTTAGCGACTATTCTCCTAAGAAAACGCTCCACCATTTTTTATCCTGACCAGCAGGCTTATTAGAACTTGGATCTCCATCAGAGGATTTTATCTCTTGTCGGAGTCTTCCGAGATCTTTTTGTTTTCGTTTCGGTTGAACATTGGAGAGATTTTTTTTGATCTCCTCATATTCCTTCGAAGCGTTGGCATTAGAGCGAATATAATTACGTATATCGTCCCATTGAGGATCGTCTTCATTGCCGTAAGCGGCATAGTTGAACAGATCGATTTGATCGAATTCGGGCATACTTTTCCTTTCCGTTAAGGGGAAGTTCGAATAGGATATGATCGGAATCGCCTAAAAGCAAAATCCTTTCAAACCATTCGCATGTTTGCCTGGGAAAATACTATGGCAACAGTTTTCGTAAATTTCAAACCGGATTTTATGATTTCGTTTTTAAAAAATCTCGCGAATGTCACTGAATTTAGGACTTCGATTTTCCGAAGGAATAAGTTATGGAGAGAGAAAATCTCCCCCCTTTAAACAGACATAATCATAAAGAATCGGAAGATATAAAAGAAACCGGTACGGCGAAAAATCTAGGCAGGATCATTCCATTTCCTTCCCCGCCAGGAAGAAATTTGAAAAAGATCCGGGAATTGTACGAGGATATTTTCGATCAGAAACCTTAATTCCTAATCCCCAACGCGGGTTAGGAATAAGAGACTATATCGTTTCTGATTTTAGAAAAGAGATCTGAGAAAATCCAGATATTGAGTTTTATCTTCGCTGTTCTCCGGTGGAGCCCAAGTTGCGAACTCTTTGTCGATGGCCGGATCGTACGGACCTGATTTTCCTTCGAAACAAATGCAGGTTTCCGAAAGGGAGACCAATGTATGGTACACTCCAGGAAGAATATCTATCCCGTAGATCGGTCCGTCCGAACTCAGGATATGCTTATCGCTTACTTTTCCATCTTCTTCGAATAGTACGAAGCCTAGTTTTCCTTTTATTACTAAAAAGGTCTCGGGCTTTGGAGGATTTTTGTGGCGATGAGCTTGGACGTAAGTGTCCTTTGTAAGTACATTCAGAAATCTCTGATACGGTTCTATTAGTTCGTGGAAATTGTGATTGGTTCTCCCTCTAGCGGAAGAGGAAGCAAGTGGAAGGAGTTTATCGAATAACTCCTGATCTATGAGTAATTTATCCGGCCGAGACAAGTTGTAGATGCTGCTCACAATACGCGATTAGGTAATCAGTGCAGGCTGTGCAAGTATCCGCAGCTCCGCAAGCTTTTACCACTTCACGATAGTCTTGTCCCTGTTGTTTAGCAGTCTCTACGATTTTTTCAAACGTGATTTGAGCACAATGGCACTTTTCCATTCTGGTCCCCGGTCTCTCTATAACTATCGTTCTTGAGACTCATTATTAAAGTCAAGTTTTCTGATAGAAATTCTAAAATATTTTCTTAACTATTTGGGACATAATGTCAGAGTTTATGGGAAAAAGAAGAAGTTGGTGCGCCCAGAAGGATTCAAACCTCCGACCTTCTGATCCGTAGTCAGACGCTCTATTCAGCTGAGCTATGGGCGCGGGTGATTAAAAGAATTTCTTTTCCAAAAGCTCTAAGTGCTCTTGGGGAAGTTTCGGGACCAGTTTTTTTCCCTTGGTGTAATTGTATAGCAGTAAACCGGACAAGCCAAGATAGATAATCACTCCGGCTAAGTGAGCCAGGTTCGCTAACCAAGGTCCCGCAACAGGAACAAAGGAGAAGAACCAAGACAATATTAAGAATGCGATAAAGTACAGAACGTTTAAAAAGGAAAGTTTGGAATGTCTGTAAACTTCCGTTTCATTGGAGAAGAAAGAAAATCCGATCAGCCAATTTCCGAATAAAGGAAGAGTCACCAAATAGATACGAAATCTTTCGGTGTTAATAAAACTTTTGGCTTGGTTCCAGTAAGGAGAGAGAAAATCGAGGGCCTTAGCCTTGAGTTCCTCTAATTTTGCTGAGTATTTTTCGAACTTCATTCTCTATTTCCGGGAATAATGGTAATACGAACAGTTTGCCTTGGTAAGCTTGTAAGGCTCCTAAAATTCCGTAACCAAGTAAAGCTAGCCATGCGACATAGCTGATAAAGTCGGTTACGATCGGATTCGCATGTATCCATTTTAAAATGGTGCTTAAAATAGGGAACTCTCTTAAGAACCAAACCACCAAGTACAAAAATACAAATCCAAGATTTAACTTGATCGCTTGGAGTGCGTGAAACTTGCAAATTTCCTGTTTTTTTCTAAAAAACCAAGGAATGACCCATCCTAAAAAAGGAATATAAGAAATGGCAGCGAATAGATTTGGATATTCTTCCCCTTCTAATAATCGCTTGGTCTCTTCCAAGAATTCCCGGGTGTTGAATCTCTGGTCGGACATCTTCTTATTTCCCGGGGGGTCAGCGTGAGAGTTTGGAACTTTCGGAGACGCAGGGATTCGAACCCTGGGTACAGGTTACCCCATACGACAGTTTAGCAAACTGCTCCTTTCGACCGCTCAGGCACATCTCCAGTATTGTTCCATCGGAGAAGGTAGGATTCGAACCCACGGTGGGAGTTACCCACGACGGTTTTCAAGACCGCTGCCTTAAACCACTCGGCCACTTCTCCGGTTAAGGATTACTTTACTGACAAGATGGGGGACCCTGTCAAGGTGATTTACCTATGAGTACGGAAAAGAACCGTAGAGAAATTTCCGGATTGGTCGCGGAGAAATGGGCGAATCTAGGTACTTGTATTTCTCATACGGAGAATAAAACCGTTTTTGTAAAAGGAGCTGTTCCGGGAGAAACAATTCGGATCATAACTGATAAAGAAAATTCTAAACTGATTTGGGGTACCGTTGTATCTACGGAAAAAATTTCTCCCCTTAGGATCGAGTCCGATTGTTCCGCATTTCCGGAATGCGGAGGTTGTTCTTATCGCCATATTCCTTATGAGGAAGAACTTCAGATCAAAAAATCGCTTTTGAAGGATTCTTTTTTCTATGTTTCTAAATTCGATCCGTCTCAAATTCCCGAGATCGATATTTTAAGCGGCCCTTCTAACAGTTATCGCAACACAGCTCAGATCAAAATCGAATTCAAAAAAGGAAAAACAAATACGGGATTTTATAAGGAGAACTCTAACTCTTTGGTCCCGTTTCCTGAAGAAGGTTGTAAACATCTTCCTTTCGAGATGAACGAGTACATCCGAAAGAATTTAGGAAATAAGAAAACATTCTCTAAAAGGGGCGACTGGAGACTTCGTTATTCTTCCGGACAAATTTTAGAATACGATAAACAAGAAGTGAAGATAGGTCCTTATCTTCCTGAAAAATTAGAATGGTCCATTCCGGCAGAAGGTTTTACTCAAGTGAATCGTTTTCTTTTGGAAGAATGGATGCTCAAGATACGTTCTTGGATACCTAAAGACTGCGGTTCTGTATTAGAATTTTATTCTGGAGCTGGGTTAATCAGTTTGGCGATCGGTCATTTGGTAAGCCGTCTTTCCGGTTATGAATTGTCCGACTCTTCGGTAAAAGCAGCTGAGAAAAATGCGAAAAATGCCGGATATCTTAGTTTAGAATTCCATACATTGGATCTGAATTCTTCCCTCCCAAAAAAATTGGATTCTTATGGTGCGGATTTATGTATTTTAAATCCGCCGAGGGCCGGAGCTTCTCCTTCCTTATTGGATTTTCTGAATAGATCCAGACCTTCTCGCGTTATTTATTCTAGCTGCAATCCGAGCACCTTAGCAAGGGACCTTGGGATCTTAAAAAGCTCCGGATATAGGTTAACGGAAATCGTTCTTACCGATTTTTTTCCAAGAACCAAACATTTCGAGGTTTTGGTCCTTTTAGATCTTTGATTTTTTACTTTTAGAATTCTAATCCAAAATCGGAAAATGGCTATATGGAGCCAGGACTCCGGAGAAACTAAATGCCGATCATAGATGAATATGAACTTCCTTCTAAAAAGTCAGATCCTGGATCCAAATTCGGCGAGGTCCTCCAAGGGATTTGGTTAGAAGATGAGATTTGTTTTGCGATTGCAGGCGGCGGTTGTAAGGCTTTCTACGGTTTGGGCTTTGGGCATGAATTAAAAACCTGGGGATTAAAACTCAGACAAGTGTCGGGAGTTTCCGCAGGCGCTGCAATGGTTCTTTCTTTACTCTGCGAAACAGAGGAAGAATCGGTTTCCTTTTTTGAAAGAATAGTACGTAAGAACCCTCGTAATTTTTATTTCACTCGATTATTCAGCGGGGAGAAAGCATTTCCCCATGAAGACATGTATCGTAGGACCATTCGATTCGGGATGGACTTCGATAAAATTATCCGCTCCGGTGCAAAAGTTTTTATTCATACGATCAAAGCTTTTCCTAAAGACGATTCCAACAAGAACACGTTCAGGCTAGCAAGATTGATTGCAGAAACTGGAAAAGCATTTTTAGAAGACGAAAGGGACCGCAACAAAGGACTTTATACGGAACGAACATTTCGTGTTTTAAGAAATTGGAATATGAAAGAAGTCCTTTTTACGGAAGCTGATTTTAGGGACCCGAGCGTGATCGAACAGATCATTCTGAATTCTTCTTCTATTCCCCCTATTGTTTCTTTTCAGAATCACGGAAAGGAATATTATTTGGACGGAGGGCTTACGAATAATTTACTTTTGGAAGCGTTTCCTCCCAATGCAAAAATTATCGGAATACATTACGAATCGACTACCATAGTCGGAAAAGACCCTTATTTATTGGATCGTTGTTTTTTAGTAACTCCGTCCAAATCTCTACCGATCACTTCTTTCGATTACACAAATGCAAAAGGAGTGAGAGAGGCTTACGAGATGGGAAAATCGGACGCCTTAAAAAAGAAGGATCAGATCTTGGAATATCTCAAGAAAGACTGGGTGAAAAAAGCGGAAAAGCTGCGTAAGAATTAAATTCATTCTGAATTTTTTACGGATCGATCACCGGTCCGTTTTTTATTTCATCATTATTTTTTTGACTACTTCCAAAAAGTGTCGAAGTCCCCGAATTCTTTTTAAATCATGATTTTCAGGTTGTACTGTGGATAAGATTCAAAACCCGATCATATCGGTATCTAATGTAACTAAAAAATTCAAAGATGTAACCGCTGTCAGCGATCTCTCGCTTGAAATCAAAAAGGGAGAGTTTGTTGGTTTGCTTGGGCCGAATGGAGCCGGTAAAACAACTCTTATTGAAATGTTGGAAGGCATCCAATTTCCTGATTCAGGTAAGATCCAAATTTTAGGTACAAGTTGGAAAGAAAGCGAAACTTTTTTAAGAAGTAATATCGGTCTCGCTTTGCAAGAGACCAGATTTATGGATAGAGCCACTGTTTGGGAAACTTTGAAATTATTTGGAAGTTTCTACAAGGCACCTGAATCCAGGCTTCATGAAATTTTAGAACTCACTAGACTCACTGAAAAAAATAAGTCCTTCGTGAATAGTTTGTCCGGAGGCCAAAGACAAAGATTGGCATTGGGTGTTTCTATTATGAACAAACCCGAAATTCTTTTTTTGGATGAGCCTACTACAGGTTTAGATCCGGGTGCCAGAAGAGATATCTGGAAAATCTTAGAAGATCTAAGAGAATACGGAACCACTATGATCCTCACCACTCATTATATGGAAGAAGCGGAAGTTCTCTGCGAAAGGATTATCGTAATGGATAAGGGTCGAATTTTAGACCAAGGGACATTATCCCATCTTTTAGGAAAACTGGGTGGCGGAGAAATTGTTCGTTTCTCTTTAGAGAATGGATCGGATCCGAGCGGATATCTTCCTGAAAAAGGAAAATTCAAATTCAGTTGGAATTCCGACACGAAAGAAGGAAGGATCTATGTGGAAAGAATTACGGATTATCTTCCTTCCATGTTGGATTCTTTTTCTAAAGCAGGGATCGTTTTAAAAGAACTGGAATGTCATAAAAAGACCTTGGACGACTTATTCCTTTCTATGACCGGAAGAGGGTTGGAAGAATGAAACAAATCTATCATTTAGTCACGATTCAATTAAAAGAATTTTATAGAGAACCCGGGATTCTTTTCTGGGCGTTTATATTTCCAATTGCGATCGCAGGTGTATTAGGAATTGCATTCACTTCTAAGGGAGCGCCCCAAACAAGGGTTGCGATAGTATCTTCTTCATTTGATGCGAGCGGACTTTCTACAAAGATCGAAAAAGCATTCTCGAATTCTGCCGGTGGAAATTCCGACGGATTAGGAGTGATAGTTCCACAGATCCTAACGCAAGAAGAAGCGATCAAAGCGCTCAAAAGAGGGGAAATCAATCTTTTGGTAAATGAAGATGAAAAAGGAAATTTAGAATTTTCTTTTGATCCGAATAATGCAAATGCACAGAGAGATTATCTTCTACTTTCCAATGCTCTTTTAGCTATGCAGGAAAAAGAGAAAGTTAGTTCGAACATCCGAAAATTAGATTCGAAAGGGACAAGATACATTGATTATCTCGTTCCTGGAATGCTTGCAATGGGAGTCATGAACTCCTGTCTTTGGGGAGTTGGTTGGAATCTGATCGAGATGAGGATGAAAAAACTTTTAAGAAGAATGTCCGCAACTCCAATGAATAAGTTGGCGTTTGTAATGTCCTTCTTCTTCACTCGGATTTTTGTCACTACTGTAGAATCCATCATCTTCTTAACGTTTACGTTTACCGTTTTTGAAAATGCATTTTTCGGTTCTGTTCCTGCGGCACTTTTGATCTTTCTGACTGGAAATTTCGTATTTGCATGTATCGGGATCTTTGTTGGTTCCAGAGCGCAAAGTGCTCAGGTAGGGAACGGGTTAGTAAACGCGTTTACTTTTCCTATGATGGTCCTTTCAGGAATATTCTTCAGTTATAAAAACTTTCCGGATATAGTGCTCCCTTTCATAAAACATTTACCTTTAACCTTGGTGGCCGATTCATTGAGAGCCGTCTTTATAGAAGGAGCCGGGCTTGCAGAAATAGTCTACCCTTGCGTGTTTATGATTGGGATCGGATTTTTTTTCTTGGGCGTTGGGCTTCGTATATTTCGCTGGTCTTAATAGTTCTATCTGCAAGGGAACCGGATGAATTCTGAATGGAAACAATGGGTTTATGAAAAAACCGCAAAACCTTTTTTCTTAAGTATTCATCCGGAATCCGCTCATAACTTGGCCCAGAACTTACTTGGGCTTTCTAAAAAACTTCCGTTTGTGTTTCCCGTTTTGGAATCACTCATGAATTATTCCAGCGATCGTTTGAAAACGAAAGTCGCAGGAATCGAGTTCGTAAATCCGGTCGGATTAGGTGCCGGTTTCGATAAGACGGGAGAATTGTATCCGTTTCTTTCCCGATTAGGTTTTGGTTCGATAGAAATCGGAACGATCACAGGTCAGGCTCAGCCTGGAAATCCGAAACCAAGAATCTTTAGATACGCCGAAGATGAAGCTCTGATCAATCGAATGGGTTTTAATAATCCGGGAGCGGATGCTGCAGAAGAAACGATCCGAAAGCAAAAAAAGAACTGCGTAAGAGGGATCAATGTAGGCAAAACAAAAATTGTCTCGGAAGAGAATGCAGTCGAGGATTACGTATATTCTCTAAAAAAACTCACTTCTTATGCAGACTATGCTGTGATCAATATATCCTCTCCCAATACTCCCGGTCTCAGAAATTTCCAGAAAAAGGAAAACTTTACTAAGTTGATGGATGGTATTAGAAGCGGCTTAGGTGGAAAATTTCCAATTCCAACTTTTGTGAAATTCGCTCCGGATATGGAAAAAGAAGAATTGAAGACTTTGTTGGAGCTCCTACCAGATTCCAAATTATCAGGCGTCATTCTTACCAACACTACTATAGACAAATCCGTTTTGTCCAGGTATCCAAACGTGGAAAAAGAAGGTGGAGTTTCCGGAAAACCGCTTCGTCAAAGATCAACTGAATTTGTTAGATATGCTTACTCCATCTTAAAAGGAAGTCTTCCTATCATAGGAGTCGGTGGTATTAATTCGGGAGAAGCTGCCTTAGAAAAAATTTTAGCAGGAGCCGACCTGATTCAATTGTATACAGGTTATGTATACAACGGACCGTTTTTACCTGTGAGAATATTAGAGTATCTAGATGGAGTTCTGAAACAAACAGGAGCGAGATCAATTAGCGATTTAGTAGGAAAGAATAAGATCTGATCTTATTCTTCAGATACTTTACATTTTCCTTTTTCTTCCCATTCTGCCTTCCAGACGGCCGAGTTTTGTTCCTTTACCAAACGAATGACTATATCGGAACAAATCGTTTTAGACCCGTTTTCTGAAATTTCGAAATCTCCCTCGTATCTGAACCAAAATTGCTCTTTATTAGGAGTTAAATTCTGGCCGAATTCTGGTTCTGTTAAACGAATTGAGTCGACCGATTTGGATTTTCCCTTTTCTTCTAAGATTGCTTCTTCGACTATTTGATAGACTTCGTCTTTAGAAGGAGGTTCTTTTCCTGGTTCTGTGACTACAACTGACCTTGCCATCCCAATATCGGAGAAGATCCAACCTTTCTCTCTTACGAATTGGTAGATCACTCCAACGGGAGTTTTGGTCGTCTGGCCTTCTTTTTTGCGGCTAGTTACGAAGAAGGAAAATTTGTATCTCAAATCTGTCGGTGCATTTTCTTCCGGAGCTTCTTTTTCGATCAGCTTAGGTTTTCCTGCAGCTTGGACGGAAAGTATTCTGTCTCCTGGGAATTTTTTAGACCATTGATTTTGTAATTCTTTTTTAGCCTTTTCCTCGTCAGGAGTTCCTGCAATTTGTGAAGAAAGGTTTGTGGCAAAGGATATTAATAGGACCACTCCGATAATATACATCTTTGACATAGCTCAGAAGTTTTATCGTCAGGAAAGATCCTTGTCAATGAAATTCTAAATCTCAAGCTTTATCGTGGAGGAGAAGAGGATTTTGAAAGAGATTCATCTCATAAGACATTCTAAATCCGATTGGAGCGATACTCATTTAAAGGATAAGGAACGTCCTTTATCAAAAAGAGGTCGTAAAAACGCACGATTTTTAGGAAAATATGTGGAGAAGATTTCCTTTGTTGCGGATGTCGCCCTTGTTTCGCCATCGATCAGAACTTCGGAGACATGGAAGATATTACAAAGTTTTCACAATATTACAAAAGAGACTAAGATTATAAGTGAAATATATGAGGCGGAATATTCCGACTTACTTAGGATATTAAGAGGTCTTACTTCTAAAATTAATAGCGTAGTTTTGATCGGCCATAATCCTGGAATGGAAGACTTAGCTAATTATTTATTATTGGGAAATAATCCCGATTCTCTTTTCGAGAAATTTCCAACATCTTCTTTTATAAGTTTGATAACTGATCAAAAGGACTGGGCGGATCTTGGAAGACAAAGTTGTAGACTCAAACGGTTTTGGATCCCATGAAGAATAATATTTCAAATTTTAATAATATTCCCTTTCAGATCTTGTTCAGCGAAGAGATGATCTTGGCAAGGGTCGGAGAGTTGGGCTTACAAATTGCAAACGACTATATAGAGAAAAAACCCGTTTTTGTATGTGTCTTAAGAGGAGGAGTTTACTTCTTCTCTGATCTCACTAAAGCGGTTCCGATCCCGATCGAATTGGATTTTATCCAAGCAAAATCATATATCGGAACGGAATCTTCCGGAAATGTAGAATTGCTCAAAGATTTGGATTCGGACATTGAAGGTAGAGATGTTTTAATTGTAGAAGATATCGTAGATACCGGTCGCACTCTAAAATTTTTGATCTCCCATGTTTTATCCAAAAAACCCAAATCACTTGAAGTAGCTTCTCTATTATTTAAGGAAGGTGGAGAGGCTGTAGGATATCCAATCAAGTATGTCGGCTGGAATATAGGAAAGGAATTCGTGATCGGATACGGCCTTGATTACGATGGCAAATTCCGAAATTTACCCGGAATATTCCTTTATTCGGAGGAATGAGAGGTTTCTTCCGGCTTTTTGATCAAAGTTTTTAATCCGGTGATACTGTTCTCCAGAACTTGGATCTTTTGTATAAACTTTTGTCCATCTACAAAACCTTTACCTTCGTTCTTTCCGAGTTCAGAATAGATTTCCGCGCTTAGATCATGGTACGCCTTTTGTAGACTAATAAAGGAAGATTCTAAATGTCCGGGAGAGAGCGCCTTCTTCTTTACCCTATACTTGTGAAATAGGGAAAATCCAAACTTAAGAATTACCAAAATATAAGCTGGAATAAGAAGAAATAGCACTGTCTTAGTTACCGCAAAAATTTCCCAAGATCCGGAAATCGAATGACTTAATAAGGATCTAAGTCCTGAGATAAAAACCACGGAGATCGTATAGTTTACTCTGGGTGTCGAAGGTGATAAGGTATTGATAACGTATAATAAAGGCAGTGAAAGTAATAAAACCAAAACCAGATCAATAGGAAAGAGATTTGAAATCAAATCCAGAAATTGAACGATGGCCTTATAGGTTTTCACCAGATCGTCCACGGATTGGTTTAGCCTGTCAAAGTCCGCCTTTAGATTGGAGAAAAACTGGGTGATCTGGTTCATTAATTCATTCCCTAAAATTCCAGGATGGGAAAAGAGAACAGCCCTGTATCGAAAGCTGCAAGAACTTTCCTTAACTAAAAAGCTCTTCCTGGTATATTCCGTTTTTGCGTTATATTTTTTATTTTATCATGAGGCCCATCTTCCATTATTCTGGATGGTCGGTCTGGCTTTGATCGGCTACCTGGTATCGGGTATTCTTTTTTGGGGGATCGTATTCGCGTTCCGAAAGCTAGAAACTAAGATCGTTTTACCAGCGATCTTTGCGGAAGTAGGGATCGAGAGACCGACCATCAAATTAGTCCCTTGGGTCGAAGCTGCCTTTTTCGCTTTTTCGGTTCTAGCATGTTGGCTCACAGGATTTTTCGAGAATAGGTCCGGCATCCTTTTCCTTCTAGTATATGCTGCTGGAGTTTTGAGCGCAAGGCTCATCGACAATAAAACATATTATAAAATCGGATTATTAGGATTAGTTGTCTTAGCTTCCGGACTTATCAGCTTTAAAAGTTTGCAGAAGGCGGAGATATTCGTAGCCTATTCCATGTTCAAACCTGATTTTGAACAAAAGGATCTGTCTCGTTGGAATTACAACGAAGAGAGTCGCACTCTACATAACGAAGATCTAAAACTAAGCATTCTGTTGCCTGAGGAGTTTTATTTTCATAATCCGCAAAATTTGAATCTGGAAGATAAAACTGGTATTGGACAAATTGCAGGGATAATTTCTTCCAGTGATTCGGATCCGAATCGTTATCCGGTTATAAGGATCTTTTTTATTCCGTTCAGATTCGACGATGAATCGGAGCTACTTTCTCAATTTAAAAAGTTTTTGGATCTTCAATTGCAAAGAGGAGATATCCAAGAATTGAACGAGTTAGAAAGAGAAGTTTTTGAAGAAAGATACTTCGGGACGTTTTGGACATTCTACGATGTTCTTAGACCGAGATATGCAAAAACCGGAATGTTCTTCTTAGGAAAACACAAACAACCTTATAGTCTGGTATTTATCATAGACGAAAGTCTGATCAAAGGAAGAAAACACGAAGAATCCGTGGAAAAGATCCTAACCAGCGTAAAGATAGAAGAGTAAGATCTTTAATTGATCGTTACGTAATCTAAGTGATTTGCAATATGCATTGCATGAGCAAGTTCATATTCTTGCTTTGTTAGTTTTCCATAAGCAAAGTGAGGAGCAAATTCTCCTGTATAATTGGAAAATGCCGAGATTGCTTTTTTTAATTCAAGAACACTATCTGAAATTGAAATACCTAATTGTAAAACATCTGCACCTGGAATAGGAGCATTCAAGTCGTGAGACATCTTTCCTTTTCTAGAAAAATTCCAGAATGCGATCTTGCCTAAAGTGTTTTGGAAGATCTCGGATTTGTTTTCCGGATAACCTTTTATAGAATAGTAAATACTTTGCGCACAATGGAGAAGGATTTGACTAGGACTCCATTCCCCGTACGGGATAATCGTTTTAGAGAGAAGTATTTTTTCTAACTCGGTATTCACTTCCGAAAAATTAGAAAATTTTAAACCCCTTTCTTTTATGTCTGCGGGAGCATTGGAGCATGATTCTAATACTGTTGCTGAGCTTGTTAAAATTCCAACGGTGACAGCTTTTTGAATAAATTCCTTTCTGGAAAAATTAAGATCCGACATAGAGCACTCCGCAGTTCTTATTTATATATTTTCCTATTACTAATGCAATGGATAGACTGAGTCAAGAATTTGATGACTCTTGGGGAAGGTTTCCGATGTACTTTGCTCTAGGTCGGATCAAATTTCCGGAATCGTACTGTTCCATTGCATGAGCCAACCAACCTGCAGTTCTACCTATCGCAAAAATCCCGATACCCGCGCCTTTAGGTAATTTGAGCGCTTTCGAAACAAGCGCAAGTCCCGCATCGACTGTCGCATAATCCTCTAAAAGTTCTTCTATCTGTTTTAAGAATTGTAGATATAGTTGTACATCCGGGTCTTCTGAAAAAGATCTTTCGACCATCTGGATCAGCTTTCTGCCTCTTGGATCTCCTTTTTTGTAAAGAGGATGTCCGAACCCGGGAATATTTTCCCCATTCCTTAATTTTTCTTCTAAGAGTTGTTTGTCTTTCTTTTTGTTTCCGCTTGCTTGAGAAAGAAGAAGGATAGCTTTCTCGGTTAGTAATCCGTGTTTTGGGCCCGACAAGGCCGCGAGCCCCGCAAGCACAACTTGATAGAGAGAAGCTTCACTGGAAGCGACACATCTTGCCGTAAAAGATGAAACATTTAACTCATGGTCAGCAGAAAGAATTAAAGCTGCTTCTAAGAGTCTAAGCTTGGCTAAATAATTCGGATCTTCTTTTTTTCGCGGTTGATTCCATCCGTTCAAAAGTGTTTCCGAAATTTTTCCTTCGGAGTTAGTTTTACCGGAAGAGAATAAAGTAAGATATCTTAATATAGAAGAAGAGGTTTTTCTGAAAGTTTTAGGATCTTTTCGAAATGCTTTTGCATCTTCATATTCTAAAAAAGGCAATAAGATCCTGGAAATATCTAAAATGGGCCGACCTTCTAATAATTTTAGGATTTTATTACATTCGCCGGATAGTATCGGCCAATCCGATTCGAATGGATTTGTTTCTTTCGCTTCCCAAAGTAAACATGCAATATCTTCAAAACTTCCATTTTCTGAAAGTTCTAAGACATCCTTTCCTCTGTAAAAGAGAGAATTTTCTCCAAGCAACGTGATCGAAGATTCTAAAACAGGTTGCCCTAAAGAGAGGGCGGCTTTGGCAGTTTTGCCTGGCTGGCTTCGTTCTTCTCTGCGAAGCAATAATTGTTCTATATCTTCTCTTCTATATCGTTTACTTCTGTCTTTATTGCCTCCGGATTCGGAATGTAATAGACCGCGACTAACGTACGCGTATATGGTCTGGACTTCTACTCCAAGGGCGGAAGCGGCCTCGTCCGCATTTAAGAACGGTTTTTTTGAAGAAAAAGCCATATATTGACAAAATTATCAACATTGACTATGTATTGTCAACCCGCTAAACTTATAGAGAAACAAAGGAGAATGAAAATGCTAATCTCTGAACAGGAAAAAGAGAAAATATATAGCCCGGGTTTAGAAGGGATTCCAGCGGCAAGGACCAAACTTTCTCAAGTAGATGGAAAGGGAGGAAGATTGATCATAGCAGGTTATCCTGTGGAAGAATTCGCAGGTAAGGCTGTCTTTGAAGAAACAATCTTTATGCTTTGGAATGATAGAAGGCCAAAACCTACCGAAACAAGTTTGTTCTCGGAGGAACTCAGATCTTCTAGGAGATTTTCTAAAGTAATACGGACTATCATCGAAGAGGCGGTCTATGCAAATCTTCCTTTAATAGATATACTTCGGATCGGATCTGCTGCTCTTTCTTTAGGTTCTCAAAAAGAAGATCCTAGAAAAGATGCGATGGCAGTTCTTTCCACGTTTCCTTTGATAGTTGCCTGGGCGTATCGTTTGTTGAAGGGTCAGACACCGGTTCTTCCTAGACAGGACTTAGATATTGCAGCCAACTTTCTATACATGTTGAACGGAAACGATCCTGATCCAAGAAGTGTTCGTGCATTAAATACCTATTTGAATACTGTTTGTGATCACGGATTGAATGCTTCTACATTTGCTGCGAGAGTGATCATTTCCACTCAATCAGATATGATCTCTGCGGTCACCGGAGGACTTGGTGCGTTAAAAGGACCTCTTCATGGAGGAGCGCCTGGTCCGGCATTAGACACTGTCTTTGAGATTGGAGCCAAGGAAAACGCTGAGAAGGTTCTAAGAGAAAAATTAAAACATAACGAAAGACTAATGGGTTTCGGGCATAGGATATACAAGGTCAGAGATCCTCGTGCTGATGTCCTTGCGAAGGCGGCAAAAATTCTATACGATACGGATGAAAAAAGGGAATTCTATGATCTTGCAATGTTCGTAGAAAAAACCGCTTTAGGATTACTGAAAGAATATAAACCAGATAGAATTCTGCAGACCAATGTGGAATTTTATACGGCGTTACTTCTTCATGGATTAGGATTTCCGACCGAAATATTCACTCCAGTATTTGCTATGGGAAGGGCCGCAGGATGGACTGCTCATTGTTTCGAACAATTGCAGGAAAGGATCATCCGACCGGATGCTATCTATACAGGTGAGGATGGAAAGCTTTGGAATTGAAAAGAGTTCAAATATCGGGAGAGAAATATTCCTTCTCTCCCGATCCGATCATTTCTTGGAGGTTTTCTTTCTAGCTTCGATTAGATCCGTTTGAACGACGGAAAGCGGGTCGATCATCGTTCCTAAAACTCTAAGCCCTAAATGTAAATGAGGTCCGGTCGACATACCTGTGGATCCGATCTTTCCGATCAAATCTCCCTTCTTTACTTTGTCTCCAGGTTTTACTAAAATTTCTGATTGGTGCATATATAAGGAATACACTTCCAAACCGTGATCTATCACAGTGAAATTGCCTTCATAATACATAGATCTTGCTAAAATTACAGTGCCATCATTGATCGCGTAGATCGGATCCCCGATACCACCTTTAAAATCGGAACCACCATGAGGACGACCTTTCTCTTTGTTGTAGATCCTACGTTTATAAAAAGGACTGTTTAATATCGGATTGTGAACGGGATATTCGAAATCCGTTTCCACTTGAAGATCGGACTTGGATTGAAATGCCTTCGCTTTCGCTTCGGAACATTCTTTGATGAACGCTTTTGTTTCATCTGAAAGTTCGTCGGTTGTGTATTGTTTGTCCATCGTTAGATGAGAAACTTTGGAAGTTGCAAAACTTGTCTTTTGGATCGGGATCTCGTACTTCTTGGAATCGTTTTTGGTAAAAAGATGTTTTTCGGTTAATTCCAAAACTCCGTAAGCTTTTGAAAATTCGGGAGAAATTGGAAGAAAGGTGAGAATATAACCTTGCCTTTGAGTGAATGGTATTTCTTGCCCGTCCCAACTGATCGTAAAATTTCCGAGCTTATCCAGAATTTTTGGTAAAGGTTTTATTTTTAAAAATAGAAGTTCCCCTTGCGCGAACTTTCTACCTGCAAGAGAGAATGAAAAAAGTTCCTCCTGCTTTTCTACGATCTCACCTTTCATCCTTTTGGATGATTTTTTTTCGGAAGAGACGATCTTAGATTTTTTATCCTCCTTCTTCTTTTCCGGTTTAGAATTTAAGGCTACCTGGTTTAGTTTAGGAAGAACGGAAGCTTTTTTAGGTTCTTCTTTTTTCTTCTTTTGATCGGACTCCTTTGCAAAATGTAAGGAGCTGAAAAAAAGAACTAAGGAGATAAATAGGAAAATATTTTTAGAAAAGCTGTACATTGGAAAAAGAATCTACTGCGGACATTCTCATAATCGGATAAGACGTATATTGGTACAGAAATATTTTTCCAAATTTGGAAAGAATCTATTCCTCCGATAAAAAGGATGCAAGTTCAGGATTCAATATCTCGGGGATCTCATGATGGATCCAATGGGTACCTTTAGAAAAGAATCGAACGGAAGCATCTGAGAATAATTCCAGAGTTTCTTCTGCCATTTCTTTCGCTAGAAATCTGTCTTTTTCTCCCCAAAAAATCCGAGTGGGGACTTTAATCTTTCTGGTCCGGATCAATTTAGGAGGATTTTTAACTGCTGCACGATACCAGTGAAGCATCGACTTTACACATCCGGGTATTACCCATGCTTCTTTATAAAAAGAAATCTCTTCCGGAGAAAACGCTCCTTTTATTGATGTTTTAGTTAAGGACCTTTCTAATTTTCTAAAATTTAATCTGGAAAGTAGGAATTCCGGCAACCAAGGAATTCGAAAGAAAAGAATATACATGCTCTTCTTTCTTTGAGACTTATCAGAAAGGATTTTTCTTTTCATGATCGTTGGATGAGGAACATTCAAGATACATGCTTTTCTAAATCGTTCCGGAAATCTGGACAGGGTCCAATATGCTACCGCCCCTCCCCAATCATGAGCAATAATATCCGTCTTTGGAATTCCGTATGCATCTAAAATTGATATGATGTCTTCGGATAAAATATCTAACCCATAATCGGAAATAGATTTAGGTTTGGAACTTCTTGCATATCCTCTTTGATCAGGAGCGATTACTAAATATCCAAGTTTTGCAAAATAACCGATTTGGTTTTTCCAGGCATAAGAAAATTCGGGAAAGCCATGTAATAACAGAAGCGGTTTTCCGTCTTTAGGCCCAGACTCTAATAAGAAAAATTTTTGTCCGTTTGCATCTATATATTTGGAACGTACTTCCGGAAAATCGGAAGGAAATGGAAATGGATTTTGTTTCTCCAGCAGTTCGATTGACATAACTGAGCCGCAGTATATTTCACTTTTGCATTAAGGCAAGAAAGAATAAACTATTTCGTTTTTTGTAAACGATCGTTTACTCTTATGTGAATATTTGAAAACTATTAAAAAAACAACGGCATTGGCATCATAGAACCAAAGATGCCGGAACAATATGCGAATGTTGAAAATCTATATTGTTTCATTTCCTCGGGTTCCGAAGCTGGGTTACCTCCCGCCGCATCGGTACAAGGGTCTGCTGCTATAAGAGTGATGCAGAGATTTACTTCTCTCTTTTTGAAATAATCACGCTCCGCACATCCTGTGATCATATCTTCATTTAGGTCACTGCAGGGTTTGGAACCCGTCATGAAGATATAACTAGTTTCATAATTGTACAAAGATTCATGAAATCCTTTGCATCTTGCCGATAAACCAGCAACGGAAACAGCTAATTTTTCTTGGGCTTGTTTATAGTGTATCTTGGAACTATCTAAATCCTCAACTTCTTCGAAAAAATAGGAAGTAATACACGATGAGGCTAAAAGTAAGGAGATAGAAATAATTAAGATCTTATATAATAATTTCATTTATAGATATTCCTCTAATCTTCTGTGAACATCTTGAGGCCAATCCGTAAGGCTCAAGCTTGCAAGAGATGCGAATCCATGTAAAAAATCTCCGGAACATCTTCTTTCCTCATTACAAATGGCTTCTACGTTGATTAAGATATTTTGACGCCTGAGACGTTTTAATTTTACTCTGAATTCTAATATATCTCCCAACTTAGAAGGTTTGTAGAATTTCGCTATAATTTTCATAGCAGGAATACCTTGGTGATTGCTACTTACCATTTGCGGAAATCCAAATCCGATCCCTTCTCTAAACCAATCTTCGATTGCTTCCACGAAGAGGTTAAAGTATTGGGGAGTAAACACTACACCCCCCGGGTCGCAGTGTTGCATTCGAATGATCTTGTTAGTTGTAAAAATTTTATTCGTCATAGTGGTTGCGATTTGTTTCTAGAGAATGATGGGAACATTAATTTAGAAATACTCAAATAGAAAAATCCGCTCCAACTTATTTGGACTCAAAACAAAATGAAGTATCGATGATTGGTTCTATAATTTATATAAAGATTCTTCGTTCCCTCTCCAAACGTTTAAATCCACCGGACCTTCTATTCCTTTTAACCTTGCGCGACTATGATATTGCCAAATGATCCAATTTCGGTCAAGTGAAGAAGACGGATGTCCAAATATGTCCCTGATCCAAACCGGATATTCTAAAAAATCGCCTTTTAAATATTTATCTATAAATTCATAGGTAAGATATAAAATAGGTTTTTTACCATAATAATTTTCTAATGTGATCAGAAATTCCTGGATCTCTTTTTTTACATCCTGCAATGGAGGTCTTTCTTTGCAGTTTCCCACAAATTCAAGATCAGCAACGGGAGGTAATGCTTTCTGATTTTTTGGAACATAGGAAATAAAATTAGCCGCTTGTTCTTTTCCTGAACGACATAGGGTGAAAAAGTGATAAGCTCCGACTCTAATTCCTAACTCATTCGCTTCTTTCCAATTTCGAGAGAATGTTTTATCTTTCCAGTCTCCGCCTTCGGTAGCCTTAATATAGGCAAAGCTGATCCTGTTCTCTGCGATCTTCTTCCAATCAATATTTCCTTGGTGATTGGAAACATCGATCCCGCGGATCGGGTACTTCGATTCGGATGGATATACAAACCAGATGATTCCCTTGTCGAGGGCCGTATATAGGGCAAAGGGGAGAAGGAGGAATGTGAGAATTAGGATTAGAAAGTTATAAGGGAGTTTCATTTGGTTTTTCGAATAAGAAATCCGTATTATTCAAAAACTAAGCCATTTGTTTTCTAAAAAGTCGTAAAATAGTATTTAAAAATTATGTCTCTTGTTGGAATTCCCACAATCGGCAACGGACCTTCTACACTTTAGAAAATTCTTACTAGTTCTTCTTCTCCGCTCAATTTCTAAAAAAACCCCTCATAAAATTCCGGATTCCGCCGAAACAAAGAACAGGGACCGGACAATGATATTAAATAAAGAGGAATGGTTGGATCGGGTGTCTTCTCTTTTCGAGGAAGAAATCCGACTGTACTCCGAAATCCTGGAGTTAGAGAAAGAAAAGACTGAATCGATCACGAAAGCGGACGGAAGATCTTTGGAAACGATTTCTAAAAAGACTTACGAATTGATCGTTCATGCGAGCGAACTAGAAAGAGTTCGTATGTCCGCTATTCATGATGTTTATACATCCGGTAATTTAGGAATTCCTAAAGAAGGCGAACTTACTCTTACTGATTTTTTAAATAAGATAGATCGTGAATCCGAGCACAAATTGAAACAACTCGGAACAAGATTAAAGGATACGGTTCATAGGCTTAAAGATAAGATCAAAGCCAATGATAAATTGATCCGAACCAGACAGGAATTTTTGAAGGCCACCATCGATGCGATGCGAATTAACGCAAACAGCGGAGAAGTCGCAGTTTACGAGGACGAAAATCCAAGCGCAGTCAGGAACAAGAAAAAACGTTCCTCGGTGTTAGTAAACGCTTCTGCGTAAGATTGGATAGGAGGGAAGAAGTATGGGATCCACATTCTCCGGATTAGAAATTGGCAAAAGAGGTCTTGCGGCTCACCAGCAAGCCTTACAAACTACCGGCCATAATATTTCAAACGCGGATAATAAACATTATTCTCGCCAAAGAGTCGTTTTACAAGCTACGGATCCACTATATGAACCTTCTTTGAATCGTGCTCATGTTCCCGGTCAGATCGGCCAAGGTGTGGAGATTGCTTCCATCGAACGTGTTAGAGATAATTTTATAGATGATAGAATTATCGAAACCTCAGGTGTGAAGGATTATTGGGCTGCAAAGAACGAATATCTCTACCAAGCTGAGAATATTTTTAACGAGCCGAACGGTACTACTCTTAGGACTTTGATGGATAAGTTCTGGTCTTCTTGGGAAGAACTTGCGAACTATCCTGAAGATAACGCACATCGTTCCGTGGTTTTGGAAAAAGCACAAGGCCTCGGAAGTAGAATGGAAGATGTGTATCGCAAACTTTCTCAATTGAGAGATCAAGCGAACCGTGAGATAGAAGCTCATGCACTTCATTTGAATACGATTGGGGAGAATATCCGCACCTTAAATGAAAGGATCGCTAAATCGGAAGCATTAGGCGATAGACCGAACGATCTTTACGACAAAAGAGATGCTCTTTTACAAGAGCTTTCCGGTTTGACAGACATCACTATCGGTAGAAGCGACGAAGACGAGCTGATGGTATTTATCGGCCAACAGATCCTTGTCCAAGGTGGAAAGCTCAATAAAGTAGATATATTAGGAAATCCTGCTAAAGATGGCCTATTAGATCTTTATTGGAAAGTTACTGGAGATCCGGTCCTTCTCCGTAAAGGAAGACTACAAGGTTTGATTGAAGTTAGGGACAAGATCCTTGGCGAGAAGATCGACCAAGTGGACGCTCTTGCGATCAACGTTATGGACGTGATCAATGAGATCCATAAAGACGGTTTTGGTCTGAATGGAAATACAAATCAGAATTTCTTTGATATTCGTTCTTTGGCGCTGAATACTTTCGGCGAATATGATTCGGATGGAGACGGTCAGAACGATATATCCGCTATCTTTAGAATATCGGGTAAGAACACTCTGGATCCGGATCGTCCTGTAGGGATCAGCGGAACCATGACATTCTTAAAGCCTGATGAAAAAGAAACTCAGGTTTTAATTCCTTATTCTGCAAATGATACATTGAACGGTATTATCAAACGTATCAATGCTTCTAAGGTTGGTGTTGTGGCATATATGAACCATGACAACCAATTGGCGTTTAAGGCGACTGTTGCAGAAGATACTCCTAAGAAAAACTTCATTCTTAGACATATCGAAGATTCCGGAGAATTATTAGTCGGTTTGACTGGAATGTTAATGGCTTCCGGACCTTCTGGCGCTTATGATTATAAACGTTTAGGCGAGATCACTAAACTACAATCCAAGCCGGAAGATATTACTTTAACTCCGCATTTCCATCCTTCTTCTCATTTTAAAGTGAATGAGCATATTGCGAATAACGTAGCAAATATCGCAGCAGCAAGAGGAAAGGACGTTGGTGGAACAGGAGATTATAACTCTCCTGGAGGTCATAAGGACGGTAGGAATGCTCTATTGGTAGCTTCTTCCCTTAGAAATAATCCTGTGATGGTGGATTATTCCAAAACCACAGATGATTTTTACAATAGTCTGATCTCTAAACTTGCTACTGAAGCAAGAGAATCAAAACAAGAATTTGGGATCCAATCAGACCTTATGACCGAACTCGAGAATATGAGACAATCGGTGATGGGTGTAAGTTTGGATGAGGAAATGGCCAACATGGTCCAGTTCCAGCACTCGTACAATGCGTCTGCGAAGATGATCAATACTATGAATGAAATCCTAGATACGATCATCAATCGTTTGGGCGCGTAATTCCGCCGGAATAGCAAGGAGGCGAAGCCATGATGCGGATCACTAACATGATGCAAAATAACAGTCTGGTGAGGACTTTGAATCGTCACCAGTTGTCCTTGGACGAAACCCAAAACCAATTGGGTACAGGTCAAAGGATCAGAACTCCTTCCGACGATCCAGGAAGAGCGACCAACCAAATGTTCTTCCGCTCTAGGATGAACGAATTGGATACTTTCCAAGCAAACATTGACGACGGTTTCGGAAGATTACAACAGATCGACGGAGAATTGGATAGAATAGGTAACTTATTCCAAAGAGCGAGAGTTCTTGCAGTCCAAGCTTCCAACGGTATTTACCAAGGTGATAAAGGTTTCGAATTAGAAGTCGCTGTCGGTAAAGAGATAGACGAATTACTTAGAGCGTTAGTCGATATTGCAAACACAAGAGACGCCACAGGAAGACCTCTTTTCGGCGGACATGTGATCGAAAGACCTCCTTTTGAACCGATTGAATCCAAGATCAAAGGACTTCAAGGTTTGGAATTAAAGAACCAATACATCGGGGTGGAATATCGCGGAGATATTGGAGAGCAGATCAGAGAGATCGAAAAGGGAGAATATATCCCTGTTACTATTCCCGGAAACAAAGTGTTCTGGGGAACGAACATGAGTGTTACCAGTCGTGTGGATAACTCGGGTTACGTTGCAGTCTCCGATCAAAAGTTTAAGATAGATGGAGTGGAGATCCAAGTTTCCGCAGGTGATACGATAGACGATATCATCGACAAGATCAATAATTCTCCTATCGAAGCTAAAGCGAATAAACTTGCTCAGGACAATATCAGTCTTAGCTCCACTGCACCTCACCAAATTTGGTTAGAGGATGTGGATGGAGGAACTGTTCTAAGAGATATAGGTCTGATCGACTCCGGAAACTCCGAACCTCCTAATAATTACAGTAAGTCTGCAACTGTTACGGGACTTTCAGTATTCGATGTATTGATCCAATTCAGGAACGATTTGATCCAGAAAGACCAAGAGAGAATTTCAGGTCGCGATATTCAGGACTTGGATCTTGCATTGGAGAATATTCTTCGTTATAGATCTATAGTAGGCGCAAGGATGAATCGTATGGAGGAACATTCTCAAAGAGTTTCCTTTGATAAATCCTATATGACCGAGTTACTTGCCAAGAACGAAGGAATCGATTTCCCGGAAACTATCATGAACTTGAAGTGGCTGGAAACGATCCATCAATATGCACTTAACGTTGGTTCCAAGGTAATCAAACCTACTTTGATGGACTTTCTGAGATAACAGTAAGATACCCCGAAATTAGTTCGGGGAATTCTTCTTGTAGTGATTTGAAAAAAATATAAACTTAGAGCCAAGCTCTGAAAACAGGTCGGTCGATGATTGAGATCCAAAGCAAACCTTTCGGAAAAATTAAAGTTTCTGAGCGACAACTTATCAAATTTCCGGAAGGACTTCTAGGTTTCGGGGGATACAAAAGTTTTGCCCTAATCGAAGAAGACGAAGAGTCAGTATTCAAATGGCTACAGTCCATCGACGAAGTGGACCTTGCTTTTGTAGTAATTCCCCCTTCTTTATTTAAAAAAGAATATAAACCTGTTTTGAGCCAGGAAGAACTTTCTCAAATCGGGTTGCAGGATGTCTCGGAAGCTTTGACATTAGTAATTGTGACGATTCCGAACGACGATCCGGCATCTATGACTGCAAATCTACAGGGCCCCATTTTGATAAACAAGACGGATCTAACCGGTCGCCAATTCGTATCACGTAACGAGATCCATTCCGTTCGTGAAAGAATTTTGGAAAGCGCCACTGTGGAGATGTCCTAAGTGCTCGTACTAGCTAGGCGTACTAATGAATCCATTATTATAGGCGACGATATTGAGATCGTTATCGTGGATATCAAAGGGGATCAGGTAAAGATCGGGGTCAAGGCTCCGAAAGAAGTTTCCGTACACAGAGCGGAAGTATATCGTGAGATCCAGGCTGAAAACAAGAAAGCCGCCGGTGCGAAAATTAAGCCGGAGGAATTGGGAAAAATTGGCAGCATGCTTAAAAAAACCGATTCGGGCAAAAAAGAAAAACCTTAAACTTCTAAGTTTCTTTCTTACCCTCCTATTTACGATCTCCTGTTTGTCTTCCCAGAGAAAGGGAATGGCTTCTTCTTCGGATTCGATCGTACTATATTATCTTAAAAAAAACTCTGAGACTCCGATCTTCTTGCAAGCGGAGACGTGGTTGCCCATTGCCTCCGGAGTTTTGACCGGCGCCGGACCTGACCAGTTAGATAGGACTGAGTTTGTCTCCAGATGGGAAAAACTTTTTAAATTTACAGGAGTTGCGGATACGGGCGTCTTAAATTCCGAACCTGTCAGATTATTTACGGAAGAAGAATCTTCTCGTTTGGGCGAATTATTATACAGAGCAGAGGCTGACATTCCAGACGGACTTCCGCAAGCATACCAAGTCATTATTAAAAGAGAAGATCCGATCCGTCCTGGACTCAGAATTAGAAGAACCGTTTTTTATATTAGAAATAGTTCGGAAGGAATCGTATTAGAATTTTCTGAAATAGGACAGGTGCTTGATTTTCAAACCTCATATTCTTTTCGGGACTGGACATTGGTCCCTATTATAAAGCCGGAAGCTTCTTTCCGTAATTCCATTTTTCTTCCCGAGATCCGTCCCGAAGGTTTAGAATATCTAACATTTGCGACTGAAGCAGAGGAAGTAAAAAATCGAATCCTAGTAAAGAACGGTTTTTGGACGGCAAATCCTTCTAAAAAGAATGTCGGAACTCCTACCAAAAAAATCCCTAAAACTATAGAAGATCGACTTCGGACCTTGCAGGAACTTTTAGATAAGGGATTGATCTCTAAACAGGAATACGAAAAGAAGAAAGCGGAAATTTTAAAAGAATTATAAACCCGGAAATTTTTTAGATCCCCGGGCTTCTGTGAAGAATATTATAAATTCTTAACTAACCCTACGGTTCCTCCGTAATTTCCGAATTGTTCGTTGTCTGTAGTGGAACTTAAGTTAGGAACTGCTCCTGCCTCTACGACTTGACCTCCGGAAATAGAAGGCCCCTTCACTTCTCCTACACTGAAGTAAGTAAGCTGGTAGAATCCGCCGAATCGGATACCGAATGTTTCGAAAGGTTTAATTACGAAACCTGTTTCGAAAGTCATAGTAAATCCGGAAGCTCCCGCAAAAAATCCGTCTTTTGATTTGAATGCGTTGAAATCTAGACCGTTATATGCGCCTGCAGTAGATCCTGTGTCCACACCGAGCTGTGCCGAACTCAAAGATAGAGTTCCCCAGAAGAAACTTGTATCTCCTCGGAAATACCAGTTCATCCAACTCCACATAGGAACTGCAACACCATAGTCCAAAGAGAGTGTAGTGATATTGTATCTAAGATCTCCGAATCCGATAGCGAATCCAGAAATTCCGTCGGAACTTCCGGAACTAAAACCGGGCAGTTTTAACCCGAAGTTAGAATAGTCTCCACTCGTTTTACCTTGCCCGTAACCGATTGAGAATTCGTAGCTAACATTATTTGAAGTGTTTAAGTTGAGAGGTCCCCAACCGTACTTTACTTTCCATTCATTGGTGGTTGTAGTAATTTTATCGGTGGTGTATCTGTTAGAAGTACTGGTAGTAGTAGTTTCTGTTGTGGATTTTTCTCCCAAAGAAGCCACGATACCAATAAACGTATTATCGGATAGTTGATGAGAATATCTGATTTTAGGAAATCCGCCGCTTGGAGTGGTCTTGCTATCTTCTTTAAAGAATTCAGGCGTTCCACCTAATGCACTTCCTGCAATCCTTACACTATTTAAGATCCCGTTGATAGACTGAGGCCCACCTTGGTTCAGGCTTCCTGCAACTCCATCTAATTCCAAAATATGTAATAAACCGTTTCCGAATGCACTGCTATTACTTGAGGAAGAATAAGAAGAATCGCTGCCTCCGATAGGAGCTTGGTCTTGAGGCGGCTGTTGTTGGTTGTTTGTGGGTTGGTTTTTAGGCTGCCTTTGGTTATTCGGATTTGCAGGTTGTCCGAATAGGGAAAAGCAGAATAGATAAGTTGCCAATAAAGCTAGGATCTTTTTTTTCATGAGGTGCCAGAGTAATAATTTTTTTCCCAAAACACCAATTATTCTGGAAGAGAGCAAGGAAAAAAACAAAAGACCGGAGCGGCCCCCGAAAGGGCCGCTCACGTAGTGAGAATAGTGAAGAGAATTGGATATATGTTAACTATTTACCGGGTTATTGGTACTTAGGTAACAATCCATAAATACCATACCCATATAACCGATTGAAAAGACAGATTTTTTTCACTTATTTGCTGTTTTTTTAATAAGAAACTTTCAATAAGATCTTTGCTTCGCGAAATAAATTTCCAGCTTCGATTGGAGTCACAGATTTTGCGCTCATAGTTTGAAAACCATCCATGACAGGGAGTGGTTCGGAAATTTCTTGGAAGTCGGCTCTTATCTCTACAAAATCTTTAAATTTCAAACCTAATGCTGAGAGAATAATATCCGCTTTTTTACGAGCATCCTTTGCCGCGAGCTGCAAAGCTTCTTGGGAAGCCTTCTCTAAATTTGCATCCGTTGCCTGCAATCGGATCCCAATGATTTGATTTGCCCCATTCTGTATGGATTCATCTATCAACTTTCCTGCAGATTCTACTTTGGCTCTTACTAAAACTGTATTGGACGCTACATAACCTTTGATCTGTCTCGCTCCAGATTTAGGATATTCGTATATTGTTTGTAAACGGATCGCTTCTGTTTGTAACGAAAGTAAGGATTGTTTTTTGAGATATTTTACAAGAGAATCGGTCTTTGAAGAAGTTTTTTCATGAGCTTCTTCAGCGGTTTTGGATTCCGTTTCTACTCCGATACGTATCTCCACGAGTTCCGCAGGAACTGCAACTTTGGAGAAACCGCTTACGATCAGGACTTTTTCCTGTTCTGCAAACATAGAACCGAAACTAGCGAATAATAATATGCACCCGAATAATATCTTTTTCATAAAAACTCCGAAAGTAGGACCTTTTTTCGTCCGGGAAAATTCCCGAACGGTTCCGGATTTTTAAATTTTATTAAAAGTTATAAAAATTGAAACTTGTAAGAAGAATCTCTCAGTATTTTACGAATTCTTTATCGAGTTCGTCTTGGTAACGAGTGGTCCTTTTTTTTAAGTTCTTCTTTCCTACATAATATTTTCCTTCTTCTTCACGTTTCGCCTTCTCCGTAAATTTTTCGGAACGATGTGAAAGATAAGGATGGGTCATAAAATATTCTTGGATGGGGGAAGCGGCATTTTCTTTTCCACCGCTTTCCTCCTGTAGTTTTAGGAATGTCCTTCCCATTGCGAATGGGTCGTAATTTTCTCTGAGTAATAGATCGTAGCCGTAAGAGTCCGCTTCATCCTCTTGGTTTTTTCCGAAAGAAGGTTTTAGAAGTAAGGCCGCAGTTAGATCCGCTAATTCTCCGAGAGTGGAGGCGCCGATCTTTCTCGCTAATAATTCTCCTCTTACCATATCCATGCAGTGGGAAAGTTCTACGTGACCGATCTCATGTCCGATCACTGCGACTAATTCCGCTTCCGAACTTACCATGGAGAGAAGTCCTTTGGTCACGAATAAGATCCCTCCCGGCATCGCATAAGCGTTCGGAACGGTAGAATCCATAATAAAGATCCTATATTCGAATCTTTTGTCTTTTCCGACCGTAAGGTTGGACACCAAACTTCTCAAATAGATCAAGTCCGGATCTTTTTCATCTGCATAGGATTCGTAACGCAATGCAATAGAGTCTCCCAACTTTTTTTCGTCTAGATCGCTAATCGGCATAAGTTTAGTAAGAGAACGATCGAATGTTTTGATCGGTTTTCCCAATAGCTGGAAGGCCGGAGAGAGAGTGGCCGGCATTTCTACATTCGCTTTGCTCCTTACCGCCAAAAATGAAATAGCGACTCCAAAAGCTAAAAGTATAACGAAGAATAATAATCGATTACGGAGCATCTGTTTTCTCCTTGTTCCCGAATTTACCGTAAAGTGTGTTCATCAAGATAAGTATCCCTCCTACTCCCAAGAATACCAAAGCGCGGGTAATCGTGGAAGACTGAGAAAGGTCCCAGAAGATCAATCTAAGCAGACAGACTATCATTGCTACCAATGACACATAACGGAAATGTTCTTTTTTCAGAATAAGTCCCATTAAGAATACGATAAATACTTCTACCATCCATAATAGAGTTAATAAAGAAGAATCAAAACTCCAGAATAAGAAGAATGCTCCTGCAGCAAATAAAGGATAGAATATGATATAGTCGGATCTTTGATCCAATTTTTCGGAAAGTTTAGTGATCTTGCCTGGATAACCTTCCGTTTCGATTCCTTGGAATGGAGGAAGAAGTTGAACTCTCACTAAGTAAGCGATCTGTAATATGATCCCGACTAACCCGCCAAGCCATTCTTGGTTGGCCCAATACTGGGAAGGAGTCAATGACGAGCTGGAAATAAAAGCCACATGAATGCAAGAATACCAATAAAAGCAGAGAGAATAAAATCTAAATCTAGAAATTTCCCAGGAAGTTTTTAGACTGATCTGATTCAGGAAAAATGCCCAAACAATCCAGGCGACCGGCAGCCATGTATTTGGGATTTCTAATGCAATGATCGCAGTAATAAAGATACCGGTGAGTTCCCAAAAGAGCGGCAAAAGAAGATTCCAGTAGTTTGGAGTTTCTTTTTTAAGATTTGGACTCTTTGCCCAATAGATAAATACTCCGATTGCCAAAGCTTGGATCAAAAATCTGATCTTGAAGATCCCCACATATAGTTCCGATTGAAGGTGGACTAGAATATGAGCTCCTAAGAATAATCCAACAAATGTAAGCGCAAAAAATTGCCAGACTGGTCCGGCCGAATTGATGGAAGACTTCCAAGTATTTTCCCATTCCTTCTCTCTTTCCGAGAAAAAGTTTTTGGTCTCTAAATATACTAAGGAAAGAAGGAGCCAAATTATTCCCGGCAAGAATGGAGAAAGACTTTGGGTGGTCCAATACGCTAAGAATACGATATGCAAAGAAAGTAGGATCGCTCCAGGAGAAGAAAAATATCTGATCTTTTCTTGGCCCAACTTCACTTTAGAAAGAGGGATCATTAAGAAACAGAATAGGATCGTAGGAGTATCTCTTAGTAATACTTCCCATCTTTCCAAGGAATAAATTCTATAGATTACTTCGAAATGTAGTGCAGCGACAAAGAAGAAGATCCCCACTCCTAAACCGTTCCAATTCCTTTTTTGTCGGATCGTTAACAAAATGATCCCGAAAGCGGGAAGATACAGTTCCGAATATTTCCAATCTAATAATTGGAAACAAATAGCGGATGCTAAAAGTCCCGAAAAGATCCCTGCGGGAGAAATCCTATCGTCTCCACCTACTCCGTAAATATCATCGATGGCGGTCGAAGTTTCCTTATTACGGATCTCGTCATAGAATTGGATAAGGAAAGTAAGAATGATCATCGCAATCGTAGTGATAACGATCGGCCAACTTCCCAGATTTAGCCCTCCGAAGTATTTTATGATCAGAAGAAGAATGTACCATACCCAAGATATATGAATAAGCGCTGCTCCAATATTCTTGAGTAGATTCTCTTTTTCTTCCGCACTTACAACAAAGAAGATGGAGAATAGAAGTGAAACATATACGTTGATCAGGAATAGATCCACTTCCCATCGAGTCAGTAATATGATCCCGATCGAAGCGAGAGCCAGAGAAACTAGAGTATCGGTCAGATAGAGCCAGCGAATATTAAGTTTTTCTCGAGCAGTTCTTGCCCAGAAAAATAAACCAACGGAAACGGAGATCAATACGGGAGGATTCCATTTTGACCAGGTAGAATACACCGATAGACCTAAGCCGATCCCGGCCCATATGATCAAGTGAGTGATAAAAGGAAGTCGTTGGATATTTGCCGAAGAATATATTTTTCTATAATGAGCTAAGATGGATGGAACTCCAGCGGCAAGAGTTCCTAAAATCCCCCAAATTCTGGAATGAGGAGAGTTCAAAAAATGGAGTTGTTCGTAAAAATGTCCTTTATAAAGAAAATTTAAAATTAAAAAGGAGATCGCAGTTTGTATTAGATGAAATTCCCATTTACTTCTATAAGACAGAGCCACGCTGAAAACGGAGACTCCAGCCGCCAAGAAGAAGATCAGTGTGCTTAAAGGAAGGATCGCTAAAGAGATTAAACTTAATACTATATGAAGGCTCGCAAACTTTTGTTGAGAAGTTTGCCAAGCAAGCCCTAAGTTCACTAAAATCCCGATCATGACTAAGGTGAGCGCGTAAAATTCGGACTCTATCCATTTCATTCCGGGAACGGAGACTGCGGCAACACAAGAGAATAAGATGACTGCACCGGCACCGCTTCTGATCCAATATCCGATCTGTGCCCAAAATTCTTTTTTAACTAAGAGGATTGAGATTATGAATAAAGCGACACCGATCCCTAATACCATTAGGAATCTGAAGAAAGGGGACATGTTCAAGGCAGCATAGATCCCTAAGAAACCAACGCCCATTACTAGTATGATCGTTCCTAAGATCCCTGTCCAATTGTTCGCGATCTGCTTCTCGAATTTTTCCCAAGCTTCCGATTTTTTAGCAATAGGTTGAGGCTCTTGCTTTATAATGACTGGAGTTATTATTGCAGCAGGTTTCGGAGTTTTTGTAACAGGCTTGGAAGAAGGGACCTCCTTCTTGGTCTCAGTGATTGTTTCTTTTACCAAGATAGGTTTATCCTCTTTAATAGGAGGCTTTTTCTTTTCTAACTGAGTCTCCGGAAGATTAGAGGGTACTCTTTCTTTTAGTTGATTCTCCAGATCTTGGATCCTTTCCAAAAGTCCGTTGATCTTGGACAATAAAACGAATGGTATAATAAGGTAGAATATGCCGGCAAAGAATGCAAACAAACCGATCAGAAAATTCATAGTAGATAGGCCTTTTCGAGTAACGTGTCTTTTAGGATCACAACTTTCTTGAATTTTGGAAAAAAAATGAAAGTTTTAGAAAAGTAGTTTCTAGCGTTATTTAGTCCATTAGTATTTGAGGGGTCGTTCCCTCGGTGATAAAAGTTTGGAATCTTCCGTTTCACAGCTTAGTATCCTCAGGCAGTTTTTCGAAAGGATCGGAGACGGAGTTCTTGTATTTTCCGCATCCGGAAATCTGATCGAAGCAAATCCTGCCGCATTGCAGATCTTGGGCTATTCTTCCAAAGAGTTGAAAGAGATAGATTTTAACCTGATCTCCGATATCCGGAACGGGATTTTTGAAAGTCTTAAAAAAGAAGAAAAAACTAACTGGTACTTAGGTTACTTTTTACTTAAAAGTAAAGAGATTAGGACGTTCTACTGCCAGGGTTTTAAGATCCAAGGCGAGGCCGATTCCGAAACTACGACTTGGATCCATATTCGTTCTCCCAAACAACAAAGCGAACTTTCAAAAGAAGATATAACTCATCCAGAAATAGGATGGAGAGCGCTCGAAAAATTTTTCGATATGAACCCTTTGCCTATGGCGATCACAGAGATTGAAACGGGTAAATATCTTAAAGTAAACAAGCAGTTTTGTATCCAAGTAAAATATTCCGAAGATGAAATCGTGGGCAAAAGCGCTTTAGAACTTGGCTTCTGGAGTTCTGAAAAAACTAGATCGGATATAGTAGAAGCCATAAAAAAAGAGGGTTTTGTCAGAGATATAGAATTACGTTTTACGAATAAATTGGGAGAAGAATTTTGGGGACTCTTCTCAGCCCACCCAATAGAATATGCAGGTTCTTTAAAACTTTTAACGATCACTGTGCCTATCACGGATCGAGTAAAAGAAGAAGTAGAAAAACAAAAACTTTTAGAGGAACTAAAAGAGAATCAGGAAATACTAAAACAGACCATTCGATTAAATCCTACCGCGATCACTCTCTCCAAATTGGATGGAACCTATCTGGATGCTAACGATCTATTCTTAAGTTTAATAGGAAAAACGAGCGAAGAAATCATAGGTAAGTCGCCTGCGGATCTGGGAGTTTACTACGATCTAAGTGATCGAGAGATCATCCGAGGACTTCTGCTCCAGAAAGGAGCCGTAGACAATCTAGAAGTTAAGATGGGCACCGCAGACGGAAAAGTCAGATCTATTTTGTTCTCCGCTAGAGTTATAGAAGCCGGCGGTGAAAAAAAGATTCTAGCGGTAGGTCATGATATCACTCATATCAAAGAGGCGCAAGCGGACTTAGAAAGTCTTGCTTCCGAACTTGAAAAGAGTAAAGAACTTTTCCAAAGATTATTCCAATTAATTCCTTCCGCAGTGGTTCTCACTGATCTGGTTTCCAGAAAGATCATAGATGTGAACGAAAGGTTTTTAGAATTCATAAAACTGAAAAGATCGGATGTGATCGGAAAACTGTCTCCCGATATCAAGATTTGGGATTACGATCCTGATAGAAGAACGGAAATTTATAAACAACTAGAGGAGAAGGGAGAAGTTAGTAATATAGAGACCGTTTTCAAAGCCTCCGATGGGACTGCGATGCCTGTTCTGTATTCGGGAAGGGTCGTAAAATTAAACGGAAGACCTCATGTTATATCTCTTGCAACGGATATAAGAGACCGCCTGGAAGCGGAAGAACAGACCAGAAGATTGAATGCGGAGGTCCGGCATAATAAGGAACTCTTCGAGAAAATTTTCCAAATGAATCCGGCTGCGGTTTCTCTTTCCGATCTGGAAACCGGAACTTATAGAGAGATTAACCAAGAATATTGCGATCTTATCGGATACACAAGAGAAGAGATCATAGGAAAAACTTCCTTCGAGTTAGGAATCTGGAAAGGTCCTCTAGACAGAGCAAAAATCCGCAAAGAATTGGAAGAAGTAGGCTGGTCCAAAAATATAGAAGCTACTATTAATCGATCCGACAATACTGAAAGGCATGTAATTTCGGGAAACAGAGTCTTTAAGATCGGAGATAAGATGATGCTTCTGGCTCTTCTCATCGACGTAACAGATAAGAAAAAAGTTGAGCAGGAAAGAGATCAATATCTTCACCAGTTGGAGGAGAGTAAGGATCTTTTTGAAAAAGTATTCGATCTTAATCCGGATACGATTTGCATTTCCGATCTAGAAACTGGAAAGTATATTAACGTAAACTCGATGTTCTATGACCTATTCGGTTACACAAAAGAAGAAGCAATCGGAAAAAATTCTATAGATCTTGGGATTTGGCCCGATCCAGATGTCAAACATAGGCTCATTGATCGGATAAGAGAAGAAGGTATATTAAGAGATATTGATATTCCTTTTGTACGAAAAGATGGAACTCATATAGATTCCATTTTCTCAGGCCGGATCGTAAACTTGGTCGGAAAGCCCGCTATTGTCGCCATCACAAAGGATAATACCGCAGGAAAAGCGGCAGCACGGGAAAAAGAAGAAGAAAACTTAAAATTATCCAAACAAGCTAGAGTTCTGTTAAATATGGCGATTGATCCGGATTTTGCTTCCGGTAATATTTCCGCCGGTTTGAATAATATAGTCAGAATGTGTACTGAAACTTTGGGATGTGACCGTGCTTCTATTTGGCTTTTCTCAGATAAGGAAAAAACAATCTGGTCTTTAGTCTCGGGTTGGGACCAAAAATTTCTGACTTATATGGATCCAGCTACGATGGATCTAAAACAATATCCTAAATATTTTGCCTCGATGAAGACGGAAAGATTCGTGGATGCATACGATGTGGTCAACGATCCCAGGACTTCCGAGTTTGCGGAATCTTACAGTATTCCTCTTGGAATCCAATCCTTGTTGGATGCTCCCATCTTTTTAAGAGGTGGGATTTACGGAGTTATCTGCTTAGAACATAGGGGCGCTCTTCGTAGATGGAAAGGATATGAGCAACAGTTCGTAGTTACAGTTGCAGAACAGGTCACTCAATTATTATTAAATTCCGAAAGAAGAGAAGCTAAGGAAGAATTAGAGAATGCGGTTCGTATCCGAACTTCAGAGTTAGCTTCCGCTTTGGATAATTTGAAAAAAACCCAGGACCAACTCATTCTTTCTGAAAAGATGGCGGCTCTTGGACAACTGGTTGCGGGTATAGCGCATGAGATCAATAACCCGTTGGGAGCCATCTCAGCTTTGAGCGGTGAATTGAGAGCTTATTTGGATTCTTCTCCGGAACGTCTAAAAAAATTGGGTCCATTCTTTGCCGAAGCGGAGCCGGGTTATATCAAGAGACTATCTGAGTTTATTCGTGCGGGAATTTCAAATAAGGAAGTTCAGGTCTCAAGAGAAGAAAGAAGAAACGTTTTAAAGAAATTAAAGAATTCTTTGAGTGAGCTTGGTTTCGAAAATCCTTACGATCTTGCCGACAGATTGATGGACGTTGGTCTTTATCATTCCACGGAAGAATTCCCTGAAATTTTCGAGGGTAAAACAAATCTTGCTCTTCTGGATTTTGCGATAGAGGAGATCCAAACATATAAAAATGCGGCATCGATTCGTTTAGCAGTGGATAGAACTTCCAAGATCGTTTATGCTCTCAAAAGTTTTGCTCATATTGACTCCGGAGAAGGTAAGATCGAAACGGATCTTGCGGAGAATATCGAAACTGTTCTTACTATCTATCATAATCAGATCAAAAATGGAGTAGAAGTCGAATTAGACTTCCAAGCAAGGCCGATCATATATGCGTATCCTGATGACTTGATCCAGGTCTGGACAAATTTAATTTACAACTCCTTGCAAGCCATGCAGTTTAAAGGAAAGATCAAAATATCCATTTTAGATTCAGACTCGGATGTTTCCGTTTCGATTTCGGATAACGGTCCCGGTATTCCGGCAGATATTAAATCTAAAATATTCGATCCTTTTTACACGACCAAGGCTCCCGGTGAGGGCAGCGGTCTAGGTCTTGATATTTCCAGAAGGATCGTTTTAAAACACGGAGGAAGAATAGAATTTAACTCCAAGCCTGGAAAAACCGTATTCAAGGTAATCCTTCCCAAAACTTGAATTAGGTCTTAAAGAATTCCACTTCCTTTTTCAAAGAACTTGCCTGCTGGGCAAGTTTCTCCGCAAGAGAGTCGATATCGTTTACTATTCCATTCAAAAATTCGGTAGCTTCCGAGATGCTCCCAATTGTTTTAGAAAATTCTAAAGAAGTTTGGGATTGCTCTTTTGTATGATTTCGGATCTCTTCCGCGGATCTTATCAGTTCTGAAAAAGCGTTCTTTACTTGAGCGCTTGCCACTAATTGAGATTCGGATAAGGAAGAAACTTGTAAAATTCTCTGCGAAGTGTTTTGGGCAGTGTCTCCTATTCTTCTGAAAGCCACTTCTGTATTTCCTAAAACTTCCCTTCCTGAGTTAGTTGCCTTTACTGCCTCCGCCAAGGTTGTCCGGATCCTTTTTGCGTTCTCTTGGGTCTGTTCTCCCAGTTTGGAGATTTCCTGTGCTACCACTGCAAAACCTTTTCCTGCTTCTCCTGCGCGAGCGGCTTCGATGGCCGCATTCAAGGAAAGAAGTCCGATCCTATCCGTAATCTCATGGATCACGTTTACACTTGCTTCCATTTTGGCGGTATTGGATTCTATCTCAGCCATTGCATTTCGAGTGGATTGTAAGGCCGATTCTCCATTAGAAGTTTCTAATCTCATTCTTTCCGCATCGTTTTTCGTATCCATAAGAGAAGTGTGGACGTTACGAATCCTGTCTTCCAGTTCCGCAAGAGACGCTGTCGCTTGTTCTACGGTACTAGATTGACTTTCCGCTCTGGAAGAAGTGGATTGAATGGATGCCGCAATTTCTTCTACCCCCGAACTCATTTGTTCCGTAGAAGCTGCTTGCTCTTGCATTTTTATGGAGAGATCTTTCGTTTTACTCTCCAATACCTTGGAGCTTTGGGAAAGTTTTTCCGATTCTTTGATAACCGTTTTAACGACGATTCGAAGCCGTTTTACAAAATCGTTTAGCATCTTGCTACTTCTTCCCAACTCATCCGTGGAAACCATAGGGAGTAGGATCTCCAACTCCCCTTGGGACATTTCGACAAATGCATTCATCATATTTTTGGAATTCCTACGTATACTAGAGGCTAATAGGTAGGAAGAAATAGTAAGGGTGATCACCATAAAAAGAATGGTGAGAGAAAGCGCTAAAGTAACATCTCCTAATTTTAGCCAACCTGAAGTCTCTTCCACTAAAAGATAACCGAAGATCACAACAGGCAATAGCGCGATGGATGCAATCGTAGAAATGATCCTAGCAAAGATAGAGACTTTGCGTATGTCTTTTTCTTCTAATGGAAGTCCGTTCAATTTGTCGGATTCCAATACTTCGGATAATACCGATTCTGTTAAAAAGAAATGAGAAATCCCTAAAGTAGGATAAATGATCAGAGGTAAGAGTAAGAACGGAGCAGACTCGAAAAATTCGGGGATAAAGAAAAAATGCATCAGTTTCCAGGCCGCCGGGATCCCATAACTCCACTGCACGATATAAAACCCGGTATTCAGAAGAGGGAAGTTCAGAAGCTTTTTCTTAACTTCTACTTTTCCCTTTGTGTTCAACTTCTCCCAATTATTCGGCTCCAAGTTGGATAAGAGCTTCCCTAAATACAAAAATCGAAGTGTTGGGAAAAAATAAGAGGAGGTTAATACTACTGTGGACGATCCGATCAGTGCGATGGCCTTACTGAAATCGTAAGCTCCAGCCGCGATAATAAATAGAACCGCCAAAGGGACGGCAAGGACGGAAGTTAATAGCTCCAAGCCTAAGGTCAGTCTCCATCTGAGTTTTCTAGATTCTCCCCTCGTCATTTCCGTTCTTTCCCTTTTTTTGATTTGAAAGAAGCCTGAGGCTTCAAGATATTTCATGACAATGAGACGCAGATTGCTTTTATCATCCACCTCTTTGTTGATTTTACTGTTTGGATTCTTTTACATCGATTTCGCAATTTATGGAAAAAGTCAGTCAACCGACACAGCTTCGCCTTCTAACATCCAATCGGGTCCTATGTTAGGTTACTCGACCCATAAGGAAGTGAAAATTTGGGTCCAGACTAAGAATCCTTCTAAAGTATACGCGAAATATTTTATTTCCGGAAATCCAGGCCAAAGCCACATAACTCGAGAGTTAAATACTGAGCATCAAAAAGGAAACGTCGCTCATCTGATCGCAGATATATTGGAACCGGGAAAAACGTACGAATATCTGATTTATGTGAATGGAAAACTCGAAGAACCTAAGTCGGAGCAAAAATTCAGAACACAACCCATTTGGATAGGAAAACCAAGCGGTCCTCCGGATATCAAATTCGCCTTAGGTAGTTGTGCTTTCGTAAACGATCCTAAATACGATACACAAGCAAAACCGTACGGGGGAGAATATCATATCTATCAATCTATCTCAGCTCAAAAGCCGGACTTCATGCTTTGGATGGGAGATAATATTTATCTAAGAGAACCTGATTGGGAATCTCGAACAGGATTCATTTACCGCTATACGGAACAGAGATCCTTAGCGGAACTCCAACCGCTGCTAGCGAATGTCCATCATTATGCGATATGGGACGACCATGACTGGGGACCGAATGACGGGGACGCTTCTTTTTGGATGGGAGCTACCGCAGAAGAAATTTTCAAACTATTTTGGGCAAATCCGAACTATTCAAAAAAAGGAATATATGGTTCTTTCACTTGGGGGGATGCACAATTCTTTCTGATGGACGACCGCAGTTTCAGGACTGCAAACGACAATAAGACCGGGTCCAGATCATTTTTCGGAGAAGAACAATTGGATTGGTTGGTGAATGGCTTGGCATTCTCCAAAGCAACTTTCAAATTTGTTGTAGTAGGCGGACAGGTTTTAAATCCTTTATCCGTTTTTGAAAATTATTCAACCTATTCGGAAGAAAGGGAAAAACTTCTTTCCAAAATCTCTAAATTAAAGATAAAAAACCTGATATTTTTGACCGGGGATAGGCACTTTACGGAATTATCATATATTCAGGAAGGATTTGAATATCCGGCATATGATTTTACTGTTTCTCCTTTAACTTCTTCTACTCATCCACCGATTACGGAAAAAAATCCTTTAAGGATCGAAGGTACTCTTGTGGATGATAAAAGGAATTTCGGAACGATAGAGATTACAGGTCCTTTAAAACAAAGGAGTTTGGTGTTCAGAGTTTTCGATTCTTTCGGCAAAGAGCTTTGGTCCAGAGATATTAAGGCCAAATGAAAATCCAAAAGTTTATGCTATATCTTCTCTCGGTCATATTCGTCGTTTTTCTGGGACTCTTCGGCTTATTGTATTCCAACCAGGACAAACTGATCTTCTTTCCTGAAATTTTGCCCGAGGACTTTCACTTCTCTTTTCCTTATACGTATCAGGAAGTTTCTTTGGAATTGGAAAACGGAGAGAAAATATATGCATTATTCTTCCCTGCCCAAGGTCCCTCAAAAGGTACTGTTCTGTATTTTCATGGAAATGCTGGAAGTTTAAGAAGTTGGGGAGGTGTCGCAGAGGACTTTGTTCCGAAAGGCTGGGACCTTCTCATTACAGATTATAGAGGTTACGGTAAAAGTAGGGGAAAGTTAAGCGAGAAGGGAATGTATCAGGATGCGGAGCGTTGGTACGAATATTTAAAAACGGATAAACTAAAAAAAGAGAATGAGATTATTTTATACGGAAGATCTATCGGAACAGGAGTAGCAGTGGAATTAGGGACCAAAACAAATCCAGGTCATATTATATTAGAAACTCCTTATACTTCTCTGGCTGATCTGGCAAAGGAATATTATCCGTTCGTACCTGGATGGTTTTTAGCTTATTCCTTCAAGTCTGAGAATAAGATCGGAAAATTACATCCTGCTGTCACGATTATACATGGGAATGAAGACGAGATCATTCCTTTCCGACAAGGAAAAAGATTATTCAAGATCGCATTAGAATCCGGCGTTAAAATAGGATTTTTGGAAATAGAAGGAGGAAATCATAATAATCTCTCCTTCTTTCCGGATTATCAAAAAGGATTGGCTGAAATTTTAGAATCGGTCCATCTAAACCGAAGAAAATCAAACTCTCAGAGATAATCCGGGAATAAAACTTTCAGCTTTGCAACCGTATCCGGATTTCTTCGTTCCGGAGCGGTAATGATAGAATACTTAGTGCTATTCTTCAGGCTTAGATCGTCTCCGTTCCCAAGGTCAGGTATCAATGAGTTCAAAAGTTTTTTTGCATTCTCCGCGTTCTTTCCTAAGTTTGCCATCACCATTTCCGCAGTGACCGCTTCTTCGTTCTCTCTCCAACAATCGTAGTCGGTCGACATACAGATCATTTGGTAAGCGATCTCCGCTTCTCTTGCTAGTTTTGCTTCCGGGAGAACGCTCATATTGATAATATCCCCGCCCCAAGAACGATACATATGAGATTCCGCTCTCGTGGAGAATAGAGGGCCTTCCATACAAATTAAAGTTTTGTTTTGGTGGATCTGAAGATTTATTTTTGCTGCCGCTTTATTAATTCTATCGCTTAGATTTTTGGAAAAAGGATCCGCAAAAGGCGCATGCGCGACCACACCTTTTCCGAAAAATGTAGACTCTCTTCCTCGGGTTCTATCTATGATCTGGTTTGGAAGAACAAAATCCAAAGGTTTGATCTCTTCTCTTAAACTTCCGACAGAGCTGAATGCTACTATCTCTTCCACGCCTAAAATTTTAAGTGCACAGATGTTCGCTTTCATAGGAACTTCGTGAGGCATGATAAAATGTCCAACACCGTGACGAGGGAGAAATGCGATTAGTTTGCCGTGTATTTTTCCGATCTTGATCGTGTCGGAAGGTTTGCCCCAAGGAGTTTCGGGAAGGACCTCCTCTACCAGTTCCATTCCGTCTAGACTATAGAGACCTGTGCCTCCGATTACTGCAGCTTTTACTTTGGTCCCCATATCTTTCTCCTATGAATCGGAATAAATTCCATATATCGAAATATGGGTCCGATTGTAAAGAAGAAGGAAATGAAAAGCTTTTAGGAATTATTGCTCAATACTTTTAACTCGGAAGCCTTTGTTTTGATTCGATCAATCTCCGAGTTTAAGTTGGCTGAATCTTCGTTAATCTCGTTGATGTCTTTTTCTAATTGGGACATGGTCCGTATCATTTCTTTTTGACCCAAAGATTGTTCTTTTTCGGATTCATGGATCTCATTCGAAACCGATTTGATACTTTCCAATTCATTTAAGAACTTACGTATAATAATCCTTTGTTCCAAATAAAGTTTGTTCATCTGGACGATACGATCCGAAGTTTCCAGTATCTTAAATTTTTGTTTTTCAGTCAGGTCTCCAGTTTCCGCAGAAGCGCTTTTTGCTTCTTGGATAAAACTCTGGGACTGCCTTACGATTGCCGAGATGGACTTCGCATTTTCGGAAGTGAAGTCTGCAAGTTTACTGACCTCGTTCGCTACTACCGCAAATCCTCTTCCTGCTTCTCCCGCTCTTGCGGCTTCTATAGATGCGTTTAGTGCGAGAAGGTTTGTTTTATCCGCAATTTCTCCCATGATCTGATTGATCTGATCCACTTTGTCAAAGGAGCTCGAGATATCCGCTAGATAGGATTTTGTCTTTTCCGCTGCAATGGTTACATTCTCCATGTCTGCTTTATTATCATTTGCGAATGTAGAAAGTGCTTCGCTGTATCCAGTTATATTTGAAACTATTTCTCCCAGCTTTTTAGAATCCTCCGCAAGTTCGCTCAAACTTGCATTTTGGGATTCGATAGATCTAGAAGTGTTTGTGGAAGCGGCAGAAAGTTCTTCCAATACCGCGTTAACTTCTTCCAAGGCGGCAGCCTGGGATTCCATCTTTTCTCCGGTACGATTTATGAATTGTGCAAACTTAACGATGGAGTCTTCTAAACTAATCGCGGAATCCTTAATGATTGTTTGGTTCTCGCTTAGTTTTTCGAGTAGGCCTTTGGAATCGGTGTAGAGACGGTTTCCTTCCACCGTTAATCTTAAAAATAATCTCATCAATTGAGCAAGTATCACACTCGCGACAAATATGAATGCAAGTTTGATGATCTCGGTAGAAGCGCTTAAATTATAAGGAAGTTTTGCTTCTTCCACATCCATTACGAACCCGGCTCCGTTCTTAAGGGCACATACTAAGGCAACTATCGCGCCTGCAGTTGAGAAAGCACCTACGATCAAAACGAAGATCCTTTCTCCCAGAAGACAGGAGTAGATCATTATATAAAAATAGATAAAGAATAGCACAACGTTCTTCAGCGTTCCCGCAGCTACGTCGGGAGAAACGAAAGTATCCAAGATCAAGGTTGCACTTAGGACGTTAACATCGAATAATACTAAAAGTTTATGGAATCCGATGGACATATTCCTTTTACGATTCGCTACAAAATTGAAAATACAATAGAGTCCCATGAAAGCGGTGCCGCCTGCATGGACCATAAATTGTAACGGTTGAAAACTTTTGTAAGCGCCTGCTAAGGAAACGATAAATAGTAAGACCAAGCCTAATCGGATCCTGTTAATTACTATAGCCCCGTTCTTCCAGATTTGTAGTATCGTGGATTCTGTTTTTAGATGGGAAGTTTCCATCTATCAATAGACGGAATTTCTCTAATCAGACTAACGTTGGAGTTCTTTTATTCGGAAGAATGTCCGCTTAATACCCTTAATTCGGAGGCCTGGCTATTTATCTTGTCGATCTCGGTGTTCAGTTTGGTGGATTCTTCGCTGATTTCGTTTATGTCTTTTTCCAACTGACTCATCGTTTTCATCAATTCGTTCTGTCCTAAAGTTTGCTCTTTGGTGGATTCCAGAATATCTGTGGACGCGGATTTGATAGTGTCTAATTCGTTTAGGAAACTTTTGAGGATGAATTTTTGTTCCTTATAAAGCTCATTCATTTTCACGATCCTATCTGTTGTTTGGATCAGTTTAAATTTTTGTTTTTCGGTAAGATCTCCGGTTTCTGCGGAAGCGACCTTTGCCTCGTTTATAAAACTTTGGGATTGTTTCACGATAGAAGAAATTGACTTTGCATTTTCGGAAGTGAAGTCTGCGAGCTTGCTAACTTCGTTTGCAACGACTGCAAATCCTCTTCCTGCGACGCCGGCTCTCGCTGCCTCGATAGACGCGTTTAATGCGAGAAGGTTCGTTTTATCCGCAATTTCTCCCATGATCTGGTTGATCTCGTCTACTCTATTAAATGAGTTTGCAATGTCAGCGAGATAGGAATTCGTTTTTTCCGCTGCGATGGTTACATTCTCCATATCCGCTTTGTTTTCTTCCGCAAATACGGAAAGTGTTTCGCTGTATTCCGTAATATCTCCTATAATACCGCCTAACTTTTGGGAATTAAAAGCAAGCCCTGAAATACTTTCATTCTGTGTTTCGATCGATTGAGTATTATTAATAGAAGAAGCGGAAAGCTCTTCTAATACCGCGTTTACTTCTTCCAAAGCTGCTGCCTGAGATTCCATCTTTTCTCCGGTTCTAGCTATATAACCTGCAAATTCTTTAATAGAGGTTTCCAAGTTTTCTGCGGAGTTGCGAATGATGATCTGGTTCTCTTTGATTTGAGTTAAGAATACTTGGGACTCTCCGAATAACCTAGAACCTTCTGCGGTCAGGTTTTCGAATAATCGCATCAATTGGTATAGGATCACGCTTGCAGTGATCATAAAACCGATCTTTACGATCTGAACGGAGAAGATTAGAGTGTCAGGATCTTTTGATTTACTTGCATTCTCGGTCAGCACAAGTCCGCTTTTCCAACCTACATAAAGTGCGAATGCGACTCCGATTGCAGTTAATAGTCCGATCAGAAGTACGAATTTTTTTTCTCCCAATAATGAAGAATAGATCATGATGTAAAAATAGATGAAGAATAGGATCATGTTCGCGAGAGTATCTCTTGCAACAATTGCATCGATACTGCAGTCCGCAGCCATGATTGCAGAAAGAATGACCACGTCCAAAATTACCAATGACTTTTGGAATCTGATCCCGACTTTTCCTCCTCTTGCCAGGAAAAATTCAAAGATACAGTACAATGCCATCAAACCGGTTCCGATTGAATGAGCAATTACCTGAGTTGGATGGTTTGTTTTGGAAACTCCGATCAAGGTAAGAATGAAAAGAAGTACCAGTCCTAAACGGATCCGGTTGATAACGATAGCGCCGTTCGTCCAAATTTTTGCTATAGACGATTCTTTAGAGATCGAGGAATTTACCATGGAACTCATCATTTACCTTCCGGCAGATTTGATTTTGATTTATTAAATTCGCCTAATATTAAGATCGGATCTTACGAAAGAGAAGTTCTTACTTCTTCCAAGATCCGATTCATTTCCAAGACGCCCTCTTCGAATAAGGCGGGTCCAGGTTGTAAAATGATCGCAGGATCCATTTCGAAAATTTTATCGTTACGGATCGCAGGAATATTTTTCCACTCTTCTCTAGTGCGGACCCATTCAAAGTCCATAGGCTTTCCACACCAACTTCCGATAATTAGATCCGGTTTAGCACCCGCAACTTCATGAAGACTTATAATCCTGTCTTTGGCCAAGGATTTTTCTTTTAAATGGCTAAAACAATCTACTGCGCCTACGATCTCCAGTAGTTCGGAGACCCATCTGATTCCAGTGATAATCGGATGATCCCACTCTTGAAAAAACACTTTAAGTTTCGGTTTAGAAGAAGAACGTTCTTTGATTTCGTTTAATCTTTTTTTATACGATTCCACCAGTTTGGAAACTTGTTCCGATTTTCCGATCAGTGATCCCACCATCAAAATGGTTTGGAAAATTTCTTCCAAACTTCTTTGGTTGGTGATAAGTACATTCAGACCTTCTTTTACTAGATCATGTGAAAGTTGAGCCTGTATATCGGAGAAACCTATGACCAGATCAGGTTCCAATTCCTTGATCCGTTTTATATTTCCATTAATGAAAGCGGAGACTCTTGGTTTTTCTTCCTTCGCTTTTGGAGGCCTCTCCGTATATGCGGAGATGCCAACAATCCTATCTTCTTCCCCTAATAAATAGAGAAGTTCAGTAGTTTCTTCAGTTAAACATACGATTCTTTGCGGACCGATTTTACTCAACTGTGATACTTCTTCTTATCTTCTATCAGTTTTTCCACTACACTCGGATCCGCTAAGGTGGAGATATCTCCCAAACCTTCGAATTCGCTGGACGCTATTTTGCGTAAGATCCTTCTCATAATTTTTCCGGACCTTGTTTTAGGAAGTCCAGGTGCCCAATGGATCACGTCAGGTCTTGCGATCTTTCCAATCATTTTTTCCACAGTAGCGATCAGCTCTTTTTTGAGAGAATCGTTTGTGGTCACACCTTCTTTCACTGTGACATACGCATAAATTCCCTGGCCTTTGATATCATGAGGAAATCCTACAACTGCCGCTTCCGCTACGGAAAGATTTTCTACAAGAGCACTTTCCACTTCCGCGGAGCCTATCCTATGACCTGAAACGTTAATCACATCGTCAACACGACCGGTGATCCAATAGTATCCGTCTTTATCTCTTCTAGCTCCGTCACCCGTAAAATAATAGCCTTTATAAATGGAGAAGTAAGTATCGAAAAATCTTTTCGGGTCCTTAAAAACTCCTCTCATCATGGAAGGCCATGGAGATTTAATCGCTAAATTTCCTGAGACTTCTCCCTTGGAGTTGATCTCCTTTCCTTCGTCATCTAGTAGAACTGGATGAACTCCGAAGAATGGAAGAGTTGCCGATCCTGGTTTTTGAGCGATTGCTCCGGGCAAAGGAGATATCATGATCGCTCCGGTTTCCGTCTGCCACCATGTGTCTACGATCGGACATTTGGATTTTCCGACATGTTTAAAATACCATTCCCAAGCTTCAGGGTTGATAGGTTCTCCCACAGATCCGATCAGCCTGAGAGAACTGAGATTTCTTTTTTCGATATGATCCGTTCCTTCTCGCATTAAGGAACGGATAGCGGTGGGTGCAGTATAGAATACTGTGACTCCGTGTTTGTCGATCACATCCCAGAATCTTCCCGCATCAGGATATGTAGGAACTCCCTCAAACATAACGGAAGTAGCTCCGTTAGAAAGCGGACCGTATACTAGATAACTATGACCTGTTACCCAACCGATATCTGCGGTACACCAATATGTATCCGTAGGTTTGATATCGAAAACATAATGAAAGGTCATATTGACCCCGAGAAGATATCCTCCGGTAGTATGAAGAACTCCTTTCGGTTTCCCAGTAGAGCCTGAAGTATATAAAATGAACAAAGGATCTTCCGAATCCATTTGCTCCGGCTTACAGTATACAGGAAGATTTTGATCGTTCATCAGATAATGCCACCAATGATCTCTTCCTTCCTTCCAGTTCAGTTCCGTTTCTTGGCCTGTCCTTCTGACCACGATCACATTATTTACTTTTTCAGAAGATTGGTCTAAAGCGGTATCCACCGCTTTTTTGAGGTCCAGACTTTTACCGCCTCTATAACCTCCGTCGGAAGTTATGATAAGCCTCGGTTTACAATCTTCTATCCTGCTTTGTAAAGCCTCCGGAGAAAAACCTCCGAACACTACCGAGTGAATCGCACCGATCCGAGTACATGCAAGAATTGTAATAGCTAACTCGGGGATCATAGGCAAATAGACCATTACCACGTCCCCTTTTCGGATTCCTGAATTTTTCAGAACGTTTGCAAACTTGTTCACTTCGCGATAGAGATCGAAGTAGGTATAAGTTTTGGATTCTTGTGGATTATCTCCTTCCCAGATGATTGCAGCCTTATTCTTTAGGGGGGAATCTATATAACGATCTAGGCAATTATAGGAGACATTGATCTTGCCTCCCTCGAACCATTTTACCTTTGCGTTCTTAAAATCGTGATCTAAAACTTTATTCCATTTTTTGAACCAGGTAAGTCTGGTAGAAGCTTCTCTAGCCCAGAACTTTTTAGGATTCTCTAAGGATTCTTTGTATAATGCCTTATAATCTTTAAGGTTGATATTTGCCGTTTTTTTGAAATTAGCGAACGGCTGGACGATTCTTTCTTTCGACATGGCTTATTCCTTCGCAATCGAATACGAAACTTTTTAATTTCCGTATTGTCCACTCATTCTCGGACCAACTTTTCAGAGAGTTTTTTATATAAAATCCCGTTTGTTATGTAAAAAAAGAATGCTCCCCGACCGCATCTTACCAGGCTCGGCTCAATGTCAGAAAAATTGGATGTTCGGGAAAGTTGGAAACGTAGGTTTCTAGTTTGGTTGGTACCTACTATAGTCGTTTTTTTACAAAGGATCATCGGACTCACCTCAAGAAAGGTGGAATTAGGTAAGGAGCATTTTAATTCTCTTTTTCCTTTAAAGAAGCCGTTTATACTATGTATTTGGCATACAAACGTTCTATATTCTCCGTACTTGAATAGAAATCGTAAGTTAGCCGTTTTGATCTCAGAATCTAAAGATGGTGATTTTATTACTGGAGTGGTCCATAGATTCGGGAACGGAAGTATCCGTGGCAGTTCCTCGAAAGGTGGCTCGAAGGCTCTCAAGGCAATGATTGTCCACTTGAGAAAAAATCTTCCTGCTGCGTTTACCCCTGACGGACCTAGAGGTCCTGCCTGGATCGTTCAGCCTGGAGTTATAGCTGCGGCTCAAGTATCTCAGGTTCCTATTTTACCTTTCCATTATGAATGTACAAAACAATGGATAGCGGAGAAGTCTTGGGACAAACACAGGATCCCGAAACCTTTTACAACTTTTGTGATCTCCTATGGTGAACCCATTATGATCCCAAGAGATCTAGATGAGGCCGGTTTCGAAAGAGAAAGACTGAGAGTGGAGAAGGCAATGCTCGAAAATAAAAATCGAGCAGAGCAAAAAGCGGAAGAGCTTAGAGTTAAAACTTCTTCTAGGTCGAACCCGTCCGAATTAGATCTAAAAACTCGCTCCTAGTCACCATATTCGTCTTAAATTCTCCGAGCATACACGAAGTGAAAAGTTCGGAGTTTTGTTTTTCGACTCCTCTCATCATCATACAAAGATGTTTTGCTTTGATGACAACGGCTACGCCCAAAGGATCCAAAACTTCCATGAGGGCGTAAGCGATCTGCTCGGTCATTCTTTCTTGGACCTGTAACCTTCTGGCAAATACGTCCACGATACGCGGGATCTTGGAAATCCCTATGATCTTTTTATTCGGAATATATCCTACATGAGCCTTTCCAAAAAAAGGAAGAAGATGATGTTCGCAGAGAGAATACATTTCGATGTCTCGAACAAGAACCATACCTTGGCTGTCTTCTTCGAAGATCGCACCGTTTACGATCGTATCTATATCCGCTTTATAACCAGAGGTCAGGAATTCATACGCTTTCCGAACCCTTTTAGGAGTGTTTAAAAGTCCTTCTCGATTCGGATCTTCTCCGATAGCTTTTAATATACTCGTTACTTCGTTTTCCAAGGTTTCTCTCCGTTCTTCACTTTGAAAATGTATGTAGTTAGACTTGTCTGGACAAGTCTTGGTAATTTAGTTCTCTTTTCAAGGGGAAAAGCGATTGGCTTGCCATTCCGACTTCATCTTATACGATGGTTTAATTTTCCATGAAGCCTAAAAGGATCAAAATCGGATTCGATGCAAGGATGATTGCCCATTCGGGGATCGGTTCCAGGATCAAAGGACTTTTAAATTGGCTGGGAGATATTGCCTCTAAAAAAGGGATCCAGATCGTACTTCTGGGAAATCCCGATCTTATTAAAAAGAATCTTTCGCCTAAGGTTTTATCTAATTACGAAATTTTAGAATACAACGCAGGAATCTATTCTATCAAAGAATGGTTCGGCACTCCTGAGATGAAAGATTTCGATCTGTTGGACATCCCACATTTCAATGTTCCCTTAAAATTCTTAGAGCGTAGTGTTGTTACTATTCACGATATCATTCCGTTTAGAATGAAGCAGTTTCATTCTTCTTTTTTGAAACAGGTCTATATGAAGCTTGTGTTTTTGCTCATTAGCAAGAAGGCCAAAAGGATCATTACCGTTTCCGATTTTACTGCAAAAGATCTTACGGAAGTTTTTTCTTTTTCTCCGTCCCGGATGCGAACTATCTATAACGGTCTGGATCAAAAAACTTTCTCCCCCAAAAACGATCCGGAAAAGAAGAAGTTCCTAAAACAATACGGATTAAAGCCCGATTACTTGCTAAGCGTCGGGATCGGAAAAGAGCATAAGAATTTAGGATTTGTACTTAGATCTCTCAAAAAACTTTGGTCCGAAAAAAAGATCAAAGCTGATTGGGTACTTGCAGGTTCCGGTGGAAAACTTCCGGAGTACTTAGCAGAAGACGCAAAAGGTTGGGAAGATAGAATTAAATTGGTTCCTTATTTATCGGAACAAGAATTAGCCACTCTGTATTCCTCGGCAAGCTTACTTGTATACCCTTCATTGTACGAAGGGTTTGGATTTCCGCCTGTAGAAGCTCAATCATGCGGTTGTCCTGTCTATTCTTCTAACACAAGCGTTCTTCCTGAAATTTTGGAGGATACTGCATTCTTCTTTGATCCAAATGATCCTCAATCTTTTGAAACAGGTTTATTGAAACTATTGGATTCTCCCAAACTTTTAAATTCCAAAACCAAAGCAGGTTTCAAAAATTCCAAGAGGTTTGATTGGAAAAGATCCGCTACTGAGGTCGTAGAAGAATATTTGCAGTTGGTGAAGAACTGATTTAAGGATTTTTAAAAGAAGTTTTTCCGAGGGAAATTTTTCTTTCTTCTATTTTGAGTCGGATCGATTTTCTTTCGTCTTCGGAATACATTGTCCATCTACCGATCTCTTCTAAGGTGCGATAGCAGCCCTCGCAGAGACCGGTTTCATGATCCATATTACATATTTTTATGCACGGAGAACGAATAATCATCCTAAGAACTTACTTGGTCTTTTTGACCTTCTTCTTATTCGACGTTGCTTTTTTAGGTTTTGTATTTGCGGGTTTTGCAATTGTAGCGCTGCCGTTTACATCTACCATTTGAGACAGTTCTGTAAATAGAGAAAGCCCCGAAATTTTACCCGGAACGATCACGTGGGCCGCTCCGTTGTTTCTGAGAACTTCCGCTTCTTTTGGATCGTCTGTGGTAAGAATGATCTTAGGTTGGTGATGTCTACAGATACTTTTTAAAGACTCCAGCAATCTACGATTTGTAGTTCCTTTTAGGATCATATCTGAAACGGTGCAGACAATATACCTTGCTTCTTCGATCCCTAAATGATGAAGGCTTTCCGGGTTTGCTAGATCTCCGTACGCCCAACGAATTCCTTTTGATTCCAAGGTTTGTCTGTAGATCGGATTAAAATCCACTACTAACATTCTTTTTAGCCAAGAAGGTTTATCTTCTTCGATCCCATCGATCAATCCTTGCGCGATCCTGAAATATCCTAATACTACGATATCCCTTTTGGTCTCTCCGGTGACTTGGGACTCTAAAGGTTCTTTGTTTTCCCTCACCCCAAATAGAGATAAGAAGGAGATGATCCCTCTTGCGATCTTATCGTTAAACAGGATTACATATGTGGAGATGATAGACGCGATGATCATAGAAGTCAGAACGATCGCTTGCAGATCTTTTCCGATATGCTCCTTTTGCACTCCGAGCGCTAAGATCACTAAAGAGAATTCCGAAATTTGCGCGAGATTGAGACCTGCAACGATCCCTGCTCTTAAACCCTTGCCTGAGAAAAATACGGTTGGAGCGACGATCAATACTCTGCTCACAAGAACAAAGCCTACGGCTAAAAATGCCAGACCTAAATCGCTTGCACTAGGAGCTTGGATCTTCATTCCGAGAGCTACGAAGAATAACGTAATGAAGAAGTCCCTGATACCTGAAAGTTTGCTGATCACATCCGCTCCATATGGGAAGGCAGCAATGCTTACACCTGCGATCAATGCTCCCATCTCCTTAGAAAGTTGGAGTTTTTCGGCGACACCGCATAAGAAAAAACACCAAGCGATGGAAGTGATCAAAACCAATTCAGGTTTAGAAGCGGCGAATAAGAAAAGTCTAGATAGAATAAAACGGCTGATCGCAAAAGAAATCGCAACGAGCGCAATTCCTTTGGCCAAGGAACCCAGTACGTTGACTAATTGAGGATCTTGCAAATCGGGTTGGATCCCCATAAATAGAATGGCCCAAATATCCTGTAAGACCAAAACCCCGATCGTAAGTCGTCCTGCAACAGTGCTGATCTCAAACTTATCATGTAGCAGTTTGACCACGATCATCGTGGAACTCAGAGAGAGAGCGATCGCAAAGTAGAGAAGATCGAAATTCCCCGGAACAGGAGGGAAGAACGCGCGGAATGCAAACCAAGCTGCTGCAACACCTGCAAAAAATTGTAGAACTCCCAGAGCAAACATGGAGCGTCCCATTCTGGCCAATTCTTTTAGATCGATCTCTAGACCGATAATGAACAATAAAAGGATCAAACCGATCTCAGAGATTAGCTCTATACTTTCTTCGCTTTTGACATAACCGATGGTTAGCTTTCCGCCTACATAAGGCCCGAATAACGGACCGATGATTAACCCCGCGACTACGTAACCCAAAACCAAGGGTTGTTTGAATGCTTTTGCTATGATTGCGAACAAGGTCGCGAAAATGATACTAAGGGCTATATCTACTAATAAAGTAAGCGAATGATGTTCCATCTTGTAGGTATGGATCCTCCCTTGATTAGTTTGTTGGATGGATATTACAAAAAGAAATTATTAAAAGAATATAGTCCATTCTCTTTTATCATCAATTTTCGCATCCAGAGAATGAGGGACGATTTTCCGAGAGAAGTTTCAGTCGTTCGATTTGAATAAGTCTTTAACAGCGTCTTTTGCTTTGGATAATGTATAATCTTCTCTATCGATCAGCACAAAATCTAAATTCTCTTTTTCTATTCTAGCCAGAACCTTTGCAATGTCGGCGGGAGACTTTAGATTTGTTGCCAGATACTTGAATTTTGTCCCGCATTCAGGGCAAGACTTGTCTTTAGTATAATTCAGTCCCAGATGTTTACATTTTCCGCAAGTTCCGTATAGATCGTCTATGATCATCAGTTGGGAAGAAACCTCGCTAACGCTCAGTTTTTTCCAGACCCGGATGTACTTTTTGTCTTCAGCCGACATTCTTTTAAAAAAACGGATTCGAAGGATTAGTCAAGGGTTTTACGGATTGTTTGGAGGATGAGAGACGTCGCTTCTTCCAATTCGGTTTTGGAGATACAAAGTGGAGGAGCAAAACGGATCGTGTGGTCGTGAGTTTGTTTTGCAAGAATTCCTGACTCTAATAGTTTGTAGCAGATTTTTTTTGCTCTCGGTCCTGTTTCGTCGGGAAATAATTCCACTGCGTTTAACAATCCTTTTCCTCTAATCTCTTTTACTTTGTCAGGGTATTCGGATCTGAGAGATTGCAGAGATGAGCGGAATTCTACTCCTCGAATCTCCGAGTTCTCAGAAAGATTTTCTTCCAATAATACTTGGATGGCGGTTTTGGCCACCGCAGCCGCTAAAGGATTTCCGCCGAATGTAGATCCGTGAGTTCCAGGCTTTAAGGTAAGAATGATCTCGTCAGAACCTAAAACTGCAGAAACCGGAAGAGTTCCTCCGGATAATGCTTTGCCGAGTACTAACAAATCCGGCTTTACATTCTCGTGATCCGCAGCCAAAAGTTTTCCGGTTCTACCGAGACCGGTTTGTACCTCGTCCAAGATCAGAAGTACATTACGCTCGGAACAAAGTTTGCGGACTTCTTTTAGATAACCTTCCCTAGGGACGATAACTCCTGCTTCTCCTTGGATGGGTTCCACCATAAATGCAGCTACATTAGGATCTTCTAATTCTTTTTTTAAGGCTTCAGTATCATTAAACGGAATGATTGAAAATCCCGGAACGAAAGGTCCAAAATCTCCCCTGCTTGCAGGATCGGTAGAAGCGGAAATTGCGCCGATACTTCTCCCCCAAAAATTTCCGGAAGCAAAAACGATCTTAGCTTTGTCTGTGGGGATTTTTTTAACTTGGTATCCCCATCTCCTTGCGAGTTTGACGGAAGTTTCTGCCGCTTCTACTCCCGTGTTCATTGGGACCATTCTATCGAATCCGAATGTATCGCATAAAAATTTTTCCATTGGACCAAGTTGGTCGTTATAAAATGCGCGAGATGTTAGAGTTAGTTTTTCCGACTGGGCCTTTAGGGTTTCTATAATTTTAGGATGGCAATGACCTTGGTTCACCGCGCTGTATGCGGATAAAAAATCAAAATATCTTTTTCCTTCCGTGTCCCAAAGAAAGATACCTTTACCTCTCTCCAGCACCACGGGAAGAGGTTCGTAGTTAAATGCTCCGTAATCTTTTTCGGTATCGAAGTAAAATTGGGAAGTTTGCGTGTGCATCGTACTTGATTCTAACCGGTTCAAAGGCCACACAAGGAGATTTCGGTATTTTACCTTGACTTTTGTGTTTCAACTTGTTGAAATTTATTACATGCAATTCTCTTCCCTGAAAATATCCGCTTCCGTACCTATTGTTTTTGCGATTATGTTCCTTACGAACTGTCTTTATACGAATATCAAATCGCCAGGCTGGTATTATTCTCAAAGTTATTCGGATGTGAGAGGAATGGAACCGGTAGGAAAATTGGAAGGTACTTCTTGCGGAACTAGCTGGCTTTGGATGGTTTATACAGGAGACGAGAGTTACGAGGCCGCAGTCCAAAATGCGATCAAGGATAAAGCTGATCTTCTTTTCGACGTTCAGACTGACTATAGTTACAAATCTTTTATATTCGCTCTTTATTTTGAAAAATGTACCAGGGTGACTGGGATAGGAGTGAAACTTCCCCAAAGACTTCTGAAAAAAGAATGAAACTTGTTCCCTACAAACGGATCTTTTTTCTATTTCTGATCTTCTCAGAGTTGGTCGCCTGTATCCAGATGGGAGGGGCAAATAAGGCATTGGTTCGTAGGAACCCTGAGCCTTATCCTACAGGTCTCGGAATTCCCCCCGATAACGATGTCCATTTGAACGGTGCAAATTTTAGAGATCCTTCTATCCATTATGGAGAGTCTTCCACTAAGTTGAAGACCGGAGGTTTTGACGGTTATATCCGAACTACAACTTCTCTACCTCATAAGGATATGTTCCATACCTCGCTAGATGGTTGGGATTGGTCCGAACATAGGATCGTTAAATTCGAAGGAGAAAGTAAGGGATGCCAATTCGGTGTACGTTTGTTTCTTCCAATTAAACGAGGGTCTAACGATGCATTCATTCCGATCCATTTTACTTTCGGGAATAAAAGTTTTTACGAAGACTTAGGCGAACAGATGAGGTTAAATTCTATTGAAGCCTTGTTCGATAGTAGGCTGGACGTGGAGTACACCGCCTATATCTTCGGATTATTCAGAAGAAAATGTCTGAGGTTTCAAAGTTATGGCATCCAAAAATTCTAACTCTATTCCGTTATTTTTATCCGCTATATTAGGTTTTTTAGCAGTAGCTCTAGGCGCATTCGGAGCTCACGGATTAAGATCAGTATTAACTCCCGACTTGCTCGTCATTTACGAAACGGGAGCAAGATACCATCTCATCCATGCAGTCGTTTTACTTATTCTTGCATTGAGTGGAAAACTTTCAGAATCCAAATTTAGAAGGATTGGATTCTGGCTGATCTTTAGCGGTATTTTGATCTTTTCCGGTTCCTTATATGCGCTTTCTATAACAGGGATCAGAGTTTTGGGTGCAATTACCCCTTTTGGCGGATTGGCATTTTTAAGCGGTTGGGCATCGATTGCTTATTCCGCTTTTTCAGATAAAGAATAGATTCCCTATTTAGAAATATGGAAATTAAAATCGGTATTACCGAAAGTTCCATATAGTCGTAACCAAATCGGAAGTATCATTTCGGTTGCTCTTGCGCCTGTAATATCCCCTAGATCGATAATGTTCTTCCAATTGAAATCTTTCGCTAAAAGATCCGATACTTTCTTTTTAGCTTCCGGATCGTTTCCACAAACGAACACATCATGTTCCCCGGGAACTAAGGAAGCGTTTACCATAATAGTACAATTCATCGTGTTTAATGTTTTGACAACTTTCAGATCCGGAAAAGATCTTTGGATGGTCTCGCCTAAAGAATCATTGGTTCCAAAGATTAAACCAGGAGGTCTTCCTTTCGAAAAGTCGAGTGCGTTTGCGAGATCCACTAGAACTTTTCCTTTGAGAGTTTCTTCTCCAACTGATCTTAGGACTTCTACACTGATCTCTCCTTTAGTACAATTAAATAAAATATCTCCAAAAGAGGCAGCGTCTTTAAAAGTCCCTTGAGAAGCTTTACTTCCGGATCTAGAAACCCATTGGGCTGCCTTTTCATTTGTGGCGGAACGAGAGCCCATTTTTACCTCGTGTCCTTTTTCGATTAGTTTACTACCGATGGTTTCTCCAACCATTCCAGTCCCTAAAACTCCGATTTTCATTTATTTCTCCGAAGGTATGATCTCAAAATTGTTAAACCGGATGAGTTTAACTGATCTTAGACAAAAGATCTAATGTATTGTTCTTTCTGTATTGGAAAAAAGAAATAAAACTGTCACTGTATTCCTTTTAAAAATAGGGAATGATACTTATGAAGATGAGAACCGAACATACGATTTTTCAAATAGATGCATTTACGGATTCCTTATTCAAAGGAAACCCTGCGGCTGTTGTTCCCTGGGAGGGTGAATGGTTGCCCGACTCGAAACTCATCGATCTTGCAGCGGAGAATAATCTTTCCGAGACTGCTTTCTTTCGCCCTAGAAAAGAAAAGGGAGAATATGATCTAAGATGGTTTACTCCAGGCGTAGAAGTCGATCTTTGCGGTCATGCAACTTTGGCGACTGCATTTGCGATTTACGAAGCTGTCGAAAATAGATCGGATATTTCTTCCTTAAGATTCCACACTAAGAGCGGGATCTTGGAAGTATCTCGCGAGAATGAAAAATACTATTTGGATTTTCCTGCGAGACCTCCTGTTAAGACGGAGTATTCTCCGGAAGATATGGCTTCTTGTTTTAATATAAAAGCAAAAGAGATTTTGAAGGCGCGAGACATCTTATTCGTTTTTGAAAAAGAATCGGATGTTCGAAATTTAGTCCCGAATCATGAAGCTTTAAAGAAGCTCCCGTTCTTTGCGGCGATCGTGACCGCTCCTGCTGATAAAGGGAAATCCTACGATTTTGTTTCCAGATTTTTTGCTCCGGCCAAAGGAGTTCCGGAAGATCCTGTGACCGGTTCTTCTCATTGTACGTTAATTCCTTTTTGGTCGGAAAGATTCGGTAAGAAGGAACTAAACGCGTACCAAGCATCTGCACGAGGAGGTCAATTGATTTGCGAGAATAGGGGAGAAAGAGTTCGCATCGGAGGGAACTGCAAACTGTATCTAAAGGGTTTCTTTTATTTAGAGTAGAAGTTCTACTTGTAGGATTTATTTTTCAAACCAGAATCCAAAATTTGTAATATTTTTTCCGCTTCTTGTAGAGCGTTATTCTTATCAATTTGTAATACTGGATTGTTCAATTGGCATTCGTTTAGAAGAACTGAATACCCGTGAACTAAAGACCAAGCCGCGGTTGCCATTTCTTTTGCTTCAAATTTATTGATCTTTAAAGATTCGCAGATCAGGATCGTTTCCCAAAGTTTTAAGAACGAATTCTTACCTGCTTCCATCAAATCTTGTAAGTCGCCTACAGGTCCAAGGTCTATATGCCACATGGCTCTGTAATAGCCTACATTCTCCAGACAAAAAGAAATATAAGCAATACCTAGTCTTCTCAATCGATCGAATGGATCGGAAGGAGAAGACGCATTCTCTGCCTTAGTAAACTCTTCCGTAATTTTAATAAATCCGTCTTTGGAAATTTGGGCGAGAAGGTCCCTGTGGGAAGGGAAATGTCTATATGCGGCAGCGTGGCTTACTCCAGCCTCTCTTGCAATCTCTCTGATAGTAAATGCAGAATCTTTGCTGATCTCCAAACGTTTTAAGGCTAGTTTTTTTAGGGCTTCCGCCAGATTCCCATGGTGATAGGAACCTTCCGGTTTCTTCATTTTTTTCTTTGCTGGCATAAAAAATTTCCTAAAAAATGTTGACATTGGTAACATTTGGTGTTACCAATAGTAACATTCTCGGACCGAGTCCTAGATTTTTCAAGTAAATCCCGTATCAAATCGGGAAAATAAGAGGCGTTATGACTCCAGAACTAACATTTAAGCTGGCCAGCAACTTTGCGATTATAGGCTGGTTATTACTCGCCGGGCTGCCAAATGCCAGGGTTACCAAGTTATTGGTAAGGAACGGAGTGTGGCCTTTGATCCTTTCCGGATTGTATTTGTTGATACTTGCGCTATATGCAAGAGGAGGATTTGATTTCGGCTCCTTAGAAGGTGTGAACAAACTTTTCTCTAATCCTTGGGTTTTACTCGCTGGATGGGTTCACTATCTTGCATTCGACCTTTTTGTTGGGATTTGGGAAACGAAGGAAGCGGAAGCGTTGGGAATTTCCAGATGGATACTGATCCCTTGTTTATTTTTCACTCTGATGTTCGGACCGATCGGTTATTTATTATTCCAAATCGTTCGCTGGAGAAAAGGAGGAAATCATGCAAGCATCTAACATTCTATATCCGGGTCATTCTCAGTCGGAAGGTTTTATTCATACTTTAAGAAAGAAAAGAAGCCTGAGCTTTTACACCGGACTGGTGTCTTTACTTATGATACCTGTTTACATTCTTCTTTCTCAAATCGATCCAAGAACGGTTGTAGGTGCAAATACTTGGATTAAACCTTTGAAGTTCGCGGTTTCGATTGGGATTTTTCTTTGGACCATGGCTTGGTTCCTGGAATTGTTGGAAGATTTTCCAACCTTTAGGGATAGAATTGAAAAATACTTTGTGATCTCTACCGCAGTGGAATTGCTACTCATTACTTTCCAATCTGCAAGAGGAGTACAATCTCACTTCAATCAGTCATCTGCATTTGATGGAGCTATCTATAGTATAATGGGAATGTTTATATTTCCTATGATACCGGTTGCGATCATGATGGATAGAAAGTTCGGACTTTTGGGTTCAAAGTTGGATCCTCGCGTTTTAACTGCAGTTCGATTCTCTCTTTGGATCTTTGCAATTGCTTCCGTGGTCGGGGTCTTTATGTCTGCAAGACTGGCTCATGCTGTAGGAGTTCCTGACGGAGGCCCCGGATTACCTCTTGTGAATTGGAGTAAAAACGGTGGAGACATTCGTATTGCTCATTTTGCAGGTATACATTCTTTGCAAATTCTTCCTTTGTTTGCTTTCTTTGCCGTTAAACGAAGTTGGAACACTTTAAGTGTAAAAATTGTTTCAATAGGGTATACGATCTTAGTTGGAGCAGTCTTTGTGAACGCAATGCTCGGTCGTCCTTTGATCTAAAATTGCAAGATCCGAATCCGGCGTTTTGATACGGTTCGGATCTATTTTCTTCTTCTAAAAAACCGCCTTTCCAAAATAAATCATCCTATGGAATATTTTAGATCGGTAATGATCTTTCTATTTGCAGGTATTTGTGAGATCGGCGGTGGATATCTTGTATGGCTTTGGTTTAAGGAATCCAAATCCGTGATCTATCTGATTGCAGGCGGATTGATCTTAGCCTTGTATGGGGTTATTGCCGCCTTACAATCTTCTTCATTTGGAAGAGTATATGCAACCTACGGTGGATTTTTTATCGTGATGTCATTGTTGTGGGCTTGGAAAGTGGACGGGTTCCAGCCTGACCGATACGACATTATCGGATCTTTGATCGCTCTATTCGGAGTTGCAGTGATCTATTACACACCTAGATAATAGATCATTAAAACTGCTAGGTTAGCTTCTTTCAGTTCCGAAATAAAATTTTCCCTGTTTACGGATCAAATTCCTACTGATGAGACCATCTGCGATGATGAGTAAACCTTGAGCGGCCGCATGTTTTTTTTCTTCAGGTACATCGTTTTGTTTGGACATCAATTCATGAACAAATGCTCTACGTTTTGCATCCATAACTCCTAACATAGAACCGCAAACTTTCTTATCTCCTACCAAGAATGCAAGCGCTAAGGTTTGAGGAGGAGTTTCATTGCATAAATAAAATAACGCAAGATTATCAAAGAAGGAAAGTTCTTCGAAAGATTTTAAAGTTAATTCTTCCTTATCTTCTCCGCTCATATCGACTCCTGTTCTTTGATCTTAGATTCCAAATATTCCACTAAGTATTTGGAATTCGGCTCTTCTCCGGTTGCTTGACGGATCAGTTCCTTCGCTTCCAAACTTCTACCCTTACTGTGAACATGTTTTCTAAGCCAATTAAGGAGAGAAGAAGTTTCTCTATTTTTTAATTCATCCTTAAACTTAGGGTTTTGTTGGACGAAGGCGGAATAAAGTTGGGCCGCATAAATATTTCCCAAAGAGTAAGTAGGAAAATAACCGAAAGCTCCGCCGCTCCAATGTACATCCTGTAAAAATCCCCTAGAATCATCCGGGACTTCTACGCCTAGCAAAGATCTCATTCCATCTTTCCAAGCCCCAGAAAGATCTTTTAATGCTAGTTCCTTTTTGAAGATCGCTCTTTCTATTTGGAATCGTCCGATCACATGCAGATTGTAGGTAATTTGGTCGGCTTCCACTCTGATCAAAGAAGGTTTGGATCTATTCACAAAAGAATAAAGTTTGGAAAAAGGAAGAGAAGATTCAGCGATTCCCAGGTTCTTTAGAAATAAAGGATAGATCCCTTCCCAAAATTCTTTGGACCTTCCCACTTGATTTTCCCAAAGACGACTTTGGGATTCGTGAACTCCTAAAGAAACGGAATCTTTTAAAGGAGAAGGACCTCCTACAATTAAAGATATCCCAGCCTCATACAAAGCGTGACCCGTTTCATGCAAAACGGAATATACGGAGGAAAGAGGATCGGATTCTTCATAACGTGTGGTGATCCTTTTATCAAAAGAACCTAAAGATGTGGAGAATGGATGTGCGCTGGAATCTAAACGAAATCCTGACTCGGGTAAACCTAAAAGAACAGGAAGACTTTTATTAAAAGGAATTTGAGAATCGATCGGAAAATTTCCCTGAAATGGAAAGGGAGCATCTTTCGCTTTAGCGATGAGAGGCACTAAAGATTTTCTGAGATCCGCAAATAGAACTTCTAAATCTGCCGCTTTAGCTTCCGGTTCATATTCGTCCAAAAGAGCGTCATACGCTTCGGTAGAATAACCGAAATAGTCGGCCTTCTGAAAAACAAGATCTACGATCTTTTGCAAAACTGGAAGAAAAGAAGAAGCATCGTTTTTCTTTCTGGCATCAACCCAGATAGAATGGGCCTGGCTTGTGACCTTTGAAAATTCTTCCACCCAAGAGATTGGCAAACAAGAAGAGCGATCTAGATCTTTGAATAATAAATTCAGCTCCCTTTCTCTAAGAGATTTACCGGGAGCATCGGTGCGTGAATTTTCTTCTCGAGCTTTTTCCGCCAAACTGCGAAATGAATCTCCTATAAAAGATTTATGAGCGAGTCCAGACAGAAAACTGAGTTGGTCTCCTCTTTCACCTAAGCCGTCGCTTGGGATTCCGATTTCCATGTCCCAATGTAATACGCTTCCAATGTTCCTGAGATGATAAATATTACGGAATTCATCCCGATAGGCTTTGAATGCCGGAAGGATAGTTTCCCAATTTTGAAGTTCGGATTCCCACATACTTAAAAAACATTCTTTTCGATTGACATCTCGTCCACCAACCAAAAACTGACTTTTATCTATCGCGGGCATGGTGTAATGGCTAGCACCGTAGCCTTCCAAGCTTCTAGTGAGGGTTCGAGTCCCTCTGCCCGCAAAAATTTCCCCCTTTAAATCAAAACGAAATTTCGTAAAGGTCGAGTCTGACTTCTGCCTTATCCAAAAATCGTATCCAAATACATCATAAACACAAACCCGAAGATCAGCGTCAAAGCGGAGAAGTCGTGGAATCCTCTCTTATGGGTTTCTGGAATGATCTCGCCAACGATGATAAACAACATCGCACCTGCTGCAAATCCCACCCCAGCAGCCATTCCTTCTGGAAAATTATGAAGAGTGATCGCAACTACGAATAACCAAATTCTGCTTAGAGCTTTTGTATCTGCTCCTTCTTTTCCTGAAAATGAATTTCACCAATTTCTAATGCAGGTAATAATAAAGAGAAGAATGAAGCAGAGAGCATAATTCCCGCTGCAAAGCTCAAAAGCCCGTCTTCTAATTTTGTAGAAAGTTGTCGGATTGCGAAAACGCCTGCTGCTCCGAGGCCTGTGCAGAGTCCTGCGACTAAACTTGCTAAAAATCCAGATAATATGATATTAGAAGACATGGGCCAGGTTTGAATTTTCCCAAAGGAATCGGCAATAGAATTTCTAAATACTATTTTGTCAGAAAGTTTTTTCTGGACTTGTTTTTACTTAGTGCTTAAATCTGTCCTCATTCTTTGGATTGGTGTAGAATTATGGATCGAATTCCAAAATACGTTTCTATTCTTTTGATTTTATTGTTTGCAGCAACGTTATCCGCTCAAAACGAAACCTATACAGTAACTGCAACTTCTTGGCCTGCTGATTTTGCTTCTTTCGAGTCGTTTAGAGATGCGAATGCGAGCACTTCACAAGGAGCGGTTATCGTTCTTTTAGCAGCACTTTCTATCTATTCCAAAAATGCAGAAGAAGGCAAAAAGGCGTTGATCATCAGCTTGGATGCTAACTCTCTCATCTCGGATACTTCTCCCAATGGATACAAAGGTTTTAATATAAATCGGAACACTATCGATTTAGTGAAAAGACAGTTAGAGCAACATCCCTATTTGATAGGTTCATATCTTCCTGGGTCTTCTTTTCAAAACGGTTATAAAGCTTCTAACCCACCTTATAATTTTACTCTGACTTCAAACCGTTTCAGTGGAACAGAAGAGTCCGGTCAGAAAAAATTATTCCTTCCTTCTTCAGGAGCTGATACTCCAAGACCTGTGACAGTAAAAAGAAATGCCAAAGGTGTGTGGAAAGCTTCTGAATTTTCCAGTTTATTAGTAGGTATTAAGAAGCCTGCGACTTCTAATCCTGCTGATGATCTTTGATCATTTTTCATATTTCTGATATTAAATTCTGGAAGTAATTTCAGAGATCTTATACTCTAATCGTTATAGCCGGGACTTCCGGTTATAACGATGATCTCTTTTAGGATATTTTCTGTTTTCCTTTTGACCTTCTCCCTTTGTTTGAATTCTTGCAAACATCATTCTGATGGAGAAAGAGATTCTATATTAGTATTTCTTTTAACAAGAGTTTGGATGCGTATCGAGATCCTTGTCCTTAAGAAGCTTCCTTTTGTAGCATGTCCGCAGCAAACGCTTCTTCCAATTGACGGACAGCGTTTTTGGAATAAGCGATCAGTTCTTTTTCGTTATGTCTGAGTTTGAATTGGTCTTTGACCATTTTTTCATCATAATCCCGGAACTTTTGGATGAAGTATTTCACTTCCGAAGGTAAAAATCCCAGATCCTTTAAAGTTTCTTCCGCAAGTTCGAGAGAAGAAGCAAACGTATCTCTTCTTATAGTTTCAATCCCAAGTTCCATTAGATCAAAATAGTGAGATCTATTTCTAGCTCTAGCTATGATCCGTAAGTTCGGGAAATTCTCCTTAGCCATTTTGGCGATTTTTACGGATAACTCTGCATCTTGGATAGCAAGTACGAGTATCTCCGCATGGGCTGCACCTGCTGCAGTTAATAGGTCGAGTCTACTTGCGTCTCCATAATAGATCTTATGACCGAATTTTCTGGCAGCATTAACTTGATCTGCGTTATGCTCTAATGCTGTGAATCTTATTTTATGCAGGTATAACATCCTGGAGATGATCTGACCGACCCTTCCAAAACCTGCGATGATCACACGATTCTTTTCGTATATGGGATCGGCCGGCCTTTCTTCTTCTTCGTGTAAATAGGGATCTATTACTTTTTCCTTAATTATCCCTACAAAAGGAGTAAGTATCATAGAAGCTGTGACGATGACGATCGAATAATCCGCAGTCTCTTTGGAAAGAACGCTGAGTTGAGCTGCCACATTCAGAATGACGAATGCAAATTCCCCACCCTGAGAAATACTAACTGCAAGATTGGAAGAAGAATCGGAAGTAAGTTTTGCGATCTTTCCTAAAACAAAGAGGACAATCCCCTTGACGGACATTAATCCGAATGCAAGACCGAAAATCAAGAACGGATGATTTATCAGGATGTCCAAATTCATCGACATTCCAACTGCAAGAAAGAATAATCCTAACAATAGTCCTTTAAAAGGTTCTAAGTTTGCTTCTAACTCGTGTCTGTATTCCGAATCTGCGAGTAGCACTCCTCCTAAAAAAGAACCGAGTGCCATGGAAAGCCCCACCTTCTCCATTGCAAAGGAAACTCCAAGTACTAACACTAGAGAGAGAGCTACAAAAATTTCATGATTCCCTGTGGCTGCGATCATTCTGAAAAGAGGCCTCATTAAAAAACGACCGCTTAAAATCACTAAAAGGATCGCTGCGACTGCTGTTCCTAATTTATAAAAATTTAAACCATTATGTGCGGTTTGTCCGGGTTCCAGCGCTGCTAAAGGGAGAATTGCCATCACTGGGATCACTGCCAAATCCTGGAAGAGAAGGATTGCAAATGCTGATCTTCCGTAAGAGGTATTGAGCTGATTTTTTTCCGCCAAAGATTGAAGAGCAAATGCAGTGGAAGAAAGTGATAAACTCACCCCTAAAATAATGGAAGAAACGAATCCTAATTGAAACAGATAGCCGATCAATCCGCCTAATAAAAGTGAAGAGATTGCTACTTGAAAAAATCCCATTCCAAAAACCGGTTTTCTGAGCACCCAAAGAGTTTGAGGTCGGAGTTCCAACCCGATCAAAAAGAGCAATAGTACCACGCCGAATTCTGCAAAATGCATTATCTCGGTTCCCCCGGTCACGAGTCGGATTCCGTGAGGTCCGATCAGAATTCCTCCTACGACATAACCTATAATGGAGCCGATCCCTAATTTTTTGAAAACGGGAACACATAGAACGGCCGTGCTGAGTAGAATAATGGCAGTAACGAGTAGACTTTTCTCTTCCATCAATGCTCTTCCTTTTGATTTGGATTAATTTTCATTAGACATTTTACGGACAGGTTATAAAACCACTTTTCCTATGTATGATTCTTCTTCTCAAAGAGGAAAACGCCATAATTATTTAGGATTAATATGAGGAAAAATAGGTTTCTTCATTAGATTTGCGTTAAGAAATATCTTTCGGGCGAAAATGAGTGGATGATAAACAATACTAAAAAAAACAAAAATTTATGATCCGCAAATTAAGATTGTCCAGATTCATTTTTTTACTTTGTGTTTATTCGTTCTCGGGGACACTTTTTTCTCAAGATTTAAAGACCAAGGAGACATCCGGCAAATCCGGAGGGACGATAGTCCAAACTAAGGAAGAAAGTCTCAAAACCGATCCACAAAAATCTTCCGAAACAAAGGATGAAGAGGAAGAAGGTTTTAAAAAAGAGGAACTGAACCCTAAAAAGAAAGATGATCTAGTGATCCCGATCCAATTCGGATTTTTCATCGACGGTTATTACAATGCGAGTCTGAATCGACCTGCTTCTAAAGAACTTTTATATACCACACAAGCAACTCGTACTAACGAATACAATATCAATCTGGCCTATCTGGACGCCAAAGTAGAAACTGATAAATACAGAGGTAGATTCGCAGTCCAATTCGGTACATCAGTTGTCGCAAATTATTCCGGAGAAGGGACTACAGGCAAAACTTCGAACGAAACATCTATTCGGAATATGCAAGAGGCTTACGGAGGTGTTCGATTAGGAAAATCCACTTGGTTGGATGCGGGGATTTATTTCGGACATCTAGGATACGAGTCTTGGATCTCGCACGAGAATTTCGTTTATACTCGAGCATTCTCTCTGGACTACGTACCTTATTACGTTTCAGGAGCAAGACTGAGTGGAAAGATCAGTGATAAAGTTTCCTATCAACTTCATTTGAATAATGGATACCAAGTTGTTACGGACAACAACAAAGACATTTCTGGAGGTTTCCGATTAGAATGGAACCCTTTGGGTAACTTGATGTTCCGTTGGAATACTTTTGTCGGGAATGAACAGCCTACTTCCGTTCCGAAGGAAACCAGATATTATAATAACTTTATCGCAGAATGGAAACCGTTCCAACGACTTACATTAGCTTCCTCTTTTGATGTAGCCTATCAAGAGAGGGCGAGTAGAGAGGATCTAGTCTATACTCCGGAAGGACCGATCTATGTTCGTCGAGACGGTACTGCATTTAGGCAAACCTATGTTGGAAATTTATGGCTTGCTTATCGATTCTTACCTGATTGGAGAATTGGTGTCCGATTAGAAAGATACTTAGATCGAGAACAGATGATAATAGTCACAAACACTAAAGACGGTTTTCAAACAAGTGGTGCGACAGCAACGTTAGATTATAATCCGGATCCTGCCGTTTTAGTGAGGTTTACCTACCAATATAGAAGATCGATGGATTCCATTTATCCTCACGAGAATAATACTTCCAAACTAGACCGCATGTTTATTTTCTCTCTTTCCCTTAAAATCTGAATTTTTCCGAACGAGTCCTACAAGATCTGTTCAGGAAATTTTAGAATTTTTCTAAAAAAGATTGAACAAAATTAAATTGTATGCAATCTATTTTCTATGTAACTAGGAGGTGCCCACCCGTGGCCCAGAATTTATACGAACTAACCGCTACTTTAAACAACGGATCCGAAAAAAAATTACAAGATTATAAGGGAAAGGTCCTATTGATTGTTAATACAGCAAGCCAATGCGGATTTACACCTCAATACAAAGGACTTCAGGAAATGTACGACAAGTACAAAGGAAAAGGTTTGGAAATATTGGGATTTCCCTGCGACCAATTCGGTCACCAAGAACCTGGAAACGACGCTGAGATCCAAAACTTCTGTCAGGTAAATTTCGGAGTGAATTTCCCTCTTTTCAAAAAGATAGAAGTGAATGGAGAAGGAACTCATCCGGTTTACCAGTACCTCAAAAAGCAAGCTCCAGGGCTTTTGGGAAAATCCATTAAATGGAATTTTACTAAGTTCTTGATCGATAAACAAGGAAACGTGATCAAAAGATTCGCTCCTATGACTCCTCCGGAAAAACTGGACAAACAGATCGAGGAACTTCTTTCCAAGTGAATTACGAATCCTTAAAGTTAGAGAAACAGATTTGTTTCCCGCTTTACGCTTCTTCCAGGGCGGTGACTGCCTTGTACAGGCCGCTTTTGGAAGAGTTTGGCATTACTTACCCTCAATATCTTGTTCTTCTAGTCCTTTGGGAAACGGATAGAATCCCTCTAAAAGAAATAGGGGAAAAATTATTTCTGGATTCCGGAACACTAACTCCTCTTCTTAAAAAAATGGAATCCGCCGGTCTTTTGACTAGAGATAGATCGGATCTGGACGAGCGTTCTCTTGTGGTTAGCCTGACTACAAAAGGAAAAAAATTGCAAAAAAAAGCGGTTTGTATCCCGGAACGATTGTTGGAAGAATCAGGTCTCACCACGGAAAAGGTGCAAGGCCTGAAACGGGATCTGGACGACCTTCTTATTATCCTAGACCAAAAATTAAGAAATTCGGCGTGACAAATCCGTTTTATCAAAAACTATAGAGCCGCTTTTTTAAATAGTGCGCTCGCGCTAAGGAGTTAAGAATGAAACGCCAATTATCCGCAATATCATTTGCTGCGGTACTTATTTTCGGAGCTTGTTCTTCCGATCAAAAAAAATCGGAGCCGACTTACGTTCCGAATTCAGACATTCGTGTTGTAGAAGCGAATATGATCAAGGAAGGAGATAAAAGAATAAAAGCAGAAGCTGTTTTAGGAACTCCTACATTCGAAGAAAACACGCAAGATGGATCCGTTTTAGAATGGTATCTTGAATCCACCACTTACCAAAAAAATTCGTATAAAACTTTATCTGAAAAACCTTCTAGAGTGGATGATAGCACTAAGTTTATCAAAGTGATTGTAGATAAAAAAGGAGTGATCAGAAAATACGAATACAAACTCTGATTCGAACTTAGACATATAGTCTGTCTTAAAACTTTAGACCCGACTTTATATCTACAAAAAAGGCCGCGATTTTCAGCGGCCTTTTTTATTTTCAGATATCGTCTTCCATCAGATCAATCCCCGCAAATCCTAAAAGAAAGTCTAAAAATTCTCCGAAATTAAATCCTACTCGAATACCGTATCGAATGGAAATATAGAATTCCACTTCGAATAAAAATGAGGAAGGATAATCGTCTTTGTTTTTAGGATTTTGGGCCAAGAATGTCTGGATTGCCTCGTTCTTTTTTTGAGGATCTAGACTCTCTAAATATTTTCGAAAGAAGGCTTCCTTTTTAGCCTTTCTTCTCTCCGAGACCGGATTATTATAAAAACGTAAATATTTAATTTCGTAACTTTTAGAATTTAGTCTTTCGTCGGAAAGTTCTGGAGTAGGATTTGGGTCCTGTTCAGATTCAGAATTTTCCGGAAGTAATAAAAAGTTATCATTTGTTTTGGGATTTTGTTCTTTTGTTTCTTCTTTTTGCGGAGAAGTCTCGGTCGGAGGCATGGAATGGAACTTTTCGCCGCCCAAAAATCCAAAGATCAATTGTTGGGATCTATACGGTCCGTAAGTTCCACCTCTTAATCCGTACCCGGTGCCTAAGTCTCTTTTTCCCGGTTCCGATTCTCCGCCTTGGAAAACGAATCCGGTTGCAAGAGGTCCGATCCTAACCCCAACTCCGTAACCCGGAGTCTCCACTCCCGCAGTAAAAACGTCCGCTAAATCTTTTTTTCGATGAGACCAGTAAGTTGAACAATCGATCACTAAAAGACCCAAAAGAAAAATACAGAAAAAATGTATGATGAGTCTTTTTTTCATTTTGGGAAATAGTCTGACTTTAGTCGCCAAGATCGGCTTTCCGCTAGGCTCTCGGTTTCATCAGGAAACGCAATCGTAAAAGTGGAGAAATTTTATTGGTTTTCTTCCTCTAGTCTTATTGAAAAGTATCCCGGATATAAAAATTAAATTTGGAACGAATAGATGAACGAATTGGAAGAAACTCGAGTCCGCCATAAAAACATCGCCGTCTTCGGAGGCGGGCCGATGGGAGTTCATCTTTCAGTATCATTGGCAGAAAGAGCTGATCGACTTTTTCTTTGGTACTTCGATAAGAAGAAGGCGGATCGTCTTCAAAAAGATAGATCCGCAGAATTGTTGGAAGAATTTGTTCCGCTTGCTGACAATATTATCGTTACAAATGATTTCGATTTTTTATCGCAAGGTTCTTGGATTATCGTTATCGCTGTTCCTTCCAGACAAAAAGAAAGTGTGATCGATAGGATCTCTTCATATCTTTCCGAACAAGAAGAACATACTATCATTTCTTTCACCAAAGGTTTGGTTTCCACTTCTACTCGTAAAAAAACGAATGCTATTACTTTCTCCGATTACGTGATCAAAGTCAGAGAGATGAAAGAAAGCCTGAACATGGAATATGTTGCCGTGGCAGGACCGAATCTTCTGGCTGAGATGGCTAAAGGAAAACATAGCTTTTTCTCGATTGCATCCACAGGAGAAAGAGCTTCGGAGATCATGGAAGATCTTTTTTCAGGTCCAAAAAATCATATTAAAACTTTTGAAGATATTCGGACCCTAGAGTTATTCGGGGTGATGAAAAATCCGATAGCGATCGCTTGTGGTCTTGTGAATGGAATTCCAGAATGTGGATCCAATTTTGAAGGCGAGTTGATCAGCTTAGGTTTTTCGGAAATAATTAGTCTGTTAAATGCTTTGGAACTTCCCACAAAGCCTGCTATGGAATTCGGACTCGCCGATCTGATCACCACTGCGACTTCCAGAGCTAGTCGGAACAGAGCTTACGGACAAAGATTTATCCGCAAACTGATCTCAGGGGAAGACTCTCCAAACCTTCTCGAAAGGATCGAGTTATTTTTAAATCCGAAAGAATTTATCCAAAAAGAAATGAGTCAGAGTGAAACGCATGTAGAAGGAGCCTATGCGCTTTCTACCATTTTGGATCTGGCGGAAGAGAAAAAAGTGGAACTCCCGCTTTTTACGACTCTCTTCGAAGTCCTTACGCGAAAAGTTTCTCCTACGGAGATGATCCGATTCGTTTCTAAATCTACCAGCGACGATATTAGGAATATCTCTAGGACAGCTCGTAAAAGGTTCGGATTGTCTCTGGCATCCGGGAAGGAATTCCAACAAGCGTTAAGAAGAAGGGTGCTTCGACATGTTCATTCCCAGCCTGGGTTGTCGGATCGGATCTTAAAACAGTCCGGATTACAGATCAAGTCATTGGAAAAAAGATATTCTGAAGCTGTAGAGACGGAGGCGGGAACGGATTTGATGCTTCTTCCGAAAGAAATTGAGCTATGGAAAGAAGCAGAAAGAGCTTATGAAAACGGAAAAAGTAGGAACTTGGATCGTTTAGTGGAGTTTTATGTTTCCGAAATTTCGGATGAATACAGCCCTCTTTTTAGGGAGTCCCTCATTCATTTGGTAGCTCCTGCACGTTTTGCTATCGGTGGTTTTAAACCTGGAGGAGGACTTCCTAAGATCGGCGGTAATATCAAAGAGATCAAAGCTCTTGCTTCCAGATATGATATTTTATACACTCCAACTCATAGGTCCCATTTGGATTCTATTGAAGTCGCTTTCGGTCTGAGATGGCTCGGACTTCCCGTTCCAAGATACGCTGCTGATAAAAAAGTAATGGGAACGCCCGGACTTGCAAGGGTTTTAAAATCCTTGGGCGCATATATGGTGGATAGAAAAAGGAATAGAAATCTTCTGTACTTGGAATGTTTAACCCAATATTCCACCATGATGCTGGAAGCTGGAATTCCAACATTGGTATATCCGGAAGGAACAAGGTCCAGAACAGGCGGAATTATTCCGATCAAGACCGGGATCCTTTCCACATCTGTGGATGCGTTTAAACATACTGGAAGCGAAGTGATCGTAGTTCCTATTGTTCTTTCTTACGAAAATGTCCCGGAAGATGTGGAGTTTGCAGGAAAAGATACTCATCTTTCTTTTAGGGATTTCTTATTTAAAAGAACGGAAGTGTATATGGATCTCTGCGAACCGATTCCGGTTTCTAGATATATCCAAGAAGATGATCCTACTCTTTCTATTTCTATGGAGATCTCCAGGTCTTGGCAGGCTCACCATAAAATTCTTCCTAATCACATAGTAGCAAAACTTTTGATGGAAGCTGGTGGAGAGATCAGTTCTTCCGATCTTAGCAAGATGATAGAAGAAATGATCCTAACCAGAAAAGGAAATTATCTGACCAAGGACGTTTCGGAAATTATGGATCGTGGACTTAAGGTCTTAAATTCCAGAAAGTTTATCAAAAAAGAAAACGGTCAGATCAAGGCATTAGAACCCGAACTTCTGCAATATTATGGAAACATGGTACCGGACCCGACCTAGTCGGGTCCTACTTTATTAATCTACTTTGATCTTCGATGCGATCAAAACTGCTCTTTTACGAAGCATAGAGATGGATTCATCTTTATCGGAATAGGTAAGAGCTACTCCCATCCTTCTGTATTTTTTGGTGATCGGTTTTCCGAAAATTCTCAAATCAGATTCAGGCATTTCGCAAGCCTTATCTAATCCTTGGACATTCGGGACTTGGCCTTCCGTTTGGGCGAGAATGACTGCGCTTGCCCCTCTTCTTACCAAAAGAATTTCAGGAATAGGAAGACCTAAAATAGTTCTTACATGCAATTCGAATTCGTTAAAACTTTGAGTACCGGCCAAAGTAACCATTCCGGTATCATGAGGTCTGGGGGAAAGTTCCGAAAAGTATACATCATCTTTGGTTAAGAAAAACTCTACTCCCCAAATGCCAGCGCCGCCCAGATCTTTCGTGACCTTCTCCGCCATTTCTTGAGCTGATTTAAGTTGTGAATCGCTGATCTCTGCAGGTTGCCAACTTTCTTGGTAGTCTCCTCTTTCTTGCCTATGGCCGATAGGAGGACAGAACAAAGTTTTTCCAGACTTTTGGGTTACAGTCAACAAAGTGATCTCGGATTCAAAGGAAATAAATTCTTCTATTATAATCTCTGAAGCGCCGGTTCTTCCTTTAGTTTGAGAAGCGATCCAAGCCGGCTCGATATCCGACTCCGTTTTGATAACCGACTGTCCTTTTCCGGATGAAGACATCAAAGGTTTTACAACACAAGGTATACCTATGGTCGCAATTGCCTCCTTTAATCCCTCGAAGGTGGAAGCGTATTTATACTTAGCGGTTTTTAGACCTAAGGTTTGGGAAGCAAGATCTCTGATTGCTTTACGGTTCATCGTAAAGTTAGCTGCCTTGGCGCTTGGAACTACTTGGTAACCTTGTTTTTCGTATTCGTAAAATCTTTCGGTTCGGATTGCCTCAATTTCCGGAACGATTAGATCCGGTTTATGTTTGGCAACGACTTGATCTAATGCGTTACCATCCAACATATCGATGACTTCTTTTTCATGAGCGACCTGCATGGCGGGCGCGCCATCGTAACTATCGACTGTAATTACATATTGGCCTAATCTTTGGGCTGCGATTACGAATTCTTTTCCAAGCTCGCCTGAGCCGAGCAGAAGTATTTTCTTTCTCATAGGTTCTTCTGAGAGAATTTTAGAATAGGAAGGAGAATGGAAAGGAAAAAATGAAGGCTTAGCCGATTTGCAATGAATACAAACCGGCCTATGGAACGATTACTTTTTCTTTTTAGTAACCACGTCAAAGTTTTTATATTGGATATACTCCACTTCGGCAACATTCAAACGGTAGATCCCTTTGGTAGAATGCACCAACATCGTATTTCCTACCTGAGTTACCACTGCTCCGTATAGAATTGTTTTGTCCAACTTATGAATTGATTCTAAAACACTGTAATATTTTTTGATCTCTTCTTCGGAGTCTAGTTTTCGAGAACCTGCATCCGATTCCAACTTGTCTAGAGCTATATTCAGTTTTTCGCCTTGCTCCTTCTCTATTTCTTTTGCTAAACTTTTGTTGTCCAAACTACCGGATATCAGGTCTTCGTTTACTTTTACTAAGGTTTCCAGATCGGCACTTTCTCTAGGATCTTTTTCGAATTTTCCTTTTTGAACAGTACGAAGTAAATCACTTCTAAAACTTTCGATACTTTGTGCGATTGCAGCATCATCCAATCGATTCAAGATTGTTTGAGCAAGTTGGTCGAATTCAGGTTTGACTTCCGCCTCTTCTTCTTCAGAGATCACGATTTCGTTTTCTTCCAACAATTTCTGGAACTTTTGGTAGTTCGGATTTTCCGCGATTTTATCTGCAAGGATTTCCTGGCTAACTGGAGCCTTTAAGGTCATGGCAACCATTCCCTCATAAACTTTGATTTTTGGAAGTGTGCCTTGTACGACTTCGAACGAGAATGCAGTCCCACGAACACCAGCGATAGCGGTCGGTGTGGAAATTTTGAACTGTTCTTTCCTACTCAACTTATTTGTTTTTACAAGAAGAAGCCCGGTTTTTACCGCAAGAGAAGTTTCTTCCGAAAGATCTCCGTGAAGAGAATCAATACTCAGATTGGTATAAGATTTTAAGCGGATTACGTGGCCCAGGCCGGTCTGAAGATCGAGGGTTCCACTGTTTGTTTTGATGGTGTCGTTTTTTTGTAAGACGCTTCCTAAAGAAATAGGGATGAGCTTTCCGTTTCTTTCTACTTCTACTTTTCCGGTCAGGAAAATCACTACTAACCCAGGCTTGGAATTAGGTCCTAAAATTTTGGAACAGAAGTTAGAAGATCCGATGGATGTTACAATTAGGAGCAACAGGAAGAGTTTTCGATTCATTTATTTATTCCGCCTGGAAATAAAAAAATAGCTAAATTCGAATAACTTTTTCGAACGTATGAAATTTATTTCCAGTCTTAATAACAATTTGTGGTCCGGATTTTTGCAATGATTACGAAAATTCGACGGAGGTTCCTGAAGCATGTTTAAATCGATTTTTGCTCTTTTCATTTTACTTTTGATATCCCCTCTTTATTCAACAGAACGCGGAAAAATCAGGTATAATGGGATCGCTTATGATTTGCAGACCGGCAATCTATTGTATAAGGACTTTCACGAAGAGGTCTGGGAGAACGGCAGACATGTTAGTTCTATAATTACGTATAAGGACGCGGAAGGAAAAACTTTTGCGAAAAAGAAGATCAGTTTTTCAAAAAGCAGAACCATTCCTGAATTTGAATTGGAGGACTATAGAGACGGATATCTGGAAGGAGGGACATTGCAGGATGGGAACTACGTTAAACTATTCGCCCGAAGAAAATTAAGCGATACGATCCAAGAAAAATCCATAGATGGCAGCGGCTTATCCGCCTTGGATGGAGGTTTCGATTATTTCGTTATCGATCATTGGGATGAGCTCATGTCCGGTAAAAAAATAAATTTTCATTTTTTAGTTCCGGTAGAAAGAGACAAATTTCAATTCTCCGTCGAAAAAATTAAAGAAGGGGAATACAAAGGTAAGCCGGCCTTATTCTTAAGAATGAAAATAGCAAGCGCCATCCTTTCCGTATTCGTAAAACCGATAGATTTGGTATATGATATGGAATCCAAAAGAATTATGGAGTTTAGAGGTACCAGTAATATTAACGACGAAAACGGGAAAAGTTATAAAGTCAAAATTGTTTACGGATTCAGATAAGGTCCTAAAACCCTAACCTCCAAAATGCGAGTCCTTTTAACTTTATATTTTTTTGCATATTCTTCCCAGAGGTTTAGATCCTGGCTTATAGTATACTTCCACACATTCTCCCGAGCCGATAAGGGACATAGGGAAATACAAATGACGTAGGTAAATACGGATCTAAGCCTTGAAAAGAGGTTCATTTATCCGTCCTGTAATATTAAGGAAGCTGATCCTTGATTTTTCTTCAATCCTGAAGGTTTGATCTCCGATTTTAAATACACAGCCAGGGTCGAAGAATTAGGTAGGATGCGAATGATGGCAATCACGAATACGGGAATGGGTGAATTGATCCGAGACGGATTAGATCGTCTTGGTATTTTATCTTCCTCCAAAAGGGCGGAGATCACTCTTCATTCTACCAGCTTATTCGAACTGTATAAGGTAAAATTGCCTGACGGTTCTCAGCTTGCTATTAAGATCATTCCTAAAAAAGAAATGGCCGAATCTGAGGCAGAAGGTCTGGAACAACTTTGTAGGCTGGGCGTACGAGTTCCGGAGTATCTGGGAACAGTTCATTTAGGAAAAGTTTCCCTTCTTGCGATGGAATTTGTGCAAACAGGTTCTTCCGCTGGATTTAGAGAGGATCTGATCGCAAGTTTAAAGAATTTATATAAAAACGAATTCGGTTCTTGGGGCTGGAAAAGAGATAACTTTATAGGCTCTTTAAACCAAGCCAACGGTTGGTTTTCCACGTTCAGAGAGTTCTATTGGGAAAGAAGACTGAAGCCTCAGATAGAGCTGGCAAAAGGAAGAAAACTTCTGACAGATAAAGATTCGTTTGCGATCCGTGATATTTTCGATAAGTTTTCGGAAGATTGGGGATTGGACCATATAAAACCTAGAATGGTTCATGGAGATCTTTGGTCAGGAAACGTTTTGCAAGGTAAGAACGGTTTTGCCTATCTGATCGATCCATCCGTGGCGTATTCGCATCCGGAACAAGATCTTGCGATGTTACAATTGTTCGGAAGTCCTTTAAATTTGGAAGAGATGCAAGACATTCTGGCTACAGCGGGTTTGGATGACCCGGGCAATTTAAAGGATAGGATCCAATTCTGGCAGTTGTATCCTGTTCTTGTGCATATCAATCTATTCGGAGCTTCTTACTTAACTAGCCTCCGGCATATTCTTCGCTACTATGGCGTGAAATAGTTTTCTTGATAGAATCCATGTTTTCTGTTCTTTAGTAAGAAACCGACTTAGAACCGGGGAACGTCTTTGCCCAAAATCGCAAAAAAGAAATCGCCAACTTCCTCTAAACAAAAAGAGAAAAACTCTAAGTTAAATCTGAGAAAATCACCTTCTCAAAAAAGAGCTATAGAGAGGGTGGAATATATCCTAGATATAGTCGCCGATCTTTTAGACGAGGTCGGAACGGAAGGACTCACTACAAATCTGATCGCGCAGAGGGCCGAGATACCTATCGGTTCCTTATACCAATATTTTCCGAATAAACATGCTATCTTAAAAGCGGTCGGGCAAAGGCATTTGGAAAGAGTGAATTCTATGATCCTGAATTTTCTAGATACTCAGCCAAACAAGGCTGATTGGGAAAATCTAGTGGATAAACTCATAGATGCATTCGCTCAACTTTATAAATCAGAGCCTGGATTTATACCTATGTGGTCGAATAAAAATTTAGATCCCGAGTTAGTAAGCATAGATAGAGAGAATAACAGGGCAATCGCCAATTTTATCGCGGAGTTATTTTTCGGGGTCATTCCTTGGATGAAGAAAAAAGAGGAAATGATGGTCATGTCCAGGATCATGGTGGAAGTATCCGATTCCGTTCTTAGCCGTTGGCTCAGAGAAAGGCAAGACAGTGCGCTTGCAGACGGGATCTTACAAGAACTCAAGACAATGCTTAAAGCTTATATGAATTATTATATCCAGAGAGGGTCTAAATGAAGGCCTTTATTTTCGAATTTCCTCTTACTGCATTTATTGTAGCGCTCATCAGTATTTCTCAGATCTTACTTACAGTATTTGTTCCGGAAGAAATAATAAACGCATTCTTCATCAGTCGGCCGGGAGAATTTTATCCATGGAAATGGATCGGAATGGTATTCTTACACGCGGACTTCACTCATTTATTTTGGAATATGATCTTTCTATTTTTTTTAGGAAGGATCGTGGAATATAAAGTAGGCCAAGCAAAATGGTTACTTTTCTTTTTTATGGGGGCGCTTGTTTCAGGTGGTTTGGATTCTTTTGTAAGAGGAATGATCTTAGGAGAAAATCAACCCGCTATTGGAGCTTCGGGAGCTGTGTCTGGGTTAGCTGCGGTTGCTGCTTTGCTCTCTCCATTTTCCATTCGTGTTAGAAAGAGAAGTTATCCTTTTCCTGTTTTTGCAGTGGCCTGGCTTATGGTATATTCTGATATTACAAATTTATTTTCTAGGGACCAAGTCGCACATTGGGCTCACTTAGGTGGATTCATTTCCGTTGTATTTACCGCGTATTTTTTGAATAATAAGATCAAACGAGAACTGCATACCGGATTTGCTTTAAACTTAGTATTCGTAGTCTTACTCTTGATCTTAGGATTTTTTGTCGGGGCGAGATAGTTGATAGAAGTCCGGTTTACAGCTTACGAATACAATTCAAACGATTCTTTCTCCAATTCAGTCTATGAAATGAAAGGCTCAGAAGAATCGGGCTGGAAGATTTTAAGGAATTCTTCTTCTTATTTAGAACTTGGAAAAGGTTACAGACTTCTCAAAACCGAACTCTGCGGAATTTGTTCCACCGATCTGGACCGCAGATTTTTGCCTTTTTCACTTCCTCAAATCATTGGCCACGAAGTGGTCGCATCCGATTATCTCACCGGAAAAAAATACGTATTAGAAATTAATGATACGGTAGTTTCTAGGGGGGAAGAAGCGGATCCTTTCTGTCAGGCTGGGATCCCAACACATAGCCCAACCAGAATGGTGCTCGGAATAGATCGTTTACCGGGGGGATTTGGGCCTTATATTCTCGCACCCAAAGGAAACTTAGTAGAAACCAAACAATTAGAAGATATGGAAGCTGTTCTCTTGGAGCCGTTTGCCGCTTCTTTGCATGGTGTTGAAGTCTCCGTTAACAGGACAGGTGCCGGGCTCCGAAAAATCGCAGTCTTAGGTCCTAGACGATTGGGTTCTTTGGTGATCGCAGCATTGGATCTATATAGAAAAAGAAAAAAACTAAACTACGAAATTGTTTCATTCATCCGACATCAAAACTTGGCGGACCTATCTTTGAAAATGGGTGCGGATCAGGTTTTGTATTTTTCCGATTTGGGAGAAGGAGAAGTAAAAGATGGTCTGTTATTCCAAAAGAAAGTAGGAACTCCAACAACTGCGTTTTGGTCGGATTATAAAAACGCTTTCGATCTAGTCTACGAAACCACGGGTTCACCTTCCGGATTAGAAACTAGCATCTATCTTACCCGAAAAGAAATTCATAGAAAGACTACAAATGGTCAGGCATCTCTTGGTATTACTCATCTCACCGAGTTGGTGGTCGATGAGATTTCCGTTACAAATCTTAAGTCCGGTTTTTTGGATCTAATTTGGGGGATCAAAGCGATATCTCCTGCTTGGGTTTTTGTTTCTTCTTCTGCCTCCTTAAACAAAGAAGAAAAAGATCTCTTGGAGGATCTGGAAAATCAGGATCGGATCCGGATCTTTACCGGTTCCTTAGAAGAAGGAAATAAATTCTTAGAGTCCGAAAACTTTCCAAGTCCGTTGCCTAGATTCGATTTTGCAATTGTAGACTCTTCTTCCGAGTTGGACTTAGTGATACGTCCAGATAATAAGGAAGAAAAATCCCTGGTTCGACCTAGAGGTTTTATTTTGGTCCCTAAGTCTGCAAAACGGGAATCTAATTTGTTCTTAGATTGGATTGTTAGTGGCGGGATTTTGAGCACAAGTAGATGCGGAGATTTTGTTCGGACAAGGGAATATTTGGTATCGGAGCCAGGATTTTTAAAATCGGTTTCCAAAAACTTGATTAGCAAAGAATACGATTCCGGATCTATCCCGGAAGCGTATACAGACGCACGAAAACCAGAGAATATAAAAGTGGTTGTCAGACATAAAGCTTCCTGAGCGAGTATTTACTGACTTGCTCCCTATGGGTTGCTGCGGAAGGAATAAAAAACTTTGAGCAAACACGGTTTTTTTCAAATCACACAAAAGGTTTTTTTGAGAAAAGGAAAAGAACTTCTCATTCTTAGAGACCGCAAATCCGGATTCGGGGACCTTCCCGGTGGCAGGATGAACGAGGACGAATTTTACGGAGACTGGCTGGAAAGTTTGTCCAGAGAGTTAAAGGAAGAAATGGGGGACTCCTGCGAGATCAAGATCCACCCAAGACCTATCCTAATTCACAAACATAGAGTTAGCGATGGTAATCATCCATGCGTGATCGTTGCTTATCATGGAGAATTTATATCCGGTGAGATCGTTCTTTCGGACGAGCATGATTATATTGCTTGGGTGGACGCAGCCACTTACGATCCAAAACCTTTATTTTTCGAATATATGTTGGACGCTTTACAATTGTACCAAAAAGAATATGTTCCTCTGATCCCTGATGGCAAATTAGATCCTAAAGGATGGATAGCATGAGCCCGTTCGTTAGGAATGCACTCGCATCTTTAGTTCTTGTCCCGATCTTCGCATTTATCGGCTGGTTACTTTCCGCAGTTTCCTTAAGCGAAGAGGAATTCCAAAAAAGGATCTCTAAAAAAGAGATCAAATCAGTTTCCTTGGGTTGGGACAGAAGGTCCGGAAATTTACTCATCGTTCAGTTGGAATTCAAACCGGAGTATTTCACTCGAGAAGATAGATTTAGAGCCTGGTTAGAAGAACCTCTTGCTCTTGCAAAGGAAAAAGGTTGGCTCCAAAATTCCACAGTCGTCGCGTTTCCTCCTGAAATAGGAAATTACTTTTTCCTAATGGATTCCAGAAAGGAACTTTTGGATTCGGAAAATATCGACTCAGCTTGGAATTGGGCATTATTCTTCCAAAGGATCTCCGTTAAAAACTTTTCCCGTGTATTCGACGGAGAAGCGGTATCTTTTGAGATCGCACAAGATTCCAAAGAAAGATACGAAAGGATTTTCGGAGACCTAGCAAAGATGTACGGGGTTTCCATTATAGCAGGTTCGATTTGTTTACCTTCTCCCGAAGTAAAAGAAGGAAAACTTTCCATCAAGCATGGCGAATGGCAAGAAAGAGCGTATATATTTGATCCTTCCGGAAAGTTTGCAGAAGGTTCTTTGTTAAGGACCTCTACTCAAAAATCGGAAAGTGTACAAGTAGTAGGTTCTGAAAAAGAAATCCTTCCGGAAGTATGGGTGGCAAATTTACCTTCCGCCCGATTAGGGATCTTATTCACCGAGGATCTAAAATCCCCTCAAATGGAAGAGATCGTTAAAAAGACTTACGTAAGCAAATTGATCGGACTAGGTTCTCAAGAGGACGAAGGCAAGTTCAGAGAATGGATTAAAAATTCTTCTTTCGAATCCGGTGGTCAGGTTCAGTTTTCGGGCAAAGCTTATAACCAAGAATTTCCTGCAAAAAGTTTTGCAAAGACACGTTATGGTTCACCGGAGCCAAGTGAAGGCCAAAAAGGAACCCTGATCATTAATATCTTTTTTTAAAGAATTATTTGTCTCTAGCCTCTTCGTACAATTTGAGAATTCTCCAATCTTCTTCCGGAAAATCCAAATTGGTAAGATACAATCCACCTTTTTCATTCTCGCAAAGAACCTTGTTCTGATCCACAAGCCAGATCCTTTCACAAAGCAAAGGTAGAACCTGGCTTTTGCGAGAAGGTCCCCAAAGATGGACTTTTCCTGAATAGTTGGAAACGAATTCGTTTTTGCCCGGAAGCTTCCAAGGATTGATCTCTTTTCTGCTGATCGTAAATAGTTTACTGCTAGAAGGTTTGCCTTTTCCGAATTGTAACCTTCTTAAATGAAGCCTGCCGATTGAGCCGCCTAAATAGTATGCGGAATCCCCGGTGCCGTAATAGATCAAAGGACTGATGACTTCTTGGTCTATTCTTTCCACCGATTTTTTTTCCGGTTGGAAATAGTATAAATAATAAGAACCTGCGTTTCCGGAGAAAAGTAGAAAATCCTTTCCGATCGGATACAAATAGAATCTGGCTTTAAGTCCGGTAAAAGGTGGAACGATCTTTTCTTTTGAGACTACCAACTTGGGAGTTCTTGGCTCCACCGTTTTTTCCTCATAGAGTTGGTTATCTACGAAGTAGTAAATTTTAGAACCGTCGTCTGAGATCCCACCTCTGTTCCTACAAGAGATCTGCGCCCCGGATTCATAATGAAGATCATTATTTTTTAATGAAATAGCGAACAAGCGGCAACCGTTCGTCATCGGGTATTCCGCCAAAGCGAAGTTCGCATTTAATGAAACTGCAAGAGAGGCAGGGACCTCATCTAGACTTTTAGAGCCACTGGATCCGTCGCTTGCATCTCTCCAAATTAGTTTGCTATCTTCTAGATATACTAATCTTTTTCTGTCATAAGAAAGCTCGACGATCCTAGGAGTTTCCGGTTTTTCGGAGGAAAGAATTTCGTCGTCGGATTTCGGTTTTACCAGATAATCCTTTAACATACCGGACGCCTTTTCGAAATTTTGCTCTTCCAGTAGTTCTTGGATCTCTTCAATTAAACTTTCCTGTTTACTTTTACAATTCCAGGAAAGAAAAACCAACAATATGAAAGATAAGGCTCTGATCATTTTATAGAACGTGGATTTTGAGTTCAGGCAGTTTCCTCAGCCCAAGGCTCGTCCGATTGGACGCTGATAATATCTTTTGAAAATAATTTTCGAGCTCTGGCAGCTACATTACGAGTTTCCAAAAAGGAATATCCTCCCGAAAGTAAGGATCCGAAAATCGGTAGCCAAAATCCGTTTTTAGGTTTTGCAAACTTTTTCCCTTTCATCAAACTCTTTGCGATCTGGTATGTAGCATCCTGCAGAAGGTTCCAAGCCATCGGTCGGATCAACACCCGAGCCCCTGCATCTTTTAAGACGTTCCGGAAGAATGAGGTCTTGTCCTTGAACAAACAATAAGCCATAAGTTCGGGAGTCACCTGATGCTCTTTTCCATATAAAGCGGCGATGTCTTTTACCAATTTACCTTGGAGCCTTAAGACTAAAATAATTTCCGGAGCCAATGTAACAAGTCCCAAACGTCCTTGGGGAAGGGCGAGAGCAGCACTTGCAGCTCCTGTTTGGAGAGATGATTTTTGGGTCAACTCTTGGATGAGCTCATCCGGCGATCCTACGGTCTTAGCGTAAGGGCTGCGATAGGAATGTAGTCCGGATAAAAGATTCAGTATCTGATCGGAAACTGCGGAGAGAATCGAATTGTAGTTTTCCATGTAGAGGAGTAAGGTACCAAGGCAATGGGATACGGTTTCTATGTTAGACAGACTAGAAAAAATACAACAAAAATACCTCAAAATATCGGACGAACTCACGACTGCGTCCAATCCGGATGATTTAAAACGACTTTATAAGGAACGTTCCCGACTCACGCCCTTATTCGATAAAATTACCGAATACCAAAAGTTAATTCAGAACAAAAAAGATGCCGAAGAACTTTTAAAAACCGAAAAAGACGGGGATATGCGCTCTATGTACGAAGAAGAGCGCAAAGAAGCGGAAGAAAGGATAGAAAGTTTGGAAAAGGAGTTGGAGATCCTACTTCTTCCTCCAGATCCTAATTCCGGCAAAAATATACTGCTCGAGATAAGAGCAGGGACCGGTGGAGAAGAAGCAGGACTATTCGTTTCCGACCTGTTTAGAATGTACACCAAGTATGCGGACAAACACGGTATCCGTCATGAGATCATAGATTCTTCTCCAACCGGGATAGGCGGATTAAAAGAGATCATCTTCGCGATGGAAAACGATAGGGCCTATGATCTTTTTAAATTCGAAGCGGGAACTCATAGAGTGCAAAGAATTCCTGCAACGGAATCCGGAGGAAGGATTCACACAAGCGCTGTGACTGTTGCCGTTTTACCTGAAGCGGAAGAATCGGAGATCAATATTAACGAAAATGATCTGAGAGTGGATGTGTATCGTTCATCCGGATCCGGCGGTCAGCACGTTAACACCACAGACTCTGCGGTTCGGATTACTCATATTCCGACCGGGATCGCAGTTGCTTGTCAGGATGAAAAATCCCAACACAAAAACAAAGCGAAAGCGATGAGGATCTTGAGCGCCAGGATATTAGAAAAGCAGGCAGAAGAAAAGAAGGCCGCGGCTGATGCTCTCAAAAAACAGATGGTCGGTTCTGGAGATAGATCCGAAAGAATACGAACTTATAATTTTCCGCAAGGAAGATGTACAGACCATAGGATCGGATTCACTAGTCATAATCTTTCTGCTATAATGGAAGGAGATCTGGACGATTTGATTAACGCCTTAACGGAAGAAGACAGAGTCAAACGTCTCGCAAACTCACAAACAAATTAGAATCGTTTTAGACTTTCGTTCGTACAGCCGAATAAAGTTGATGTTTCCGCCTATAATTTTGCGATGGTAATCAGAATATGATACTAGAGATAGAAGAACCGCATCGAAGGATCTGCGGGGAAAGAATACCATTCGAAAATATACATGCGGTTTCTATGAGCCTTCCGGAAGTCGCGGACGTAATAGGTTACGAAGAAAAAAGAACGGAAACTCTATCCAGATTAAAAGCGGGATATCCTCGTTTTGTTGCCCATGCTTATGTAGAAAAAATCCTAGATCATAACAGAGAGACTAAGGGAGTCGACGGCCCTCAGTTTATCGTAAACTCTCGTAAAGCTGCCGATCATATTGTTTCCTTTTTTGGAATAGAAGGAGCAAGAATCATTGAAGACGAAGGGATCATCACCTTAACGATTCCTCCTCATAAAGAAAACGAATCCAAAATATTATCTTTCATCCAACATACGGGCTGTTTATTATCTTCCCGCAAAGCAGAAGATTACTTATTCAAGAAAGGACTTATAGATTCAGTTTATCAAGAAGAATCCAGAAAAGAAAAACCTTATCAAAGTGTAGAAGGATCGTTATCCGCTTTGTATCCGGGTAAAAACCTGCAAGTTTATCTGGCAACTTCCGGAATGAACGCAGTCTATGCTGCTTTTAGGACCTTAGATAAAGTCCGTGCGAAAGAAGGAAAAGATATCTGGCTTAGGCTCGGATGGTTGTACGTTGATAATATTAGAATATTAGAAAAATATTCTAGAGGTTCTCATATATTCCACGATGTGGTCGACTTAAAAGAACTAGAAGAATTCCTTTCTAAAGAAGGCCATAGAGTTGCCGCAATCCTTACGGAATCTCCTACAAATCCTCTCATCCAAGTCCCCGATTACCCCGAACTCAAAAAACTTTTAGAAAAATACGGAATCCCATTAATAGCAGATATCTCCGTGGCGGGCTCCGCAGTTGTGGATCTTTCTCCTTATGCGGACGTGATCGTGGAAAGTTTGACCAAGTTTGCGTCCGGACACGCAGATGTGATGATGGGTGCATTGTTTTTGAACCCTTCTTCTCCATATTTTGAAATATTAAAGAAGGATACTCCCGAGTTTTTGGAAACTCCTTATATCAGGGATTGTGAACGTATGTCCTTCGAGTTAGAAGGTTATGTTGAAAGAGTCAAAGAGATAGGAAGGAACGCTGCGATACTCGCAAACTTCTTCTCGAATCATCCAAAGATCAAGGCGGTTCATTGGAGCGGCTCCGAAGAAAATCACGGGAATTTTTCTAAGATCGCAAGAAATAAAGATCTTCATTGCGGAGTGATCACGATCGAGCCTGGAGTTCCATTGGAACCATTTTACAATTCTTTAAGATTGTTAAAAGGACCTAGTTTCGGGACGGAATTCACACTGAATATGTTGTACATGTATCTCGCCCATTATGAGTTAGTTTCCACAGAATCAGGCAGAGGATTTTTGAAAGAAGTTGGACTGGATCCAAGTTTGATCAGAATTTCTATCGGAAGAGAAAATCCGGATCTTCTAATCGAAGAATACAAAAAAGCTCTGGGGGATTAAACCCTCCAGAGCGAAAAATTTGAACGGTTCTAAAGAAGGCGCTTCTTAGGCAGCAGAACGAACGCTTTGTAGTTTACCGCCGGTTTCAGATTCGGATTGTAAAACGCTTTTATATAAGATCGGGAATAATCCAAATTTAGAAATTCCTAAAACATAAATCACTAAAACGGAAACGGTTGCTCCGAGTATCCAACCCAGTTGATGAATAATCACACTGGAGATAATCGCAAATCCCAATGCGCCTACAAAAACTGTCCCTAAGAACGCAATCGTAGAAGCAAGACCGGAAGTAGATTTTTTGACGGAAAATTCTCCGGAACCACCTAATTCCCAACCTTCTTTTTCGATTTTCAAAAGTGAAACGATCAGGATCGGAATTAAGATCACTCCCATTACGTATAGGGTGATCGCAACATCAGAGGTTAACCAGTTGATTGCTGTTGCCCAAGTCCAGGTTTGAAATTGCTCCACCGACTCTGAGAAAAATCTTTTATAACCCGTTCCATCCCATCCATGAACTAGGATGAAGAACATTCCGAAGTAACCTGCAGGAACTTGCAGATACGCTAAGAAATTTTTTCCGGCTTCTAATAATTTCCACACAACCCAGAAGCCTAAAATTCCTTGGGAAATATTCGTTAAACCGAATAGAGCCACAAGCCAACCTGGCATTGACTTGCCCCCAGCATGCATTGTTTCCCAACTTGTAAACTGCCAAACCAGATACAGACCGGAAGGTGCGAATAATAAACCTAAATAAAGAAGGTTGGAGATGAAGTAGGTATTCTTCCAAAATGGAAGCTTCTTCTCTTCCTTTTTGACAGAAGGTAGAGAACCTGCAGTGGTTTCTCCTGCCTGCAATTTTTTAATTTGGCGAGCTGCGGCCATTGCATAACCGGCTCCCAGGCCGTAAGCCCAAAAAACATCCACTTGAACCATTGGATTGTAACTCCTCACCTTGATTGGATATAAGAATGACATATCATTCAGTTTTTGTCAATAGGGCAAACTGAAAAATTTCAAAGAAAAACATGTTTTACTTTGGGGCTGAAATGACGGATCTGTCATTCCGATTGGATGGGAATTCATTAAACAGGGAAATTATGAAAAGAACAACAATAAGCTTAATGTTACTTCTCATCGTTCTACTTGATTGTAGATTTTTAGGGATCGGTTCCGATTCATTAGAGGATTTAAAGGCGAAGTATGCAAACTCGGAGTCAAAGTTCGCTCCGATCGGGGATCTAAATATCCATTACAGGGATGAAGGCCAAGGTCCAGTAATTATACTATTGCATGGGGTATGCTCTTCTTTACATACTTGGGATGCTTGGGCGGGATTACTAAAATCTCGTTATAGGGTTATCCGTCTAGATCTTCCAGGCCACGGTTTGACCGGACCTCCGGAAGATCTAGAAAAGTTAAATTTGGAAGAAGGCGTAGAAGTCCTAAATCGATTTCTGGAATATCTAAAAGTGGATTCTTTTTATTTGGTCGGAAATTCTATGGGTGGATATATCTCCTGGAATTATGCATTAAAATATCCTAATAAAGTCCAAAAGTTGGTATTGATAGATGCGGCCGGGTATGCACAGCCCATGCCTCCTATGATCGCTTTGGGAAGTAACCCGATAGTAAGTCCGTTTGCACGCCATATGCTCCCAAGTTTTATGGTAGAAAAAAGTGTGGATGAGGTCTATGGAGATCCTTCTAAGATCACACTTGAGATCAAAACAAGATATGTAGATCTTTCCAGGAGAGAGGGAAACAGACAGGCTTATAATTATTTTTTCAGGACTGCGCGGGAGAAGTTTACCGATCCGAAAATTTCAGAGGAGATCAAGTCGGTAAAAACTCCTACATTAATCATGTGGGGAAAAGAAGATCATTGGCTGAAATTAGAATATGCGCAGAACTGGACTAAGGATATTCAGAAATCCAAGTTCATCACTTACGAAGGTGCGGGCCATATTCCTATGGAAGAAATTCCGGAACTGACTGCAAAAGATCTGGTACAATTCCTTACATTATAAAAAGTAAATTTAACGTTTGCCCATTCCTTCTAACATAAGGGTGGGCATTTCATCCAACCAACGTTTCGCAAATTTGGAGTCCACCTTGGAAGAAAGGTTTATCCGTATCCCTTCGAACATCATAGCATTTACCGCCTGAGATGCTATACGAGTATCTAATTCTTTTCTTAAAAATCCTTTTTTTACACCGTTCTTTAGATACAACTCTGTAAGCCTTGCGCTTTTATCTATTCCCAATTGCACTTTTCTTTTTACAGTTTCGTCCAAGGCCATTGCTTCGAAAAAAACGATCTTTGCTTGTCTTGGGTCTTTGCTGAAAAGTTGAAATAGTTCCAAACCGATATTCTTTATCTGGTTTCTGTATTCTTCTATCGTATTTGATTTTTCAGGACTTTCTTTACGGACTACTTCTAATAATCCTAGAAGTATACGATCCACCAAAGCATGTAGGATATCTAATTTATTCTTAAAATAACGATAACAGGTCCCATGACCTATGTTTAATTTTCCGGCTATGTCTGCGATCCCCGCCTCGTGGTATCCTTTTTCGGAGAATACATCCAATGCTGCTTCCAAGATCTGTTCTCTTCTTGCTTCCGCTCTGTTGGCGATCGGACTAGGAGGCTTTGTTCTCATGTTCTACTTACTCCGATTTGGAGAACTGGTTCGCAAGGAATTTTCCTAATTTGGAAGTTCAAAACGGATTTGGAAGCTGGCCCCCCGGTCTTTAACGCTGGAAAAATCCAATTTTCCTTTCAATTGTTTGGTTAGAACTTGAACTAAAGTGAGTCCGAATGTGTGAGTTGCGATTGGGTTTAACTCGTTGGGCAAACCGATCCCGTTGTCTGAAACTTCTAAAATTACTACCTTCTCCTTTTTTTGCAGTCTGACTTGGATCTTTGGTCTTTCTTCGGAAGGAGAATAATGATTCGGGAATGCGTATTTGAAAGAATTCGTGAGTAGTTCGTTCAATGCGAGTCCGAGTGGAATTGCAATGCTGATCTCTAAATTAATAGGATTTGATATCACATCCACTCTTGTTTCCGCTCCGATCTTATAAGCGGATCTGATCTTCTCTGCAAGTCTTTTGGAATAAACTGAAAATTCTACATTTCCCAAATCGTTGGATTGGTATAGCTCATCATGGATTAACGCCATGGTCTGGATCCGATTTTGGCTTTCAGTAAATGCCTCATGGATCTTAGGATCGCTTTCGTATTCCGACTGAAGATTGAATAAGCTGGAAATTACTTGAAGATTATTTTTTACTCTGTGATGGATCTCTTTTAGCATTACTTCCTTTTCTTTTAAGGAAGATTTTAACTGCCTCTCCGCTTGTTTTTTATCGGTGATCTCTGTGACAGTTATGATCGTAGAAGAGAATGTTTCTTCGAATTCAGGTGCCAAGGACCAACGAATGGATGCCTCGAATCGTTTTCCATTGCAGGTGGATAATGTAACTTCGGTATGAAGTATTCTTGCTCCGAAATGTATTCGGGTCAGAAGCTTTTTAAAATACTGTTCGTTTCCTTTTCGAAAAAAGTTCCTGGCGAGAAATAGAACTTCTTCCTTTGAGCTTGCTTCGAATAATCTGACCGATTCTTTGTTTGCGTCTATCACGCTTACGGTTTCATAACACTCGGAAACGAATTTAGGATTAGTTCTTAGGAATTTGGAGAATTCCTTTCTGGACATCTTAGGCAATTCGCCCAACATTCTTCTTACTTCAGAGTAATCACATTCTAAAATTGCGATAGGAACATTCTCGAATAAACCCTTGTATATTGCTTCGCTTGCTCCTAAGAAACGGTAAGAACGATCTAGCTCCTGCGTCCTTTCCGTAACCAGATCTTCCAATCTTTTATGGGAAAGATATATCTCGGCTTGTGCATCCATTCTTTCCTTCACTACGGATAAAGCTAGAAGAGAAGCGATTGAGATCGCAGAAAGAAAACTTTGCAAAAGAAGAAGGGAAACTTCCTTGGAAGCTGGGAAATTATATGAGTGACCTTGTGCGGTCCCTAAAATTGCAATAATGGAAACGATTATAAGCACTAGTGAGGATTCTTTTCCTCCAAATCTGAGAGAGACTAGTGAAATGACTGCGATCAGTAGATAGGAAAGCGGGAAATATGCAGGTATTTCGTTGATGCTAAAGAAGTAAAAGATACCTCCTCCTAGTAAAATTAAGAAGGAAACTAGCCCCAAACTTTCTTTCCAAGAATGTACCTGGAATCTCGCAACTCCCGGTCCTAACCAACTTAAGAAAAACGGAAAATATACGAATACTCCTAAAGAATCCCCTATCCACCAAATGATCCAAGTAGAAAAAAATGCCTTTAAGTCCAAGATCCCTAAGAATAGAAGTCCGGAACATGCGATTGTTGCTGCAATGATACAAACTAATGTTTCTATCCAAAGAAATCTGAGAACGAAGGTAGTGTTCTTGGTAAGATCTAATTCAGGGATAAACTTTTTGTATAAATAAGCGCCCGTAAAAGATTGCAAAGTGCTTCCGCAGGCGATAAGCATTGCAGCCCCGAAATAAATACTTAGATCTTGTCCCGGAAGATCTGCGTGTCGGAGTTGGCAGTTGTATAAAAAGGAACCTGTAAAGATCCCGAAGTACGAAATCCTTCCGAATAATAAAGGAGTGACAAGTCCCCATCCGGATGCCGGCCAAATGGGAGATGCGTAATCCGAAAAAGTCCCAAAGGACTCTCCGAATTTTCCCAACAGAAAATAAACAAAGGCCACTAAAAGGAATTTCGCAGGGGTTCGGAAAAATTTGAGAGATCTAGATAACATTAATCTTAGGATCTTATTCATTTCGCTTTTAGGATTCGGAAGCAACTGAGAATAAGGTCCTGAGACCTTTTCCAATGATTTCCGATCTTTTTCAAAACTCCAGGAAACCCTTTATTTATTTAGGAGAAGGTTTCTCTGCAGAGGGATGTCTAGTTCTAACGGAGCCGAATGAGATTCTTACTACTAATCGACGAAGCGAAGCAAAAAAATTCCTCTCAGAAATTCAAAACAAGGTCTCACAAGGATTTCACGCCGCAGGTTGGATCTCCTACGAAGCCGGAGATTTATTTTTAAACCCTGACAATATGGAAGAAGTTTCGGAAGATCCTCTCTTTTGGTTCGGGATTTTTTCCGGGCGAAAAATCTTGGGCCCGGCTGAAATTTCGGATTGGGAATCTAAATTTAAGGATAAAGGTTATTCTGCGAAAATCAAATCAGGGATAGATTTTAAAGAATACGAAGAAAATTTTTATAAGATCCGGAACTTTCTCTACGAAGGAGACATCTACCAGGTCAATTTTACATTTCCTTTGGAAATTGAACTAGAAGGTTCACTCGCAAGATTGTTCTTTGATCTCAGAAAAAAACAACCGGTCCCATACGAAGCTTGGATCCATACCGGAGATTCCATCCCGATGCAGAGAGATATTCTTTCCTTCTCTCCGGAACTATTTTGGGAAAGGAAATCGGATCTGATCAGGACGGTTCCGATGAAAGGAACTAGACCCAGAGGAAATGATCCTGCGGAAGATCAAAAATTGAAGTTAGAACTTTCCGTTTCGGAAAAAGATAGGGCCGAAAATTTGATGATCACTGATCTTCTCCGCAACGATTTGGGAAGAATTTCTTTGCCCGGCTCAGTAGGAGTTTCAAAACTTTTCTCCATCGAAGAATATCCAACTGTATTTCAAATGACTAGCGAGGTGAATTCCGAACTTTCTTCTGGGACAAAATGGACGGATATTTTAGAGGCTTTATTCCCCGGGGGTTCTATCACCGGGGCCCCTAAAAAAAGATCCTCGGAGATCATCCATAGTTTGGAAAAAAAGAGAGGAGTTTATACCGGCGGAATATTTTATCTTTCTCCCCAGAAAGAAATTTCTTCCATCGCGATCCGGACTCTTGAGTTTTTACAAGATCCGTCCGGGCAAAAAAAAGGAAGGATGGGAGTAGGTTCCGGAATTACGATCGGTTCAGATCCGAATGCGGAATGGGAAGAATGTTGGTCCAAAGCAAAATTTTTGAGCGATACAAAAGAGAATTTTCACCTATTTACAACAATGATCTGTAAGAGGAGAAAAATCTATTTTTTAAAAGATCATAAAGAAAGAATGAGAATGTCCTCAAAAGAGTTAGGGTTTGTTTGGAAAGAAGAAGAATGGGAATCCGTAATTCGTGAAGCAGAAGGAAAAATTACATCTGACAAAAAATATAGAGTGAAAATTATTCTTTTGCGTAGCGGAGAATTCCGATCTGAAGTTTCCGAATTTCATTCAGGTCCCAAAGAGGGAAAGATTCTCTTGAGTGGAACTTCTATCGATAGAAAAAATCGGTTCTTTTATCATAAGACAAATATTCGGGAAATTTTTTCGGAAGGATATGAATTGGCAATTTCCAAAGGTTATCTGGATCAGATTTATACGAATACGGACGGTTATCTGACGGAGGGCTCCATTTATTCTATCTTTCTGTTTCTAAATAAAGAATGGATTACACCTTCTTTGGAAGAGGGACTATTGCCCGGTGTCGCTCGAAAACAATGGGTCCGAAGATTAAAAGTTAAGGAAACGAAAATTTCAAAACAAGATCTGAGTCTTGCTTCTAAGATCATTTTGGTAAATTCTCTTCGAGGTGTCAGAAGAGTTTCCGGAGTGGATTTCGAATGAGAAGTTTTTTAGGACTCACTCTTCCGGATCCTATAAAATCGGATCTGGAAAAAATCTGTTTTGGATTGGAAGAGATCCGCTGGGTCTCTCCCGAAAATTTTCATACTACTTTGGTCTTCCTGGGGGAATTAAAACCGGAAGAGATAGAAAAGGTTTCCGAGATCTGCAGCCATGTTTCTGAAAAAAGTTTCTCATTGGAGATCAAAGGTGTTGGCTTCTTCGGTAATAAATTTCCTGAAATTCTATATGCAAATGTGCTAGTTTCGGAAGAACTAAAAAGGCTCCAAAAAGTTTTAGAATCCACTCTCAGAAGAGAAGGTTTCTCCATTGATAAAAGGGAGTATCGGCCCCATATAACCATAGGAAGATTCAAAAGAACTCCTGAAAAACGTTTGGATGTTTATTTGAATGAATTCTCCGAATTCCAAACGGACATAGTTCCTGTGTCGGAATTCCATCTATTTTCTAGTCGCAGCGGAGCGAACGGTCAGATATACTCGGTCGAAGAATCATATCCTCTTATCTTGGAATAAATGGAAAACCCCAGACAAAATCAGTATTCTCCAATCCGGGATTTTTCCGATTTTTTTGCAGATCCTAGACATTCTGTAGAAGAGGTTGTAGGTATCGGCGGAGATTTAAAAGCGGATCGCCTTTTATATGCGTATACTCGCGGGATTTTTCCCTGGGCTGATAGGCCTTTACTTTGGTTTTCTTTGGACCCGAGGGCTATATTTGACCTAAATGTTCTTCATATTAGTTCCAGGGTCCATCGACGCATCCGTCAAAAAAAGTTCACGGTCACTTTTAATCGTGCATTCGAACAAGTTATGCGTTGCTGCGCCTTCCGAACGGAAGAGCAAACTTGGATAACAGAGAATTTTCTCCAAGGTTTTACCAACTTTCATAAGGAAGGTTATGCCCATAGCATTGAGGTCTGGGACGAAGAAGGAAGGTTAGGCGGAGGAGTATATGGTGTGGCAATCGGTAAATTTTTTGCCGGAGAGTCTATGTTCTCCTTTTTACCTGATTTCGGGAAGATCGGGCTCTACTTTCTATTTGAAGCGTTGAAGAAGGATGGCTTCACATTATTCGATACCCAACAGATGAATCCGGTCACTTTGAACCTGGGAGCGTATGAGATCCCAAAAGATAAATTTCTGGACCGGCTGTCACTTGCTGTAGCAGTCCCGAACAAATGGGTCCCACCTGTGGATGAAATCTGATTTTTATGTAAAATGGATTTGATTTGCCTCGCATAATAATAAAATTACGACACAAACCAAAGTTTCTATAGGAAGATCATAATGAACCTATTCAAAAAAATTCTTGTTACCCTTCTCGTGTCTGCAATCGCTCTTTTCGGTTTCACCGGAGTAAGCGCACAAGAGACTACCGGCGATGCTCCTGCAAAGACTGAAGATGCTGGTGCTTCTAAAGCTGAGAAAAAAGAAAAGAAAGCTAAGAAGAAAAAAGCTAAGAAAAAACACCACAAGAAGCATAAGAAAGATTCCAAAAAAGGAAAAGAAGAAGGAACTAAGTCCGACTCTACTCCTGCTCCTGCAGAAGAAGGCGCTGGCGAAGAACAACAGTAATATTTTTCCTTTCTTACTCCGTTCGAGGTCCTTTCGAGCGGAGTTTTCTCTTCCACACTCTTCTCTTCTTTAATTTTGCACTGCACCTACGCGCTGAGTTCTTCTAAAATTTAGTTGACGGGTCGTCTTCTCACATTAACGTAAACGCGCTTTATTGCTATAAGCGTAATATACCCTTTCTTCAAAGGAAATAACTCCAATGTACAAGAATTTAGCAGACATGTACCTTAAGGCCGCTGAGTCTTACGGGGACAGACCGGCGTTTTGGTCGAAAGATGAAAATAAAGAATATCAATCGACCAGCTTTAAACAATTAGTAGATTTAGGTCTCTCATTGTCTGAGGCTTTAATAGATTTAGGTGTGAAGGCCCGCGAACATATCGGAGTGTTAGCGGATAACCGTTTGGAATGGATCATCGTGGATGCGGGAGTTCTACTCTCCGGTTGTGCAAACGTTCCTAGAGGAACCGACGTAACCGATTCCGAGATGGAATATATCTTAACTCACTCCGAAGCTTCCGTAGTATTCTTGGAAAACGATAAGATGTACGAGAAGTTCATTAAGAACAAAGCCAAACTGAAAGGCGTGGAAACCGTCATCATTATGGATAAGGACAGCAAAACAAAAGCGAAAGGCGTTTTGCATCTTTATGATCTGATCGCAACGGGAAAGGAGTTGAGAGCTAAGGGTGGACACAAGACTGAAAAAAGGATCGAAGGTATTAAACCCGATGATCTATTCACTCTAATTTACACCTCCGGAACAACAGGAATGCCAAAAGGTGTTATGCTCATGCACTCCAACATGGTCCACCAAATGGAATATGTTGTTCCTTTGATCTTGAAAAAATCTCTTCTTCGTGACGACGATAGTATGTTGTCAATTCTACCTGTATGGCATATCTTCGAAAGAGTAGTGGAATATTCTGCGATCTCTCTCGGGATTTCCACTTTCTATACCAAGGTTGCGGATCTAAGAAACGACCTGGCAAAAGCTAGGCCTTCTTTCATGGCTTCCGCTCCAAGGGTGTGGGAAAGTATCTATACTGGGATCTACAACAAAATCAACGATCCGAAGCAGACTCCTCCAGTTCGTAAGTTTCTATTCAATACTGCGTATTTGTTCTCTAAGAATTACAATGCAGGGATCCGTTTTTTAACCGGAAAAGAAGTGGATTACGAAAACCGCAGCATCTTCAAATCTCTGGCTCTTGGGATTAAAGCAATCGGACAGGTGGTACTGTTTGGGCCGTTTACGGTTTCTTTGATCAGTGCAGTGGGATATTCTTATATCAAGATGTATAAACCTGAGTTGGCATTTTTAGCTCCGGTCCTACTTACTATCGCGATTTTAGGGCTTATCTTTAACTTCAAGACTTTGGACACGATCGTTCTTTCCAAGATCCGCCAAGCAACCGGTGGACGTTTGAGAGGCACATTATCCGGTGGTGGGGCTTTGCAACGCCACGTTGATAACTTCTTCAACGATATCGGACTTCTGGTATTAGAAGGTTACGGAATGACTGAAAGTGCTCCTGTGATCTCGGTCCGTCATTATGATCATCCGATTATCGGTTCCGTAGGTTATATCGTTCCTAAAACGGAACTTCAGTTGAGAGACGATCACGGAAACGTTCTGACCCATATCAACGATCAAAGACAACTTCTTGCGGGCAAGCTAGGAGTAAAAGGGATCGTTCATATCAAAGGGCCTCAGGTAATGAAAGGATATTACAAAAATCCTGAAGTCACTAAGAAGACCATTGTAGACGGATGGTTGAACACCGGAGATATCGGTTTCATCAACTTCAAGCATACTCTAACTCTTACAGGAAGAGCGAAAGAAACCGTCGTATTGTTGGGTGGAGAGAACGTTGAACCGGTTCCGATAGAAAACCGCATGGACGAATCTCCTTATATCAAACAATCTATGGTATTCGGTCAGGATCAGAAAGTCCTGGGAGCGATTATCGTTCCGGATCTAGAAGTTCTACAACCTTGGTTAGCGCAGAACGGTATCCAAGCTAAGGACATTAAGGATCTGATCGATAATCCTAAAGTGATCGAATTCTTTAAGAAAGAGATCAGAGAATACAATAGTACTAAACACGGATTCAAGTCTTTTGAATTGATCCAACACGTAGTAATCGCTCAAAAACCTTTTGAAATAGGTGATGAATTGACTAACCTACTCAAAATGAAAAGGCACGTGATCACTGAAAAATACCAAAAAAGAATCGATAAAGTCTATAAATAAGACCTTAGATTCTAATCGGTGTTTTAAAAAATCCCTCGGTTTAAGCCGGGGGATTTTTTTTAATCTAGTTTGTAAATTCTAGGAAATATCTCTTTGCCTAAAGATAAAATAGCGGGATCATGCATGGTCAAAATTTTGGTTCCGTTTGAAGATAGAACGGACACATAATCCAAAAATTCTTTATTGTTAGAAAGGGAGAATGTGCTCTCCGAAGGAAGTCCGTGGCCTTGCTCGCAATATTCTATCCAATAACATTCATCTCCCGTGATCAGGAATTTTTTACTCTGGGATATTAACCATTCTACCGCCATTGAGCCTTGTGTATGTCCTCTAGTTAATAAGATCCGAAAATTCTTAAAAACTTCTATGCTCGAAGTTAGGAATTGGATCTTTCCCGACCTTTCTTTGGCGGATAACTTTTGGCTTATTGATCGATTTGTCTTTTTAAGCGAATTCCAGTCTTCTTGAGTAACATAAATTTTTGCGTTTGGAAAAAGTCCGATCCCTCCGGAATGATCCGAATGAAAATGAGTGAGAATGATCTCTCCGATCATTCCCGGTTGGATCCCTACGGATCTTAAAATTTTATCAGGGGAGATCCAATTGTAAATTGTGAATTCGGTAGTCGAATTGGTAGAAGTTCCGGTATCGATCAAAATATAACGTTTATCTGATTTTATTAGGTAAAATAAAAATGTGATCTCGGATTCTCCATCCTGTTTATCCGAATTTGTGAGTCGATTTTGATAGAAAGATGTTCCAACTAGGATCGCATACAATCCATCCTGTAATTCGGTAGAAGACAAGGAGCCTTGAATTTTGGGACTCGGATTTTTGATTTTTGGGGAAGAATAAGTTCCACAACAGAGTAATAAAACCGAGGCCAGTAGAATGAAAATTTTCAAAATAGAAGCTCCAACTGATCTACTTTTTCTTGATTTCTTGACTAGCTCAACGGATTTTTAGTCTAACAATTAAATCTACGGGGACGAATTAGGTTTCGACTGTTGTAGTTTAGATGTGGTGGCATGTAGGGGTGAGGGACCTCTTAAAAACCTTCAAAACCATAAACGCTAACAACGAATTAGCACTAGCAGCTTAATCTCTGCTTCGGATGAATAGCTTACTCTCCCGGTGGCTTTTCTTCTGACTCAAACGGGAGACTTTTTAAATCGGTTTTCGGTTCACGATTTAAAGAGTATTTGGATCGAATAGGAAGGACACGCCTGCTTGTGGGCTAAGGCCTTTCGAGATTTAAAACATAAGACAAACATGTAGAGGCCCCATTGAGGCACAATAGGACCCGGGTTCGAACCCCGGCGTCTCCAATGTAATCTTTTAACTAAAATAAAAACCCGAGGGGTTCAAAGCGAGGCCGTAAAAGCGACGATATCGCCGCTTTGCTTTGATGTCATCCCTTCAAAGATTTATTGCGCACTATCCAAAAAGGCGCTCAACCTTTTCTCGTACTCATTCGGATTTATATTCCAAACTCCGCCATGTTCTCCTTTTTCTGGAAACCAAATCATTTTTGGACCTTTGTAAATTTCCGCCAAGTCTTGGCTTTGCCGGAAAGGGACAACCTGGTCTTCTTTGCTATGGATGAAAAAGATTGGCACTGAGCTAACCTTCTTTAAAGAACTCGCCGGGCTTGGAATAGTTTCAAACTTCCCTCTAAATTGAGCGAGTTTGATCAGAAGATGAGAAAACAAAGCCGGAATGTCTTTCTCTGTACCGGGAAATTCTAAGATCAATCTTTCAAAATTATACATTGGATTTTCAACGATAACCGCTGAAAGTTTTTGCATCTCGGGCACTGAGATCAGAATAGAAGAAGCTCCCACGGAACTTCCCAGCGCATAGATCCGATCATATTCTTTTGCAAGATAGCGATACATGGACAATACATCTTTAGACTCCCTATAACCGTAACTTAGACCTGGGACCTCACAACTAGCCTCCCCATGACAACCGAAATCGAAACTGAAAACATCTAACCCTCTTTTCAAAAAGAAGCGGATATGTTTTGTCATTTCTCTTTTATCGCTTCCACCTCCGTGCACTAAAAAGATCGCACCTTTTGATTTACCTTTTCCATTTTGGAGAGAGCTGATTTTCCAAGTAGGAAGATCGAATCCGTTTGAGGAAGGTATCTTGAGTTCTTCGAATTTGAACTCATTAGAGTTTCTTAAATTTCCACAAGAAGGTCCCCAATGGTTTTCGGTTTCCGGATTACATGCGGAGAAGTCGCGGTTATCTCTCCAAACAGGAAATAGTAACTGGTTGCTTGCGGACCAGATCCCAAAGCTTATAAAGACCGGGATCGCCAGGAGGACGGCCAAAAGGGACCATAATAGGATACGTTTCATAAAACCTCTTTTGCTATTTTTAAATCAAATGAAGTTTTGGAAATTGGACAGTTTGCTAGGATTTTTACTTAGGAAATACCTTTTTTCCAAATTCGATCCCTAAGCGGACGTTTTCGGTGAGTAGGTTTGCGTTTGTAGTCATTCTTCCGGCAGGAAGCGTTTTTTCAGGAGCAATAATTTCAAACCGGATTCCTTTAGGTGGATCGTTTAGTATTTCCATTGCTCGGTTATAACGACGATATCGTTGTTCTATAAAAGCTTTTCCCATTTCAGGAAATTTAGGAAATGCCAAACTTCCCAATAAAGGACTCGAGGGAGTTAATCTAAAATCTAACGGCTTTGTAAGAATGACGGTAATATCTTTATAACCCGCAGATAACACTGCTTCGACCGGAATAGGATCTAAGACTCCACCGTCCGTATATTTCGAGTTTTCCAATAGGCCATATCCTTTGGTTGCAATCGGTAGAGAGGTTGCGGCTCTTAATAGTGGAAAAAGATTTTGATAAGTAGCTCTTATATACTCGGGTTGTAATGTTCTGAAATTGCTGACCACAATATAGAACGGCACTGTCTTTTTTTGTTTAAGGACTTCAGCTTTTATTGGTACTTTTTCTTGGAAAATATGATCAATTAGATAATCTTGATCTAATATCCTTTTTCCTCTAAAAAGATTCCAAAAGGAAATGAGATGACTTCCTGCTAATTCTTTTCTCCAAATATCCAGCGCTCTTTCAATATCTTCCGAAGAAGGGTTCGGTTCCGTAACATAATATGCAGAAGAACAAGAACCTGAAGAAACTGCAACAATCAGGTCAAATTTGTTAGGCGGATGCTTAGGGGCCATTGAAGAAAGAACTCCGCCTGCGAATGAACCTCTCATTCCTCCGCCTTCTATGATCAGAGCTTTTCCATTTTTCTTTTTGGTGAATTTCGGGAGAGATGACATGGGCAATCGGCTACTTAGAATTTTTAAGAGCTTTTCTATACCAGAGCCAGAGAATTACTACAAGACTGATCAGCGCTCCTAAAAATTCTCTTCCGAGTTCTATATAAGGTTTTTCGTCGCTCATCTTTGCAGTGATCAGGTTTTCGTTCCCAGTTCTCAACCAATCAAAGAACCCATCAATCGTAGCTGCGATCTCAATGCCTGCCATACCGATGATCGCATATAATAAAGGAAGTTTGTCCTTATCGAGTGCTGCAAGTATACACGCTAAAGAAGAAGTAAAATACAATAACATCCAGTGCAGCGGGTCAGGATCATTGTACTGGACTGCGCCCGCAAAAATGAAATAGGCGGCTAAAAGAAAAGAAACTATTTTAAAGATCATATTTTTGCCTTTTGCTTCGGGTATTATCTTGGATCGCTCAGATTCCGGCAAATCGGTTTTTATTTCGTATCTTCCATAGAAGGTAAGCCGTTAAACACCAATTTATAAGCCTGGGTCTCTTCATTGATCCAGCTCTGGATGAATTTCACTCTTTTTACTTTCCAATTTTTTTCAGTCATCAATTGGCGCAGTTCCTTATCCCTGAACACTACTTCGGAGAATACAATTTCTCCTCCGTCAGCGATAGCTTGCAACTTAGCCGCAAAATTCACCGTATTCCCGAAATAATCTATATTGCTATTCAGGTTCACCGCTAAACAAGGGCCTGTATGTAAGCTGATACGAATCCGGATCGGAGTTTCGGTATTCTCTTCGGAGAAAAATTCTTGGAGTCGGACGGAAGCTTCTACCGCCGCACTGGGAGAAGGGAAGGCCGCCATCACTGCATCTCCTATCGTTTTGACAACTGCACCTTGGAATTCTCTCACTACTTTATAAACTTCGACGAAATGATATCTAACTTCGGAGAATGCGCCTGAGTCCCCTTTGTTGTAATAGAATTTTGTAGAGCCGACGATATCCGTGAATAGGATAGTCTGCATTCCGATATCTAATTGTAGATCGGTAGAAAGAGCTTCTTGGGAGAATAGATCTCGAAAGTCCTGGAAATTGAATAAGTCCGTAGGTCGGAGACAATCTTGATCTTCCTTTCTCTCTTCGATCACGAAACCTTTTACGGAGGAAGAACGATTTTCCAAGATAAGTTTAGGATGGTTAGCAATTTCGATTTGCTCCGGGGTCTCGTCCGTTTTCCAAATCAAGGTTTCATTTGGAACTTCTTCTTTAATCTCTAATAGGGAGTAATTTTTTTCTCCGTTTACTCTTAGGCGATAAACTCCCGGAGAAAGCAGAAGTTTAGAATTATATGTTTTTCCGGGCTCTAAATATTTCTGGAACCTTATATGGTTTTTGGTTGCGGGTTCCGCAGCACAAAACATTCTCTTTTGCACTTCTCGGATAGAAGGATGCACATGAAAAGTGATCTCGATAGAATTTAACTGATTCGCTTCGAATTGTATCTCGCAAACTTCGCAGGTATCTCTCGTAGGAAGATCCCCTAAATGTTGCGCTTCTGTTCTGACTCCTCTGCAATGTGGGCATACCACATCCCAGCTCATAGTAAATAATCCTAGTCTGCACCCGTGTAAAAATACGAGTAGAAGTTCTTTTTCGGGGACTTTCCAAGCTTTGGATAATGATTTGATCCTGATCCGGTAAAGATCCGATTCGTCCGCGTCTAAAATATAATTTAGAACCTTATCAACCAATTCTCTAGGTTGACCTTCTCGGATATAACCGACTCGTATCTGTTGCATTCTTGCCGGAAATACAGGATTCTTTTCCGATTTGGATTCTTTGATTATACTTAAAGCGCTTGGCCCTAACCAACTATAAGATCTAGTTTTAATTACGTCTTCTACTACGCCTTTTAATCCTTTGGCGTATGCTTTTTCAAGTTGGACCATTCCGAACTTTAGAAGAGTTTTTCCAAACCAGCCTTTAGGTATCCAGCCGAAGTATACGAATAGTCTTGTAGAACCTTCTCCTAATGGATAAACAAGATATCTAACTCTAACGTAGTGAGCGAATCCTTTGGAATAGATGCGTGCATTATTAAGTTGTTTGCAGTATTCCCACTCCCAGGGAACTTCTTCCCATTCCAGAGGGATCCCTGCATTTTTAGACTTTCCGAAAAGCCGTCCGTTGATCTCCTGAAATTTCATTTCAGGAATATCTATCCTTTTATTAAAAGAAGAAGTATCTATGAGCCAAGGCCATACTTCTTCCGGAGAAACTTCCAAATCGAATTTCCAAAGCTTTTCAATCGGATCTCCTAGAGAGGTCCATTTTTCCTCCCATGGAAATTTTTCCAAGTAGGTCTGAAGGTCCAAGGTGTTCGGATCCAACATATCGGTATCATCGATGGAATCGATCGTATTCATCGGTCTCTCCAGAGAGGTTGTTCGGGGAATAGAAAAAAATTCCTTCCTCTCTTAGATTATCTTTTCGGCAGTTTTGCAAAAAGAAAAGTGGAATAACCTTATGGGTGAAGATTTCATTTTTTCCAAATTCGGAGCCAAATTCCGTAACCAAACAGGGATCGGCCAATTGATGGAGGACCTAGGCAATCTTTCTCCCGGGGTTTCCATGTTGGGAGGTGGGAGCCCTGCCTTGATCCCTGAGGTGGAAGAAGTATGGAGAAAGATCCTTAGCCGATTCTCCGAGTCAGGGGCTTGGAATTCTATTTTAGGCAAGTATGAAACTCCCACAGGCAAAGAGGAAACTTTAGAAATACTTGCTTCCCTATTAAGCTCCGAAACCGGAACTTCGATCTCCAAGAACCAGATCGCGATCACTAACGGTTCCCAAAATGCGTTTTATCTTTTATTGAACTTTTATTCCGGAAGATTCGAAGACGGCAGTTTCAAAAAAATATTCTTACCCGTTATGCCTGAATACATAGGTTACTTGGATCAACCGATAGAACCTGATTCATTTTCGTATTCTTTAGGCAAAGAAGTTGCTACCTCAGAAGACGGATTTCGTTACGAATTGGACCCTTCTTCTTTTGATAATTTAAAAGAAGATCTTGGATGTGTGGTCTTGTCCCGACCCACAAATCCGACTGGAAGAGTCGCAAAAAAAGATGAATTGGAACGAATCCTTAAGTTTGCGAAAAGTAAAAGGATCCCGTTCCTATTGGATAACGCATATGGATTTCCCTTTCCGGGGATCGTTTTTTCGGATGAGAAACTATTTCATTCCGAGGGAATGATCCAAAGTTTCAGTTTTTCTAAAATAGGTCTGCCGGGTGTCAGGACAGGTTTCGTCTTAGGAGATCCTGAAATTATAAAAGCATTAAATAAAGCGAATGCAGTTCTGAACTTAGCGGGAGGAAATCTTGGCCAATACATAGCTTTGGAATTCGTAAGATCCGGAGAATGGCTTAGGCTTTCTAGAGACATAGTAAAACCGTATTACCTCAAAAAAAGGGAACTCGCAATTTCTTCTATCCGAAAAGAATGGAAGGGCAAATTGAATTATAAGATCCACGAAAGTGAAGGAGCCTTCTTTCTTTGGATCCAATTTGCAGGACTTCGCAAAAAAATTTCCGAACTTTATCCCTTATTGAAAGAAAAAGGGGTCATTATCGTACCGGGCAAATATTTCTATCCGGTTACTAAAAGCGGAGATAATTACGGTGAGGATTCTATTCGTATGAGTTTTGCCAGAGAAGATTCGGAAATCCAAGAAGGAATCCGAAAAATAGGCGAAATTCTAAGTACTTATATGGATTGATTCGATCTAATTTCAGCTGATCTAGAGTAGAATAAAATTGTTTCATTCTCTCTTTCTTTTGGAGATCCTGGTCGGAAGGAAACGATAGAAAATTTCCCAACTCGGATTGTTGTTCAGATACGGTGCAAAACATGGAAACCTTGGAGCAGGAAATATCCTTCGAGGAGCTAGCTTCCAATCAAAACAAGGCCCCCGATCTGGAGGCCCTGGCACCTGATTATATCTTCTTAAACGACGGGGCTGTAGGACTTTCCGCCACTGCTCGTTGTATCTTGGATGAACTTCGCGACTGGCATAAAAAGACCGAAAAACACGGCTCTAAAAGTGTTCATCCATCTTATCTTCTTACCCTGGATAAACTAGGGGAACTTCTGAATAAATATAGGAACTTAAGCGAACAAGCAAAGTCTCCTCCTTCCGTTGATATGGCTCTTCGCCAATTGATGGATCTAGAAAAAAAGGGAAGAAACAAATCCGCTTTGATCTATCCGTTTTTGGTTCGAAATGGAAATAAAGTTTTGGCTCGGATCTCGATCGCTTCCCCCCAAAAGGAAGCTAAGACTGACGTTACTCCTTACAGAAAGGCATGTTTTTCTTTTTCGGAAGAAACAATCGATCTTATCTTAAACAACAGAGCAAAGAAGCCGAGAGCTTTGGAAGAAGATCGTCCGGGAGCGATGCTTCTTCATAAAAATAAAAGCGGACAGATCTGGTTATATCCTAAACTTGCATCTTTACAATCCGAGATGGCGAGTCTTCTTAGGAGAGGTTTCCAACCTTATAGTTATATTCCGATGAATGATTTCCTCGCTGACTTTGCAAACTATGCAAAGAATAAAGGCGCGGTAGTAGAGATCCTTCCGGATTATCATCTGATCTTGGATGATTTGCAACTGAACCCTGATGGAACCTATGTAAACCAACCGGAAGTGATCGCACATTACAGAGCGCAAAGTGACGCTCTCGAAGTATTCGCTCTTACTTATCTCAAACAACTTTCCGAGAGAGCAGGATACAATTTATTCCGTGCTCGTATCCAAGATTTTGAAACTTTACACGGAAACCCCGAGCCTGGCAAAAAACAAAATAGCGAGAAAGTGGAAGCGCTCATCCAGCTTGTAGAAGATTTTCCTTTCGATAAGGAAAAAGACGATCTAGGAAAAAGAGTAGGGGAGACTTGCCAACAATCCATTCGAGTGATTCGAAAGTTGATCCAAGAAAAAGCGCTCTTGGGCGAGAGAAAAATAGAAGGCGCATTCAAAAGTTTGAAGAATCGTCTGAATATCCAAGTCAAGGACCATTCTCAAAATAATCTTACCCTATATAGATTTGTACCTGAAAAACGTTTAGATGCAGTGGGCATCGCCGATCCTGAACTTGTATCCAAATATACGAACGAGATCATTGCAGATCTCAAAACTAAATTCGGTTTAAAAGAAACCAAAAGAGAAGACGGAACTACCGAAGTTTATGTAGTCGATCCCGGATATATGGCTGCGGTTTTACATAAGCTAACTGCCGATGCAAAAGTTAGTCCCGCTGCAGAAAAAGAACTTACCATAGCAAAAGAAATCCATGCTTCTTTACTCAGTTCTAAAAATCCTGGGCTCAATTCCATGCTCAAAGCGGATTACGTTATAAAACTGCAACAAGATGCTGCCTTAATGGAAAGAGAGGTAGAGGATCGTCAAAAAAGTGAAGCCCTTGCTAAAAAGGTAAATCTTTCTATGGGACTTTTGGGCTTTGTAGGAACAATGCTCTTCTTCTTAATTGCGAGCGTTCACTTTAATGCAGCAGGTGTGATCCTAGTGGGACTTCCTGTAGCGCTTGTGATCGGCGGTTTACTTGCGGTCTTTTTTAGGGATAGAGAAAAATCGGATATTGGTCCCGGTGGAGTTCCTAAATCTTCAGGTGGCGGTGGATTTGCAGCTAGCTATTCCGGAATTTCTACAGTTAGCGATTATTATCCGAGCGGAGACGATGACGACGCAGACGAACATTTTGGAAAGGCAGAAAGCCCTAAAGAAAAGAAAGTCAGTTTGATTGCAAAAGGTGCGGAACGATTCGTGTTTCCGAACAGATTTACTAAGATACAGGACAAGATCCACGATTCAAAATCTCTTCGTAAAAAGATCTGGGACAATATAGATAATATACGGCAATCAGTGGCGCATCTTAGGACCGAATCCGACGATGATAAAGTAGCATCAACGGTCGAATACGCACTTCTGCAAAATTCCGCTACGATTGCAATACCGGATGAAATTGTTCCGGTTGGAATGCCAAGTACGATCATACTAAGTCATTCCGACTTAAAGGCCCCTTTGATCCGAGATCAAATTTCGGAGTTTTTAAGAAACGAGGCCCAAAAGAAAAAATACGATAAAAAACTCGTTAAATATTATACTTTCTTAATTAATACGATCGAAGTAGAATATTACAAATACCTTCCTAGCCGTAAAAAGAAATAGGGACTTATTATGCCCGAACTTCCGGATCTGGTAGTCATTCAAGAACGTCTTTTAAAAGAGCTTCCAGGAGAGATCATCCAAGAGATAGAAATCTTAGACCCTCTTGTAGTTCGTCACCTTAGCGGAGGTAAATCGGAGACTTCGTTTATTGGTTCTACATTTGAAAGTTTGGAAAGGGTTGGACCTTTTCTAAATTTTAAATTCGGTCCCAGAAATATAGTCATCCATCCGATGCTTGCGGGCCGCTTCTCTTTGGATCCAAAATACAAAAAGAAGGATCTCGCAGTTCGGATCAAATTCCAAAACAAGATCCTGAACTATGCAGACGATGTTCATATGGGAAAGGTCTATTTTACGGAACCTGAATATTTCTCTCAAATCCCGAAGTTCTCCGACCAAGGAGTGGACCTTCTTTCGGAAAAATTTACCCAAGAAGAATTCTTAAAAAGAATGGAGAAGAATCGCCAGCAAACTCGGGTTTTTCTAATGGATCAGACAAAGCTCAGCGCTATCGGAAATGCGTATGCGGATGAAATTCTTTTCGATTCCAAGATCCATCCTAAAACTCCCTGTAACAAACTTTCGGAAGAAGAGAAGATCCAACTCTATCAGAGCATCAAATCCGTCTTAAATGATTCCATAGATTATATTCGTAAGAAACAGGCTCCTTTGGATTTTAAGGTCCGAGACCATGTAAAGGTTCGAAATCGCAAGAATGAACCGTGTCCCCGCTGTGGAACCACGATCCGCCGGGCCAATGTTTTGGGTCATGATTCCTTCTTCTGCCCGAATTGCCAAAGGGTGCCGGGAGAACAGTTTATAGATTGGAATAAAACTCTCTGAACCAAAAATAAATCATGCTTGACAGTACAAGCGAATTTTTCAAACTGTCCTTAGATTCTCGGTGATTATAGAGAGAGGGTCACACCCGTTCCCATCCCGAACACGGAAGTTAAGCCTCTCATCGCTGATGGTACTGCATGGTTCGCTGTGTGGGAGAGTAGGACGTTGCCGGGTTGCCATTATTTATTCCATTATAGTTAATAGTAAAGATCCGTAAAAAGAAACGGATTGACCCTTGGTTCTCCGGCAAAAATGGTAACCGGTAAGACCGATACAGGGTCTTATAAAACGCAATCTTAGTAGAGATACAGGGAACCATATGAGAAGAACATACCAACCCAGCCGGATTAAACGTGCCCGTACCCACGGATTCCGCGCCAGAATGGCGACCACCGGCGGAAGAAAAGTCCTTTCCCGCAGAAGAGCTAAAGGCCGTTACAAGTTAACCGTTTCTGACGAAAGAACTGGTAAAAAATTCTAACGAACCCATATAGAAGAGACACTTACATCTAAGAAGGATATCCGGGAGCTTTTCGCTTCCGGAAAACGGGTAACCAATCCTCCTCTCACGGTGATTTATCGGGGAAACGGCCTGGAACAAAACAGGTTTTTATACTGCCCTGAACGTTCGGTCGGAAAGGCCGTTCGCAGAAACCGGATACGGAGGAGATTAAGAGCCGCCGTGGCTGAAACGGTCGGCTTTTTTCCAAAGGGTTTCGATATCGCGATACTTGCGAAACCGAGCCTATTCGAAAAAGATCACACCGAACTTCTGGCTTGTTTGGGTCAATTAGCTCGTAGATTAAAATGAACCGACTAGCCGTCTTTCTGATCCGATTATATAAGCGTTGGATCTCACCTATTCTTCCGCCTTCCTGCAGATTTCATCCTAGCTGTTCTGAATATGCAATGCAGGCTTTCCAAGAATATGATTTCTTGTCGGCGACTTATCTAAGCACTAAACGAATTTTAAAATGTAATCCACTATTCGCCGCTGGCGAAGACCCTTTACCACCCAACCCTAGAAGGAATTAGGAATGGAAGATAGACAAAACAGACTTTTTCTCGCGTTAATTTTATCCATGGGAGTTTGGTTCTTAGTAACCTATTACTTCAACCCAGAATCAGGAAAACCGAAACAACAACAGAAGACCGAACAAACTCCTGTTTCGGAAAATAAGGAAAACGTAAAACACGAAACTAAGGTCGAGCCTAAGCCGATCGTTACGGCCACGAATCCTAAGGACGTAAAAACTTTTACCTTCAAAACGGAAGCACATATAGTCGTTCTTTCCAGTTTGGGTGGAAGGATCGAAAAATTCTATATTAGAAACTATAAGGATATAGAAGGAAACGAGATCAATATCACCAGAGCCGATTTCCAAGAGATCGAAGTGGAAGGAGAGAAGATCAAGGCAATCGAACTATCCAGAGGAAAAGGTTTCGACTTCAATTTTTCTCATAGAAAAGAAGATGTAGCGACTTCCGAATGGAACCATCTAAACTTTAAAGCGGAAGAAAATAAAGAAGAGCAAAGTATAACTTTCACTGCTACAGAGAAAGGTGTTCTTCTTAAAAAAGTATTTAGATTTTTCCCTCATGAAAATTATTTCAAAATCGAGATTTCCATTACTAACCTAGGAAAAGAAAAACTTTATTTTGGAAATCGTGAAAAGCCTGCCTACTTAAGGACTTTCGGAAGTTTAGGTCCTATTCCTTTAAACAGAGAGGCAAATCCACAGGAGCTTTCCAAATTTTTCCGTGTATATAGAATGGACGGAAGCGAGAAAGACTTTGCTGACGGTGGAGACGCTTGGGGATTCTGGGAAGGAATTCGTAACTTCATCTTCGGACATCCGAACGGAAACGAATTTTATAAAGAAGTCTGGAGTAGCGGAGAAGGTGTGGATTATATCGGTTCCGGTAGCCGTTACTTCTTAGCCGCAACGGACACTTTAAATTTTCCTGCAGAAGGAATTCTTCTAGACAACAGAAAGAAAAACGAAACGGGAACTATCTTAGCATATTCTAATATTTCTTTAGATCCCGGAAAAGAAGAAACTCTGGAATTCGCAAACTACGTAGGGATCAGAGAATGGGATGGGATGTTGTTCAGAGATCCTAAACTGGATCCATTCAAAAATCCTAAGTCCACTTTCGCAGGTATAAGCGCAGACCTGAACAAATCTTTCAATCAAGGTGTGTTCACTCCTATCCGAAACGGAATCGTTTGGTTCTTGCAACAATCTTATAAATACACGATCCCAAGTTACGGTTTCGGTATTCTACTCTTTGCATTAGTATTCAAATTAGTCTTCTATCCTCTGAACCAGAAACAGGCAGAGGCAATGAAGAAGATGAGCGCACTTTCTCCCGAACTGAAAAAGTTAAACGAGAAGTATGCTAACGATCCGGCAAAAAAACAAGAGAAGATGCTGGAATTATATAAAAAGCATAATATGAATCCGCTTTCTCAGTTGGGCGGATGTCTTCCTATGCTGATCCAACTTCCTATCTTCTTCGCATTGTATGTTGCATTCGCGGATACGATCGATCTTTGGAAGTCTCCTTTCCTTTGGATCTCAGACTTAAGCGAGCCTGATTTTATCTGGACTTCTCCGGCGATCCCTTATCTTTCCGCGACCGGACTTTCTATTAACTTATTGGTATTATTGATGGTCGGAACTCAGTTCCTTTCTATGAAGCTGACTTCAGTGCAAACTGATCCGAATCAAAAAATGATGATGTATTTAATGCCTGTTATGATGGTGTTCTTCCTCTGGAGCATGCCGTCCGGACTGACATTGTATTGGACTGTGACTAACATCCTTTCCATTGCTCAACAGTGGGTAACCAATATTCGTAAGAAAGACGAAACCCCAGTAAAAGTGTGAATTCATATATCGAGGATACGATATGGAAAACTATATTTTCGAAGCCGAAGGAAAAACAAAAGCCGAGGCTGAAGAGATTGCGTTAGAAACCTTAAGATTAGAACCCGGAGACATTCGTTTCGAAACTGTCGAGTCCGGTAAGTCTGGATTTTTAGGCTTAACACAAAAAAAACCGGCAGTGGTTCGAGCGTTTGTTTCGAACTTCGATATTCCGGCTGAAAAGATCATCCACGGAGTGGTGCTTACACTTCTTCGCAAGATGGGAGTGGAAGCGGAAGTTGTCGGAATGGGAGACGTGGACGGAAAGATCTATATTGAACTTACTAGTCGCGAATCCGGGCTGATTATCGGAAAGAGAGGGGCTACTTTGGATGCTCTTCAATTTTTGGTAAACCTAATGGTGGATTCTAAGATCCGTCACGGTCGTAAGATCGTACTGGATACCGAATCTTACAGAGATAAAAGAGAACTGTCCTTGATCAGATTGAGCAAGTCAGTGGCTTCTTCTGTTGCGAAATCAGGTAAGTCCAAATTACTTGAGCCAATGAATCCTTTCGAAAGAAGGATCGTTCACATGGCGCTACAAGAGAACGAAAAAGTTTTCACCAGATCGGAAGGAAATGGGACTTATAAAAAGGTCCGTATTATTCCGATGAAAGACAGACACAAGTACAAAGACGTCGTCGATAAAAGTCCTAACGGGGACTTACTCGAGGAAGTAAACGACTACTGATCGGTCGTGGCTGATACGATAGCAGCTATCTCCACAGCTTCCGGGGCCGGTGCCATAGGCATTCTTAGGTTATCCGGACCGGAAGCGCTTCCTATCGCCTATAGGCATTTATCTTTTTTTGAGGGAGCCTTTCCTCTTTCTTCCATCAAACCGCGTAACGCATATACCTGTCGTTTTGTAGATGGGGAGAAAAAATTAGACCAAGTAGTTTTTATCTATTTCGCAGGACCGAATTCTTTCACAGGAGAAGATCTATGCGAAATACATACCCACGGAAATCCGATCTTACTTAGAGAAGCTTTAGAATGTTTGTTTCGTTCCGGAGCAAGACCTGCCAAACAAGGTGAGTTCACTAAAAGAGCTTTCTTAAATGGTAAAATAGATCTGAACGAAGCGGAAGCTATCGGAAGGATTATAGGCGCTCGTTCTAGATTTGAATTAGAGCTGGCGCAGAAGAATGCATTCGGTGAAATTTCCAGACTCGCTTCGAATCTAAGAAGCCAGCTCATCTCTCTCAAAGCGGAATGCGAAGCGGAGATTGATTTTTCGACGGAAGATCTTACTTTCGAGTCCTTGGAAGAGAGAAAAAAAAGAATTCGTTCTATTTCAGATATTTGTTCCAACCTTCTGAAAAGATCCAGTGAAACTGAAACTCTTTTGGAAAGAAGCAGAGTTGTTTTGTATGGAGAACCGAATACAGGCAAGTCCAGTTTGATGAACTTGATTTTGGGAAGGGACCGTTCTATCATCTCCGAAATTCCCGGAACGACTCGAGATTATATTAGTGAGGACTTTTTGCTTTCAGGGGTTCCTATCCGACTCATAGACACCGCAGGAGTTAGAGAGACCGGCGATAAGATCGAGAAGATGGGGATAGAGAGAAGTGAGAAAGAATTCTCGCAAGCAGACGTAAGACTTTTCGTGATAGATGTCTCTCAAAAGAACGATTGGGACAAGTTTGCGGAAGAGAATCGATCCAAGCTGGAAGGCGCGATAGTTGCTGCAAATAAATCGGATATAAGAGATCCAAGCTGGGATCCTCAATATATCTTAAAGAAAAAATATCCAGGAACAGTCTTGGTTGAAGTTTCCTGTAAGTCCAGATATGGGCTTGATACTTTAGTCTCTGAAATTTCCACCAAGCTGCAAGGTTTAGAAAGTTCAGAAGATTATGTCCTTTTGGAAGAAAGGAATAGATTTCATTTTTCTTCTATCACTCGAAGCCTGGAAAACTGTCTGACTTTAATGGAAGAAAGCGCTCCGGCTGAGATTTACATCAAAGAAATAGATTCCGCATTGGAACAGATCGGGGAAGTAAATGGAAGAGTGGACACTGAAGAAATTTTAGGAAGAATTTTTAGTAAATTCTGCGTTGGGAAATAAGCTCTTTCAGAAATAGAATAGAACCTAGGCCCGATCGTCGAAAAATTGGTTTTATCGTTATGAGAGAAAAATCCCTCGAATATCATTCCCTTCATCCAAAGGGTAAAATACAAGTTGTTCCGACAAAGCCGACTAAAGATTCATTCGACTTATCCTTAGCATACTCGCCAGGAGTTGCTTATCCTTGTCTGGAAATCAAAGAGAATCCGGATCTGGTGTACGAATACACTAACAAAGGGAATCTGGTAGGAATTATCACTAACGGAACCGCAATCCTCGGTCTGGGAGATATCGGACCTTCCGCTGGAAAGCCGGTGATGGAAGGTAAAGCGGTACTTTTCAAAAAATTCGCTGGGATAGACGTTTTTGACATAGAAGTAGACGCCAAAAATCCGGACGATTTCATAAAAGCAGTCAAAATGCTCGAGCCAACTTTCGGCGGGATCAACCTAGAAGATATCAAGGCTCCTGAAAGTTTTTATATAGAAGAAGAACTCATCAAAAGTATGAATATTCCAGTCTTCCATGACGACCAACATGGAACGGCAATCATCACTGTTGCTGGACTATTGAATGCATTCGAGATCAATAAAAAGCGTCCTAGCGACGTAAAGATGGTGGTCTGTGGCGCGGGAGCAGCAGGGATCGCTATCACTGAATTAGTCCAACATATCGGTATCCGAAAAGAACATATTTTCTTAGTGGATACGAAAGGTGTGATCCACACTGAAAGGACCGATCTAAATTCTACCAAACAAAAATACGTTCAGAAAACAAATGCGCGAACGCTTGCAGACGTTATGCAAGATGCGGATATTTTTGTAGGAGTTTCCGTCGCGGATATGGTTACGGAAGAAATGGTAAAATCCATGGCTCCGAATCCGGTCATCTTTGCTCTGGCAAATCCTGATCCTGAAATTCCGTATGCAATCGCTAAAAAGGTCCGTCCTGATATCATTATGGGAACCGGAAGAAGCGATATGCCTAACCAGGTGAATAACGTATTAGGTTTCCCATTTATTTTTAGAGGAGCTTTGGACGTTAGAGCCAAACATATCACTTTAGAAATGAAATTGGCTGCGGCTCGTGCATTGGCTGAACTTGCTAGGATGGAAGTTCCGGATGCAGTCAGCCTCGCTTATGGGGGAGAAAAATTCGTTTTCGGTCCTGACTATCTAATTCCGAAACCTTTCGACCAAAGGGTATTGTATCATGTAGCTCCTGCAGTTGCCGAAGCGGCGGTCCAAAGTGGAACTGCCAGAAGACCTTATCCAGGGCGGGAAAATTACATTTCCTTCTTGGAAGGTTTGATGAGATCTTAATACATCTTTTAGGAATCTTTAGAATTTGGCGTCTAAACCCTTAGAACTTGCTCAAGAAAGCATGTATTTGTTTCCGAAAATATTATACTAGCTCGGCTTAGAACAAAAAGCCAAATCAAGATCGGAGCAAAAGGGAAGAATTTATGCCCGAAATGGAAAGTAATTCCACGCCCCCGGCTTCGAATCCGCTCTCGGATGAGGGCGTAATTCCGGTAGATCGTGTCGATCTGATACCGGAAGAGGAACTTCGTAACCTTCTTCTGCAAACGACTCCCAAAGCGATGAGGGATTTAGATATGATCGAGAAGGGAGTGGAGAATTTCTTTTTATTCAATTATTCTCCTTTCGCTCTCGCAAAATTCGAACAGTTACAATTTCTAAAACCTGCCGATCTAAAATATTTTGAAGATAAGAACGGATTCGTTCTATACCAATATCTATTCGTTTCGGAAGAAACGAAAGAATTAGGATTGGCTAATGTTGCAATCCGTCCCGCTTCCAGGAGAGCGGATCAGATCCAAAAGATCAAGTCCGCCTGTTTGGCTCAGTCTGCGGCCGCATTTTTACAATTCATTGTCCGAAGAGATATCAATCTAGCGGAAAGAAGGTCGGTTGGAGAATTAAGGGACTGGGTGATACGCCAGTACCTAAACACAGATGAAAAGGGAAATCTTTTGGATTTTCAAGATTCCAGAAATCTTCCTTACTCGATGAGAAATGTTAAAACTCTTTCCGTAGAATCTTTTTTACAAAGGAATTTTAAGATCAGAGAAGATATACTGACTTCGCTGATCTCTCTTTTAAGCAAAAAACCGAATGAGATTGTTGCCTTCCTATCTCAGATTAAAACGGTCCCTGATGCATTACTTGCATTGGAGAAAAGAGGAAATCGCCCTCCTTTGTTGAGGCTGCACTTAGAATTCCACGTTATCCAACCTTCTTTAGAAGAACTCGTAGGTGAAACCTCTCTAGATACTAAAAAGCCGAATGCAAATGAAGAAACCGAATTAGAGATCATTTTCGAATTATTCATCGGCTTATCTAGAAAGATCTTAATTTCACTCCTTCCCGGAGAGCAAGCAGGTTGGATCAAAGCTTCCGGAATTGAACAAGGGCCTGATTATCTAAGAGAATTGTCTAAACACCCTGCATTTACTTCCGGAAAAACCTGGGAAGGTTCCGACGTATTCTTACAAGCTTTCGAAGTTCTCTTGAACTCCATGGATTCTCTTTCCAGTTTGAGAAAAGAATCTCTCATCAATTTAGCTTTTAGTGATATAGTCATTCGGATCAGAGAATCTAAAGAACCGCTGATTGTGGATGCGAGCGCTTTAAAGATCAAAGACTCATCTATCCAGGCGGCCGGTCTTACTAAAACCGAAGTTTTGGATCAGGTATTGGAAAGATTCAAAACTCGAAATGATATTCTTACCAGAGAAAAAGTAACAGGTGCTGGTCCTGGGATTGTGGCACTTGCTCTGGAAAATGTGGTTTCTTCCTTTTTAAATAATAAAGAAAGAAGAACATCTATCCATACATTGATCCGCAAGAATGGACAGCCAAAAGGAATTTACGCTTTTTTAAAAGATGTTGTAGAAGGTGTGGATTCCGAACTTATAATCGATGAACAGATCCGTCTTTCTAAGGCGATTGCGGACTGGGAAAAAGAAACTGAAAAACAAAGGCAAAAAGCCATCCAAGATTCCAAGTCCATCTTGGTGAAACTTTTGGAGTGGATACTTGGTTTGTTCGGTGTGAATCTATCTCCTTCTACTAAAAAAGACATAGAGCCTGCGGACGAGTTCCAGTCTTCGAAACAAAGTAAGAAGTCCCCAAGCAGCGGACCTTCTGCGGAGCCCGAAAAGGAAGCTTCTAAAAAGAAAAAGTCTTTGGGTGTGTTAGTAGGTCCTAAGGAAAAATCCACTTTAATCCCGGCAAAAGTCCAGAAAGCAATAGATTACGTGGATCGCAAAAATAACGGGATTATTTGGCTGGATGAAGTGGTGAATGCTACATCTTCTCCGGAATTCGGAAAAGACAAAGTAGCTGACCTTATGTATTATGACCAGAAGCGGAGATATATCGAGATTCGCTCCATGAATTCTATCCGGCATGTATTTATCCGGAAAGAGTTGGAATCCGATTCCGCCTGGTTGGATTCTACCTTGGAATATTTGGAGAATGTCACCGCCAAAAAACCGGAATTTGCAGCCTTAGCGGATACCCTTCGCAAATTCCGAGACGAGTGATCTGCTACAAGTTCTGATTAGGACATTTGTTCCGATCCCGGAAAATCCAACCCGATCAATTCATTACTATTGAACGGAGGATTCATGAAAACTAGAATCGAAACCGACTCCATGGGAGAAATCCAGGTAGACGATTCCAAATACTGGGGCGCCCAAACCGAAAGGTCTCTTCATCACTTCCATATCGGGAACGATCGTTTTCCAAGGGAAATGATCCGTGCTCTTGGAGTTCTGAAAAAATCAGCGGCTATCGTAAACGCTCAGCTTGGTCTTTTGACCGATGAGAAAAAAAATCTGATCGTCCAAGCGGCAGACGAAGTGATCTCGGGGAAATTGGACGAACATTTTCCTCTAAGCGTTTGGCAGACCGGTTCAGGAACCCAAACCAATATGAACTCCAACGAAGTAATCTCCAATCGTGCGATAGAGATTGCAGGCGGAGTAAAAGGTTCTAAGAAGCCTATTCATCCTAACGACGATGTGAATAAGGCTCAGTCTTCTAACGATACTTTTCCGACTGCAATGCATATCGCCGCTGCAGAACAATTAGTGAACAAACTTCTTCCTGCATTAGAACAATTGAAAAATACTCTAAAGAAGAAATCGGATGAGTTCAAAGATATCATCAAGATCGGAAGAACTCACTTACAGGACGCGACTCCTTTAACTCTTGGCCAAGAATTCTCCGGCTATGTAAAACAATTGGAATACAATATTGAGAGAGTTAAGTCCGTTCTTCCATCCGTATATAGATTGGCATTAGGCGGAACTGCAGTAGGAACTGGGTTGAACACTCATCCTGAATTTGCAGTAAAAGCTGCGGCTCAGATCGCAAAGGAGACGGGATTACCTTTCACATCAGCAGAGAATAAATTCGAGGCTCTGGCAGCTCACGATTCTTTGGTAGAAACTCATGGAGTTCTAAAAACGATTGCGGCTTCTTTTATGAAGATCGCAAACGATGTAAGATGGTTGTCTTCGGGTCCTAGATGCGGGATCGGTGAGATCTCTATTCCGGAGAATGAGCCTGGATCTTCTATCATGCCTGGAAAAGTGAACCCTACTCAGTCCGAACAAATGACTATGGTAGCTTCTCAAGTGATCGCGAATGATGTTGCTGTGAATATCGGCGGCGCTTCCGGAAACTTCGAACTGAACGTTTTCAAACCTTTGATCATTCACAATGTTCTGAACTCTATCCGTCTATTGGCGGACTCTGCAGTTTCTTTCGAAGAACATTGTGCAAGAGGAATTGAACCTAATAAGGAAAATATCAAAGAACATTTGAAGAATAGTTTGATGCTTGTGACCGCACTGAACCCGCATATCGGTTATGATAATGCGGCTAAGATCGCTAAGAACGCACATAAGAAAGGAACTAGTCTGAAAGAATCGGGAATTGAACTAGGTTTATTGACTTCAGAGCAATTTGACCAATGGGTGCTTCCTGAAAAAATGATCTCTCCAAGCGTTGACTGATAAAGTCTGAAAGTTCTAAAACCTTTAAGGTATAAAAAAAGGCAGTGTTTTGAACCACTGCCTTTTTAATTCGGATCGAAACCCTACAGATTATTGTTGTTGAACAAACTTGAAGGTTACTCTGCGGTTTTTAGGATCTTTTGCATCCAATCCGGAAACTGGAGAAGAAGAACCTGCACTCTTAGTAACGATACGATTTGCAGGAATTCCTTGTTTAACTAAGGATTGTTTAACCGCTTTAGCACGAATTTCTCCGTAGAAAACGTTTCCTTTTTTATCGCCTTCTGCTTCTTCAGGTCCTACTTGGTCAGTGTGACCAGTGATCTCAAGTGCCCAAGAATCAGGAAGTTTAGAAATTCCATCTTTAAGAACGGAAATATTAACTTTTGCCCACTCGCTGAAATCGCCCGCGCTAACATCAGCCTTTTTGTAGCTGAATCCTGGACGAGTGATTCCGTCTGGATAACGGAAATCTTTAATTTGATTATTGAAAGCGTCTGCAGGAGAGTCTACGTTGACGTTACGAGAAGCTGCGGAATTTTGTTCTCCAGGCTCAGGAGCCGCTTGGTCTTTGTTGTCTGCAGAAGAGCAAAGAGCTAAGGAAAAAACCGTTGCACCGATGAGCAGGATATTGAGAATTTTTTTTACCATGTTGTATTCCTTCCTTGATTAGGGTAGGGGTTTATTTCGATGAATTTATCCAAAATATACCTATTCTCGCAAAATGGGAAATCTTTTTTAGACCTCTGTGCGAAAGGGACACGTTTTCCCTGCTTATATATTTCTTAGGAGAACTATTATGAATCTGGAACTTCATGCCGAAGTTAACGCCGACTCTGAGGGATCCAGACTCGATCGATTTTTGAAGGACTATCTGGGAGATGAGATTTCTAGAGCTTCCATTCAGCATTGGATCGATTCAGGTTGGGTCAAAGATGGAGCCGGAAAAATTCTACTCAAATCATCCTACAAGGTAAGCCCTGGAGAAAACTTCCATATATCTGTTCCTCCTAAACCTCCATTGAACTTAACGCCAGTCAAAATGGAGATCGAAGTTTTAAAAGAAACTCCACAGTATTTGATCATTCGTAAACCGGCAGGCGTTGCGTCCCATAGCGGTCCCGGAGATAGATCCGCTACCTTGGTTAACGGACTTCTCTACAAATTTAAGGAGCTTTCGAGTATCGGGGGAGAATCAAGGCCGGGTATCGTGCATCGTTTGGATAAACCGACGGAAGGGATCATGATCGTAGCCAAGAACGACCAAGCACACGCAAAACTTTCAGAGTTATTCAGAAGCAGGAACATTACCAAGAAATATCTTGCTTGGGTCCAAGGTACACTTCCGGAAGGAGAAGGCACGATAGACAGACCTATCGGAAGACATCCGGTGGAAAGATTGAAGATGACTGTGACTCCTAAGGGCCGAGCCTCCGTTACTCACTATAGGATCTTAAAAACCGCGGTCTCTAAGAACGGTAGAAAATTCTCTCTCATCGAAGCAGATTTGGAAACAGGGAGGACTCATCAGATCCGAGTCCATTTTCAGAGCTTAAGATGTCCTGTAGTTGGAGACCTACTTTACTCTAGAAACGCCGCACTTTTTGAGAACTATGGACTTTTACTTCTTTCTTATTGGTTGGAATTCAAAGATCCTTTTACCGGAGAGGAAGTTCAGATAGTTCTGGAGCCACCGCAAAGGTTCGAAAATTTTGAGAGTAATTTGGAGAATTTTTAACCGAAGACCTTATTATGATAAAAGGTCTTCGGTTCTATAAGAAAGTTTATTGGAACGAAACGGAAATCTTTCCGTCTGCAACATAACCTGCCTTTCTCAACTCCTGCAGATATGCGACTTCGTTTTTCAGATCGATGGTTATATCCAATTTCCCGGTTCCTTTTTCAGTAGCGGCTTGGAATCTAAACTCGTATTCTCCCGGATCTAATTTTGCTTTTAGTCCGCTATAATCGAAGTCCTCGTTAAAATATAAAATGATCTCTTTGCGTGCAGCGGACAGTTCCGGCCTAAAAACACCTGCTTGTTTGGCACTCGACCAAGAAGAATACTTTCCTTCAGGATTCGAAGTTTGTTTAGCGTAAAGAACGATCCTAAATTTTTTTCCGTTCGCTTCTTGAGGACCTACAGGATCTGCTAAACAAAGTAAGGCCCACATTTCTCCTGAGAAATTCCATTTGGAAACTTCTGCAGGTAGAACAGAGTCCCTGGAAATTTCTTTATCAAAAAAATAAACTGTACCTTTTTTCTTTCCTTCACAAAGATCCTTTGCCCAAGTTCCAGATGCCGCAAATAGAAGCGCTAAAACGGCCGCAATTCGAAAGAGTTTCATTCAATGCTCCTGATCTAATTTATCAAGTCTAAGGGTGGGACGAAATTTTAGATTAAATGCTATCTTTTTCAATATAAAATTGAAGAAATTTTTTGCTGGATGATTCAAAGTTATACTTCAAATACTTATACTTACTAACGTTTATGGAAGACGATAAGATAGAAAAGATCAAACAAGGCTTTTGGCCTAAGGTGAAGAAGGTCGCTGGAAAGGTCCCTTTTCTTGCGGACGCGATCGCTTTATATTATGCGATGTTAGATCCTTCTACTCCTTTAAAGGCAAAGCTGACGATTGCGGGAGCCCTTGCTTATTTCCTTACCCCTTTTGATGCGATCCCGGATATTCTATTCGGTGCAGGCTATATAGACGATGCAGGAGTGGTTGCTGCTGTTTTAGCGGCCGCTTCCATGTATGTAAAAGAAGAGCATAAGAAGAAGGCCGCAGATTTTTTAGATTCCAATCCTAAGGGTACATTGGAGAATTGAAAAACTTCTCCAATGAGCTATCAAAACGAAATCAAGATAAGATACCAACATTTCCTAAACTTTGCCCCGACCATTTCAGAGTTCCTGAAAAAGACTCATGAAAGAGAAGATCTGCAAATTTCCTTTAAGGGAAGTATAGAATCGGACCTGATCACGATCGCAGACAAGGGTTCCGAAGAACTGATCGTCTCCGAGATCAGGAAAGCATTCCCTAACGATCATATCTTAGGAGAAGAAGGAAGTAACTACGAAGGAAACTCACAGTTCAAATGGATCATAGATCCTTTGGACGGGACCGTAAATTATTCACATCGTATTCCCCTCTATTGTTGTTGTATCGGATTGGAAGATCTAGAAACAAAATCAGCAGTGATGGGGATCGTTCCTATGCCCGCGTTAGGACATGTGTATCACGCAATGTTGGGAGAAGGTGCATTCAAAGATAAAACCCCGATCAAAGTCACTCAAACAAAAGAGATTAAAAAAGCGCTCTTATGCACAGGTTTTCCTTATGATAGAGAAGAGAGGATAGAACAACTGATGTTCAATCTGAAAAAATTTATCTTAAGATCTAGAGGTGTGAGAAGGACCGGATCCGCAGGTTTAGATATCTGTTGGGTGGCAGAGGGTAAATTCGACGCATTCTGGGAAGAAGACCTGAAACCTTGGGATATGACCGCTGCGGCCGCTATTCTTCAGGAAGCAGGAGGAAAGTTAAGCACTTACGCGAATAATACGTTCCATCCTTACGTGACTAGTTTGATTGCGTCTAATGGAATATTGCATGAGAAGATGGTCGAGACGCTGCAGGAGTATTTAGATATATGAGTTGGGTTTAAATTTTTTAGTAGGAGAGTGATCTTATTCAGAGTATCTTCTTCGTATACATCTTTCTACGATCTGGGCGATTTTCTTTTCTACGACGTCCGGATTGAAGTTCGCCTGAACGTATCTTTTACCGTTATTTCCCATCTCTTCTCTTTCTCTGCCGTGATTTACTAAATATTCCGCGACTGCACAAAAGCTGTCTAGATCCGAATAATATAAACCACCGTTGCTTCTGAGACAATGGCCTCTTAGAACATCCGATCTTCCGTTGACTAAGACTGCTTTTTTGCGGATCCAAGCTTCCATGATGATAATGGAAAAACTTTCCATAGGAGAAGGATTGATGAGTATATCGGAAGAACGGATGAGTTCATCCTTTGCTTCTTCGCTTACGAAACCGAGTGGAGATACATGAGAAAATTTTGATATTCTTTGCAGGAGTTTAAGATCTCCTCTTCCTGCCAGGAGTAGTTTGTCGTTTCGACCGCTTCTTTTCTGCCATTCCGAGAAGTATTGGGCCATTTCCAACACACCCTTTCCTTCGTCTATTCTCCCTACATAAAGGAATTGAAATGAGTCTTGTGGATTTTTTCTTTCGGAAGTTTTATTTTCCGTTTCATCCGGGATGGCTAAGTGCATTCCGATCACATTTCCGAGACTTGGCTCATATCCGTATAATCTATAAAAAAGCGCTTTTTCTTCCGGAGTATTAAAACAATAAGCTGAGTCGTCTTTGAAAAGATTGGAATATACGGATAACTTTGCAGGAGGCTCATCATGCAATGTTGGAATTACAACAGACTTTTTAGCGACTAAAGGGAGTCCATAAACCATAGGATAATACAAATAAGAAACGAAAACGAATACATCGTAGTCTCTTTCATTTGTCTCGATGTACTGGATCAAGTCGGGACAATATGGGCCTTGCATATCCACCCAGATCCTTTCCTTTTCTTCTTGGGATCCGAACTTACTCTTTCCGGATTCGGAATTCCGGAACAATTTGTCCGAAAATTTATTGAACTTAGAGATATTTCTTTCTTTATCCACGGAAAATCTGAGGACTTTGATCCGATTTCCTGGTTCAGGTTCTATCCATTCTCTACTTACTTTTTTTTCTAAATCTTTTCCAAGTAACACAGGTTCCAGGTCTTTTATCGGGACCTGGTTTTTCCATGTAATATAATCCAAGGAGCGACTCGCGAGAACGGTAACTTCGTAAAACTTAGATAATATTAGAGTATATTGATATATTAGTTTTTCGGAACCACCTGAGATATGATCCGAAAAAATAGGAGTAACGACGGCTAATCTTCTACGAGAGTCTAGCAAGGACGGGCCTCAATACTGTTTCTGCGTTGATCTGGGAAAAAGAAGAAAGACGTTTTTGTTGGGTCTCAAGGATCAAATCTTTCCAGTTACGATCCGTTACCATTTTGTGGGCAAGCTCTACGATCATATCCATTCTCTTTTCTTTGAATAAGACGCCGGCGCCTGAAAGAGTCTCGCCTACTGCACCGCCATCGAATGCAAGGATCGGAATATTATGCACCATCGCTTCCAATAGAGGAACGCAAAATCCTTCGTGTTCGCTCATCGACAAGAAAAGATCACAGTTTAGATACATGGATCTTAATTCTTCGTCGGATAAAAAATCGGTGATGATCACATTCTTTCTCAATTTATAAAAATCGAGCATACGTTCTAATTCTTCTCTGTATAGATATAGCTCTTTGGAGCTGAACCCTACCATAAAAAGTTGGAACTCCGGGCCGTAAACTTTCAGATAATGAAATGCAAATCGGATCAGATCATCTTGTTTTTTGTTCGGAGCAATTCTTCCTACAAATAAGAAGCGGGGAATATTGGGTCTATTCTTGGGATAATTTTCCTTAATAGTTTGTCTTCCTTGAGGAAGTTGGTAGGTGATAGGAAGAACATCCACATCTTCGAAACCTAGATCTATAAGTTCAGATTTATTGTATTCCGAAACAGCGAAAACCTTATCGAATTTATTTCGGAGAGATTCTAATTCTTCTCTACCTTTTCGAAGAAGGTATGTGAGTTTTAGATCGTATTTTTCGAAAAAATGACCTGGCGTTACATTATGATATATTAGAATTTTAGAATTCTTGGGTTTTAATACGGTTTCCAGGACATCCGAATGGATAGAATGATGATATACTATTATATCCCTACTATTGGAAGAATAAGCTTTGTGCTTTTTTACGAAAGCGTCCGTTCCAGGGCCGGTATTCTCTGCATAAATTTCAGCAGAATATCCCAATCTTTTGAAAACGGATTTCAAGGAGTTCATCTCGTTAGAGATTGCATCTCCCAAATTAAAACCTGCCGCGAATTGATGAACTCCTCTTCTTCTGAAGATCATGAGGCAGCCACTTCTTTGAATGTGAATATTTGTTTCAAAACTCTTCCGTAAGGCATTGAATCATAATCCATACAAACTTCTCTTCGTTTGGAAGAAGCGTGAGGGCCATCTACAGGACGAGAGGAAGATTGGGACTCGAGTATATAATGGATCCACTCAGCTAATTTTTCCAAGCTGCTTAGATCTTTTTTTCGGAAAAGATATCCGGCGTCCCTTAATGTTTCCGGAACTGCGGTGCAAGCATATGCAAAAACAGGGATATCATAACTCAACGCTTCCACCAGCGGGATCCCGAAACCTTCGTGTTCGCTCATACTGATATAAGCATCCATTTCTTCCCAAAATCTGGGAAGCTCGGAGTCTTGGACCCCCATTCTAAATTGAACGTTTCCGCCGATTCCAAGTTCTCTTGCCATCTGTTTTAAGTTGGTAAAGTAATCTTCGAAAATGCCGGGAACATTGCCGATCAATAATATCCTGTATTTAGGTTCTATCCTTTTCAGAAAATAAGAGAGAAATAGAATATCTTCTATCTTCTTGCTCGGAACCAATCTACCCACATATCCGAGAGTATGACCGTTTTTGCGATTTCGTTTTTCTCCCTTCCAACCGTATTTTCTAACGATAGGGATGACGCTAGAATTTACGATATTTAGATCCTCTAGATTGGATGCGCTATATTTGGAACTGGGAAGAAAACGTTCCGTAAATCTTTTCAGTTTATGTAATTCTAATATGGATTTTTTATAATCCATTTCGAAACTCCTGAAAATATCGTTTGAAACGAACGGTTTGAAGAATTTTGGAGGAGTGATGTTCTGATAGCGAACGAATTTTCTTCCTGGAAAAGAAAGGAAAGAATCTATAGGATAACCTGAGCCTCCATATTCCAAAATATGCATGGAATTAGAGGAAAGATTATTTTCGTTATGGAGTTCTTCCGTTTGTAGTGTTTTGATCGAACCATCGCTCAGATCGTTTTGGCAGACGATCTCTGTTTTGATGCCTGAAGAATTTAAGACTTCTCTTAAACCCTTGATATCGTTCCCGATCCCGTCTTTATCCCTAAATTCGGAAATATGGAGGTAGGCGTTCATTTTCTGAAACTAAACACCGAGAATCCGTCTCCGGCCTTGGTATCCACTATATTCTTAAAACCTAATTTTTGTAAGAATTCTCTAAATGCGGACTCACTGATCTGGGTCAAAAGGATCGGTTGAAAAGGAGAAACCATTCTGTTCGAATAATTTGAATACCTGAAAATAAACTCTGTCCCGCTGGAAGTTTTAGAAGCCAAGGATTTGAAAAGTTTTTCCAAAACCCAATTCGGCAAAAGACATAGATTCGTATTGGAAACAATTTTAGAAGGAAGAGGAGACTCTGGCAGAACTTCTTCAAAAGATAGAAGGGAAACTGAATTCGTAATATGCTCTTTGATGTAAGTATATTGTGCTTTATTCCAAGTCACAGCTTTGAATTCTATCTGCGCTTTTAAGAGTTGTTTTAAGAACTTTCCCCATTCCGGATTGATCGCAAGCACAGAATCTCCAGGGTTTAATCTGGAAAGAATAAGAGTTTCACTTTCTTCTAAGGTTTCTTCCTCATAAAGAAACTCGTTGGACCAAACAAATTCAGGACTGATCTCTTTTTTAAGAGTGTAATTTAACTCTACAAACTCGTTATAGAACTTCTCGAATTTGCGTTTTAACTTTTCATGATCTCCTCTTAATAGGATCAGTTCGTTCAAAACGCTGTAGAACGCGCGAGTTCTATTTTCGGAAAGTTTTTTATCTAGAAATGCATAGAGTTCGATCAGCTTGATAAATAACCAACGGATCGGTCCACGGATGTACTTAAATTTTGGATTGGTGAACTTGGGAGGTGAGATCCCTTTTTCAAATAAATGAGCCGTTTCAGCGGCGTCGAATTCTCTGTATCCTTCGGGGGATTGGGGAGAAAACTTCCAACGAGAAAGACGTTCCAATTCTTCCTTGGAAACTGGTCTTCTGGCAAGCCTGGATTCTATCTCTTCCATGAGCTCGCGGACATTGACCGAGCTGTCCTTGATTTCTATAATGTCTGAAGATCTTTCTTCCATGGGAGCCCGGACTTTTATTCGATTGTTTTTTTCTTATTCGACAAAACAATCGTATTTTTACTTCGATTTATCATAAGAAACATGAAATACTTGGTCACAGGAGCGGAAGGTTTTGTAGGATCTTATCTGATCCCAGAACTTACAAAAGGATCCGGGTCCAAACTTCTGGGCCTGGGAATGAATCCTAAAAATACGGAGTTCTCCTTTCCTTATAAGGTTTGTGATATCCGAAATCTCCAATCGCTCGAGCAGGTTTTCGAATCCTATTCTCCGGATGTATTATTTCATTTAGCAGGTCAAACATTCGTTCCAAGAGCCATCGAAAATCCTGAGGAAACATTGCTCATCAATGTGGCCGGCACATTGAATATTTTAGAATGTTTTAAACGTTCCGGTAAAAAGGTAAAATTAGTCTATATTTCTTCTTCGGAAGTATATGGAAATTTAAAAGAAGAACAACTTCCAGTTTCGGAGAATCTTCTCCCAAGCCCGGTGAATCCATATGCTTCTTCTAAGCTTGCGGCTGAAACTTATTGCCTACAATATTCCCGTTCTTATCAAAATATAGAAACAGTGATCGCAAGACCTTTCAATCATATAGGTATCGGCCAAAATCCAAATTTTGTGGTACCAAACTTCTGCAAACAGGTATTGGAGAATATTTCCAAAAATAGTTCTTCCGAAATTTTAGTAGGTGATCTAACTCCCACTAGGGACTTCTTGCATGTAACTGATGTGGTTAAGGCTTATATTCTTTTGGCAAACAAAGGGTTGAGTGGAGAAGTTTATAATATATGTTCCGGAGCTGAGACTTCGATCTCTCAAGTTTTGAACTGGATCTTAGAATTCGCTGATTCTAAATTAGTTTCGAAACAAGATCCGACAAGATTGAGGCCTGTAGAAATGAAAAGATCTTTAGGAAATAATTCCAAACTAAAATCCTTAGGATGGGCTCCTAAAATTCCGGTAAAGGATGCAGTTCGGGAGATTTTCGAACATATTCGAAAAACAGAATATTCTTCTTAAATTACGGAACCCTTCCAAGTCTTGACCCCGCTTCCTTCGATCGGAAACGGTTTTCCTAAATATTTCGGTGCAGTGTTTGTAAGATTCATATCGATCCAAGCCAAAGTCCTTGCAAAAAATTCCCTGAACCTGCTTGTGGGTCCGCTGATATAAATCCTTCTGTCCGATTCATAAGATTGTAGATCTAATCCTATCTTTTTAGAAATGAATGCCGCTCTAGGTTGATGAAATCTTTGGCTTACAAAGATAGCATCTTTGACTTGGAAAATTTCTTTTGCTCTAACTAAAGTGTCCAATGTTCTAAAGCCCGCGTGGTCTACGAACACATCTTTTTCAGCCACTCCTCTTTCCAGAACGTACAAAAGCATAGGCTTCACTTCGTTGTAGTAGCTAGTCCCGTTATCACCTGAGAGAAGAATTTTCCGGACCTTCCCTTGTTTATATAGTTCAATTGCACAGTCTAGACGGTCTTGTAAAACGGGAGAAGGAATCCCTTTATAAACGGAAGCTCCCGGAACGATTGCAACAGTTGCCGGCTTAAGAGAACGATAGTTTCCTGCGTGAGCGCTTCTATTTTCGTAATCCCATTCGATAGAAAGGTCTATGGAAGCGGGTATCCCGATACAAATTGCAACCGCGAGTAAAACTGCAAGTCTCACCCTTCCCTTGAGATAGGCTCGGGAAGATTTTTGGATTTCCTGGTTTTTTAGTCCAAAGTCCATATTACTTTAAGGGGAGAATACGCCAAAGAACCGCTTCTGGAAAAGGAATTTTCCCTAAAATTCGGGTTTTGCTCTAAATTATGTTCTCTTTAAAGGAGACCGGATTTCTTTTTTTCTCGGACCAAAAATTTCAGTCGATATTTGGAAACATGGCGGCTACCTTGGGGTCTTAGGATACACTAGGTTATGAACCGAGTAAGACTCATGAATCTCCTGAATTCATTCGTCAGAGTTGCTCTGGCCGGTGTGTTCCTCACGCCGGCGTATCTTTTCTCGCAAGATTCCAAAACAAGTTTTCATACTGCCAGACCTTTTCGCACCATCTCTTTTTATCGTAATGAAAGAGCAGCCGGCGTAGTTTTCGGTGACCTGGATTCATTTAAAAATCGTTATATTCTTACAGACACGCAACTCGAACGTATCGCTGAGCTGAACCGGAGATATAAAAACGAGCATGAAAGATGGCTTCGTAGACTTTCTCCGAAACAAGTCGAACTCGAACTGGTATTAATGGATGAAAATCCGGACCTAGTTAAAGTTCGGCTTCTCGTTAACGCGATTGCTAGATATACATCCGAGATCCGGATGAATCAGATCGCGCATCGGCTCGCGATCGAAAGGGTTTTGACCTCCGAGCAAAAAAAGAGGGGAAAGGAAAGGGAAATGGTTACCCTTCCTGAGGAGCATAGGGAAGCTCCCGGATTCCCCTTGAATCTGTTTGTTCCCGAGAGAATAATTTTGCCTGTGCCGGGCATCCTGAGATAAGGAAACTAAAATGGACCAAAGAGAATTTGCCGGATTAATAGACAGTACGAAACATATCGTACTATCCGCGATTAAAAAGAATTTATACGAAGAGTTTTACGATACCATCGATGATGTGGTCCAAGAAACGTATATCCGTGCTTATAAAAGTTTAGCGGCCAATAAGTTTAGGGGAGAATCTTCTCACAGTACTTGGTTGTACACGATCGCAAGGAACGAATCCTTGAGAATGAACCAGAAGCGTATGCGCCAGGCAAACCTTGCAATGAAGCTAAAGGAAAAAGCTACCCAAGATTCCATCCTAAACCCGAGAGAAGAATATAACGACTCTGGAATGGACATTGAATTGCAGGATCTGATATCCAATTTACCTTGGAAGTATAAGTCTGTGCTTGCGTTGGTTTCCGAAGGATACAAAGAGCAACAGATAGCGGAAAAGTTGGGAATTCCGGAAGGAACGGTTAAATCCAGATCTTTTCGAGGCAAACAAATGCTAAAGAAGTTATTTTTTCAAGAGACCTAGAGAATATCTGAAATGGAAGATAGAAACAGAGAAAAGTTAGACCAAGAAATTTTCCGTCGTTTAGAAAGTTACGAATGGAGCGATAATATTTCTGCAAAGATTATGAGAAGGCGTAAGATCGCTAGTTTTAAGCGATTTTTTATCTTCTCTTTTAGCGGACTTATTATTGTAGGTCTTGGTCTATCTTCTTTTTATTTTCAACCTGAGGGAGAATCCGAATCCGGAGACTGGCAGGTTTTGATAGAAGAACAGATCGAAGGAACTTTCGAGGAAGCGGAAACTAGTATGCAAACTCCTAATTTGAACCAAGAAGATACTAGTTCTTCTGCAGTGCCTTCTTCTTCGCTGATGGATATGGATGCGTTGATCGAAACTTCTTTCGAGCGTAGATAGCTTTTTAAAAATAAATACAAACTGGCTTGCTAATATAGCGGTTGTTACATAAAATTGCGGCAAGGATTGGTTGGGTGAAACTAATCCAAATGTCCTTCTTGGACTAGGAGTACACTCTTGTTTTCCTTGCATGAATCGACTTCGAGTCGCACCAAAAAAAATAAACTAAATCTTCCTCCTGGGGTTTTCGGCATCCGGGCGCTTCCTTACGTTTCTAAATTGGCAAAAGATCCAATCGGATTTTTCCAGCTGATGCAGTCCAAATTCGGAAATTCCGCCAGATTCGGTTTGAGACAGGTTACCTTTCATTTAATAACTCAACCGGAAGATATAAAAAGAGTCCTTCAAGAGAATAACCAGAACTACCATAAGGGAGTTTTTTATAAGGAACTCGGAAGAATTCTAGGTAAAGGGCTCTTGAACAGCGAAGGAGAATTTTGGAAAAAGCAAAGAAAACTTATCCAACCTTCTTTCCATAAACAAAGGATCTCGGAGTTTGTCGAGATCATGGGCCAAGAAACACAAAAAACTTCCGAAAATTGGAAAAAAGTTTCCAGCTTGGATATTTCCAAAGAGATGATGCGACTAACGTTTGCGATCGTTGGCAGGACTTTGTTCCGAACCGAAGTAGAAAGTTACGCTGCAAGGATTGAACATTCTTTAAAGATCGCTTTGGAATTGGTTACTAAGAGGATCACTCGTATTTTTCCTTTTCCGTTCAGTTGGCCTACTCCTGAAAATCTAAAGCTCAAACGCGCTTTAAAGGATATGCATTCCGTAGTCGATGAATTAATTGCGGAACGTAAAAAGAATCCTTCTAACGATTTAATCTCTATGCTTCTAGAAGTCAGGGACGAAGAAACAGGCGAGACTATGAGTGAAAGTCAGGTAAGAGACGAAGCAATCACACTTCTTCTTGCCGGACACGAAACGACTGCAAACGCATTATCTTGGGCATTTTATCTTTTGTCTAAACATCCTGAGATCTGTGAAAAAGTAAGAGAAGAAGCTAATAGAGTTTTGAGGGATAAGACTCCTAGTCTTGAGGATGTTCAAAAATTGACATACACTCGCAAAGTATTGGATGAGGTTTTGAGAATGTATCCTCCTGCCTGGGTTATAGAAAGGACCGCGATGGGTCCGGACCAGGTTGGCGGTTACGATGTGGAAGCCGGAACGAATATCTCTATCTGTATTTTTAATATTCATCGAAATCCCGATTTTTGGGAAAATCCTGACAAGTTTGATCCGGATCGTTTTGATGAGGAAAGATCTGTGGATAGACCTAAGTATGCATATCTTCCGTTTGGAGGAGGCCCGAGGATCTGTATCGGTAATATTTTCGCATTAACCGAAGCCACGTTGATACTTGCAATGTTAGTCAAAAACTACAAATTCCAGACGGACCCGAACCACCCTGTCGTTATGGAACCTTTAGTCACATTAAGACCGAAGTATGGAATCCTATTAAACATAGTTTCCACTTGACTTAGGTCTTTCCTGGCCGGAATCCTTCTACCAGAGGGATTTCGACCATGGAAAAGATGATAAAAAAACGCATCGACCAGGTAAAAGAAAAAGGTCACCAAAGGCTGACGGTTCTTTTGATCCCGCATGGATTCGATAAGTCCTTCCATTTCCAAATTTCCATCTTCACTATCTTTTTCTTAGTAGGATTACTATTCGCAATCGTCGGGATCGCGGTTTTAGGAATAGTTCGTTATAATAATACCAGGATACAGATCAACGCGCTCGCTTCCGTTTACGGAAAATATTTCGATGAGTACATCGAATACAGCGAAAAGTTAGGGGATATCCGAGACGATTTCGCAAGTCTGAACGAAAATTTGCAGGAAGTTCATTCTTTGATCGACGGGGAATCGGACGAGCTACTCAAACTACCGGATGAGTCCGACTCGGAAGACTTAGCCGCTAACGAACTAAAGGTAGAAGAAGCTGTGGATAAGGATCTGATGCTCGGGAGATCCTACCTTTCTGAAATTTACGGATACCGTTCTGTAAGAGTATCCATGGAAAAGAACAAAGCTCTTGTGGATTCCGTATTTAACTTTTTAGATTCCAGATACGGTATTATGAACTCTCTTCCATTCGGAGAACCATTATTATCCTATAATTTAACTTCTTATTATGGAATGAGAAGGTCTCCCACTTTCGGATACATGGAATTCCATGATGGAGTGGATTTGGCAAATGTTCCCGGAACGGATATTGCGGCCACTGGCGACGGCAGAGTTTATAGGGCCATTTATTCCAACAGAGGGTATGGAAATCATATAGTGCTCGCTCATGCAAACGGATATTATAGTTTGTATGGCCATTGTACTTCTTTAAAAGTAAGAGAGGGTGAATATGTTCGCAAAGGACAGAGGATCGCGACTGTAGGTGCCACAGGTAACGTAACAGGTCCTCACCTTCACTATGAAGTATGGATTGGAGAATCGAATCGTACCGATCCTATGGATTATATGAAAGTAGGTTTCGGCCAATATTAATTTTATATAATCGACTATGCCTAAAAAAGCCCCGGCTAAAAAGACCTCCTCTAAAAAAGCGGAGCCAACCGAAGTATCTAAAAAAGTTTCTGTAGATTTGCCAAAGGATCCAAAGCAGGCGCAAAAAGAAATGCGTTCTCTGGAAGAGCAGATCCGCCACCACCAATATCTATATTACGTAAAACATAACCCAGTAATAAGCGATTTCGATTTCGACCGGATGTTCAAGAGGTTACAAGCTTTTGAGGAGGCCTTTCCGAAATTAGTGGATCCTGCCAGTCCTACTTTAAGCGTCGGTTCCGATCTAGACAAAGATTTCGAGAAGTTCGCTCATAAACTTCCGGTTCTTTCTTTGGAAAATACATACAATGAAGAAGAACTCATGGAATGGGTCAAAAAAACGGGATTAGATGAGTTATATTCCGTTGAATGGAAGATCGACGGCGCTTCTATCATGTTATATTATGAAAATGGAATTCTAGCGAATGGTGTGACTAGAGGGACAGGAGGAGTTGGGGACAATGTTACTGAGAATATTCGGACAATTCGTTCCATTCCACTCAGGTTATCGGAGACTATTTCCATTTATCTAAGGGGAGAAGTCTATATGACTTTTCTCGATTTCGACGAATTTAACGAGGCCTCCGAAGGAAAATATGCGAATCCTAGAAACCTATCCTCCGGCTCATTAAAACAGAAAAATTCATCGGACGTGGCAAAACGACCTCTTAGAATATTTACTTATGACGCATTTTTTCCAGATTCCAAAGTAAAATTCAAAACTCATCAAGAAGTAATGAAGAAGGCGGAAGATCTAAAGTTCCCTCTTCCTCCGGATACCAGATTGTTAAAGGGGACCGAGATCCCTGATGCGATCAAAGACTTTAAGAAGAAAAAAGAAAAAGTTGGATTTCCTACGGATGGATTAGTGATCAAGCTAAACGATCTTTCTAAAAGAGAATCGTTGGGTTATACGTCTCATTCTCCTCGTTGGGCCCGCGCTTATAAATTCGATGCACTGATGAAAGAAAGTAAGATCGTAGGTATTGATTATGCGGTGGGGAGAACAGGAAAGATCACTCCAAGAGCGCAGATCGAGCCGATCAGTTTGGCGGGGACCACAGTCACATTCGCAACCTTACACAACCAAGATTATATCGACGAGTTGGGAGTGGGTATAGGAGCAACCGTAAGGATCTCTAAAAGAGGTGAGATCATTCCTGCAGTCGAGGAAGTAGTTACTCCAGGAAAAGAAGTTTTCAAGATCCCACTTCGTTGTCCTTGCTGCGGTACTAAGACGGAAAAGAAACAAGACTCGGTAGATTACTTCTGCCCGAATTCCGAATGTCCTGATCGAGTAAAGAACGGGATCATATTTTATTGTTCTCGTAAACAAATGGATATAGAGGGTTTAGGAGAGAAGCAGGTGGAATTTTTATACGATCAAAAGTATATTAAGGACATTGCAGACCTTTATTCTTTAAAGAACTATAAAGAAAAATTAATAGAAGAGGAAGGATACGGCGAGAAGAGCGTATCCATAATCTTGAATGGGATCGAAGAATCTAAGAAGAAGGATTTTAGGTTTGTACTATCTTCCCTTGGATTAAGAGAAATAGGACCTAAGGTTTCCGAACTTCTAACGGAGAACGGATATGATACGATCGATTCCATTATCTCAGCTGCTAAAAATCCTAAGAAGTTGGAAAACGTTATAGAGATTCCAGGCATAGGTCCTTCTACAATCGAAGCTATCCAAGAAAATTTTACCGATAAAAGAATTCTTTCTCTTATCGATCGTTTGAAAAAGGCCGGACTCAAAATGAAGGCCGATCCGATCGAAAAATCTGACAAACAACCATTTGCAGGACAGAGTTGGTGTGTCTCAGGTTCTTTCGAAAACTTCCAACCTAGAGATAAGGCAATGGATCTGGTTGTTTATTATGGCGGGAAAAAAGTAGGCTCTATATCTTCTAAAACAACTCATCTCCTGGCAGGACCTGGCGCTGGTTCCAAATTAGACAAAGCAAAAGAGCTAGGGGTGCAGGTTGTCTCCGAGGATGAGTTTATAAAAATTCTAAATCAAAACGGTATCAAACTCTAATAGCTCTCTTGTAAATTTATACGTCGCGTATAGTTTTCATATCCCCTCTCTTTTTTTATTCCAATCGCTAAAGGATTGAAAATTTTCTAATTTCATTATTATAGAACGATGACCCAGAAGAAATGTCCACAATGCTCCAGCATTTTAGAATGTGGAGTAGATAAAGGAATTTGTTGGTGTTTTAACATTCGTTTAGATCAGGATGCTTTGAGGAATATAAGAGAAATGTATGACGATTGCTTATGCAAAGATTGTTTAACTCGTATTGAAACGAACGTAGTTAATCAAAAAATTTGAAGAGCAGTAGTATAATATGTGAACGATAGTTCATTGTATTTCGGTTTTTCCGATCTAAATAAAAATCGATTGAAGCATAGGTCCTTCAACGTAGAGTTTCCGCCGTAAGGAAAAAATTCTAGTTAATAAGTGTTCTCAGGGGGAGTTTTTGGAAACTGATCAAAAATATTTTTACGATATGCTGGAAAAGACCGCATCTAAATTTCCGAATAAGGAAAGTTTTTCCCGAAGGACCAAAGACGGAATTAAAGGAAGGACATTTTCAGAGATCAAGTCCTTAACAGATTCTTTAATAGCGGGTCTGATAGAAGAAGGAGTCCAAAAAGACGATAAGATCTTATATCTTTGTGACTCCAGCCAGAACTGGATCATAGGAGATATTGCAATCATCTCTGTAGGAGCCGTTTCTGTTCCTAGAGGGACCGACGTTGTGGACGAAGACATATTATATATTGTTAATCATTCCGAAAGCAAATATGCGATCGTCCAGAAAGAAAAAGACAAACAAAGATTGATTAACCTTGGACCTAAACTTCCAAGCTTAAAAAAAGTTTTTGTGATAGAGGACGATATAGGCGATCTGAAATCTGGAGCCGATACGATCCAAAGTCTGATCGAAAAAGGAAAATCGAATCTTTCAAAAGACCCTGGTATTGTTCGCAAAAGACTCCGGGAAAAATCTCCGAATGAACTTGCCACTTTAATCTATACATCCGGAACCACTGGCGCTCCTAAGGGAGTGATGCTAACCCAAACCGGTTGGATCTCAGCTGTGGAAAAAGTAATCGGGTTCGTACAATTGACCTCTGCAGATTCAGGTGTGAGTCTTCTTCCTCCTTGGCATGCGTTCGAAAGAGCGATCGAATATTGTATCTTAGAATTAGGCGCTGGGTTTCTGGTCTCCAATATCAGTAACCTAAAAGAGGATTTGAAGGAATTCCAACCTACATTATTCCCTTCCGTTCCAAGGATCTGGGAATCTTTATATAATGGGATTATGAATAAGGTCTCCAAGGAATCCAGTCTGAAAAGAGCCGTATTCAATTTCTGTCTGAAGATAGGAAATCTTTGGGCAGTTCAAAAAGGAGTTCTATTCGGTTACGATTTCAGAATAAAAAAGCCGAATTTTATCGTTTGGACCTTCTCCAAGTTATCTTCCTTGGTCCTTCTCACTTTATTATCTCCTCTCAAGCTGCTTGCACTTTTGGTCTTTAAACCGATCCACAGCGCTCTGGGTGGAAAGTTGAGAGTTTCCGTTTCTGCGGGAAGCGCTCTTCCTTCCGTAGTGGATAAATTTCTATCCTCTATCGGGTTAATCGTTTTGGAAGGATATGGAATGACCGAAACTTCAGCAGTACTTTCCATTCGTAAACCGAAACAACCTTCTCCAGGAACTGTAGGAACTCCAATACAAGGATATGAATGTATTCTGAAGGATGAACATGGTAATATCGTTCCCCAAGGTGGAAAAGGAAGTCTTTGGGTGAAATCCAAACAGGTTCTCATGGGATATTACAAACGTCCTGAGTTGAACGATGTGGTTTTTGATAAAAACGGATTCTTTGATACTGGAGATATCATGCGCTTCAATTATAGAGGTGAATTGGTATTTGCGGGAAGAGCAAAGGATACTATTGTACTTGCCGGAGGAGAAAACGTTGAGCCTGTTCCTATCGAGGACCAACTCTTAAATTCTCCTTATGTGAACCAAGTGATGGTAACCGGTCATGAGGCAAAACATTTAGTAGTTCTGATCGTCCCGGATTTCGAAAGATTGAAAGCGGAGTTTCCGGATCTACCCGAGGATGCGAATGTTTGGAATTCTCATCCTAAAGTAAGAGAGATCTTTAAGAAAGAAGTTTCCGAAAGAATATCGCGTAAGACTGGATTCAAAGCTTTCGAGTTGATCCCTCAAAATGCGTTCTACGTAATTCCAAGACCTTTCGATCCTGACAAGGAAATGACCAGGACCTTAAAAATAAAAAGAAACGAAATATTAGAAAGTTTTAAAAAAGAAGTTTCCGATCTAACTAAAAATTAGATTCGGATTGGGAGAAAAATTATGTTTTTAAATCCGTATTTAACATCCTCCGATCTAGAATTTTACGAAACCGTAAAGGACTTTGCAAAAGAAAGAGTATTACCTTCCGTAGAGGATCGGGACGAACACGGTGAATGGGGGGATGATATCTGGAAGGAAATGGGAACTATGGGCCTATTAGGCATTCCCGTTCCGGAAGAATTCGGAGGCCAAGGCGGGACTTGTCTTCAATGTTGTATTGCTCAAGAGGCATTTAACGCAGGTTCTCTAGACGGAGGATTCGGACTTTCTTGGGGGGCCCACATGATCATTGGGACTCTCCCTATCCTTTTTCAGGGAACGGAAGCCCAAAAGAAAAAATACCTTCCGAAACTTGCATCGGGGGAATGGATAGCAGGTCTTGCATTGACCGAGCCTGATTCCGGTTCCGACGCGGCTGCAATGAATACATTCGCTACTAAGGTGGATGGAGGTTTCATCCTAAACGGAAGTAAACTTTATATTACCAACGGACCGAATGGACAAGTATTCATCGTGATGGCAAGAACTACCAAGTCAAGAGGGCCGATGGGAGTTTCCGCATTCATAGTTGAATCCAATATGAAAGGATTTCACGTAAGTAAGGTCCTTAAGAAGTTAGGTCACAATACCTCGATGACCGCCGAACTTTCTTTCCAAGATATGTTCGTGCCCGATGAAAATCTTTTAGGTCCTCTAAACTCAGGTTTTGTCCGTATTGGAAAAGGAACTTTGGAATGGGAAAGAACAGTTTTAGTTGCTGCAGTTCCAGGTGGAATGGAATTCGGATTGGAACTTTGTTTGGATTACGCTTGGAAACGTCATCAATTCGGAAAACCGATCTTATCCTTCTTTGGAGTACAAGAGAAGATTGCACGTAATTGGGCATATCTTTGCGCTTCCAGAAGATTGATCTATTTCGTGGCAAATAAGAAGGACCAAGATCCGACTGCGAGTCTTCCGTTCGAAAGTTCCGCATTAAAAGTTTTTGTTACGGAAACTGCGGAAGAGTTGGCAAGCGATGCGGTCCAGATACACGGCGGAATGGGCTATATGAGAGAATGTCATGTAAGCCGCCAATATAGAGATGTAAGACTCGGCACGATCGGTGGAGGAACTACTGAAGTTCAAAAGAGTATCATATCTTCCACATACAAAGGTTTCGACAAGTTGATGGATGTCCTACAACAATCCCAACCGGAAGAGACCAGAGCGAAAGCGGAGAAAATCCTAGCAAACACTCCGGAAGAAAAAGTTCTCACAGCTGCAAAAGAACTTTTGAAGGCGGCAGGAGAACATTCCGACAGAAAGAAAAAACAAGCTTTAGAATTCGGATTTGCCGACCTTGCAGTATTTGTGACCACGGTTCAGTTAGGATTTTGGGACACTGCAAATTCTACTTCTGAATACAAATCGGAAGATAGACTAAGAGATCTAAAAATACTTACCTTCTATGCAGGTTGTAGATTTTTCAAAAGTGTTCATTTCTTAAAAGAACTGGATGCGGAAAAAACCAAGAATCTGATGAGACTTTTCTCCGAACTTCCTTCTGTGGAAAAAGAAGTAGCTGATTGTGTGGAGTTCCTGAAAAACGGGGTCTTAGGCGCACAGATCGCTTGATCCACAAAAACAAATAAGGAAATCGGAATGTACGAAAAAGGAAAGACTTACGACGAAATACAAATTGGAGAAAAGGCAAGTTTCACAAAAACGATTACCGAAACGGATATCTATCTGTTCGCTGGGATCAGCGGAGATTTTAATCCTCTGCATGTGGACGAAGAATATGCAAAGACCACGGCGTTCGGAACTAGGATCGCCCACGGTGGACTTGCTGCCTCTCTATTAGCTCCTGTACTTGGGATGAAACTTCCGGGGTTAGGAACAGTCGCCTTAGAAACATTAACAAAGTTCCGCAAACCTGTGTATCCTGGAGATACGATTACTTGTACAGTTACTGTGAAAGAAAAGATCGCCAGATTAAAAGCGGTCTCCATGAACATAGAGTGGACCAATCAAAAAAAAGAAACGATCGGAAAGGGAGAATGTAAAGTTTTACCTCCTTCCGCCCAAGCTTAGAATTTTCAGGAGTTATACATGAGTTTTCCCGTTCTATTAGGGGTCGCCGACAGTACGACTAAAGATTTTTCGGAAGAAGAATACAAATCGTGGAGCGGATCTCAAAAAGTTTTTCAACATTATAAAAAATCCATAAATACACTTTTGGATTTTCTCGGAATGAAGAATGAAACATTATCTTCTGAACTCACTGACTTTGTGAGTATAGAGGCCGCTTCTTTGGGAAAAGGAGGTTACGGCCACACAGTTCGAATTGCTAACGAACTCGGATATACCGGAATGAAAGCTCATGTAATCGACTTGGGAGGCGCGAGTGTTACAGGAGCGATCGGACAAGCAAGGACCGTCTTAGTAGATAATCCGGATGCAGTGGTGCTTGTAGCAGCAGCAGATATTCCTAAATCAGCTTTCCGTCAAGTTTCCGATCTAAAGATGGTAAACGAAACTGTATGCCATCCTGAATTTGAATTGGATAACGGCGCAACCCTCATCGCAATGTACGGACTCCTAATGAAAAGGATGATGTTTGACGAAGGTATTAGCTTAGACGATCTAAAAGAAATTACTCAAAAGTTTAGGTCCAATGCGATCGGAAATCCAAGAGCATTCTATTACGGACAAGAGATCACAGAAAAACAAATGTCTCGTCCTATATCCGATCCTTATCCGACTCCAATGATCGCTATCGTAACAGATCATGGATTTGCCACGATCTTAATGTCCGAAAAAAAAGCGGAAGAATGGAAATCAAAGGGTCTGATACGAAAAGATCTAAAACCATTACATCTTGTCGGAGCTTCGCATACCGCTCATAGCGAATATTTTATTCTAAAAGGTGGATTCGATTCTCCTTCTAGGAATTCTGCCGAAAAACTTTTTGCTCAATCAGGTTATCAAAGAGAAGAAGTGGACTACGCTTGGATCTACGATTGTTTTCCCGGACAAGTTATCCAACAGTCAGCTCAATATTTTAAATTGGGCAAAAAAGATGTGGTTAACTCTCTTAAAACTTCTTCATTAAAACTTTCTAATGGGAAGCAGATCCCAATCAATCAGATGGGTGGAATATTGAACTACCAGGCCGCCATGTCTATTTCCGCCGCTACTGGCCTCGTGGATATTGCAGTCCAATACGGATTATATGCTCAGGCTTCAGAGATCGGAAAAGTCCCGGCTCATTCTCCAAAGTTAGCTCTCTTGGGAGGGAATGGCGGGATAGATAGTATCAATTCCATTGCGTTATTCTCATCGGATCGTCCTTCGAACGATAGAAAATCCGGAACTCCGGAACTATCTCCTCTTACATTAAACAAACCGGGTGCAGATATTGGTGAAGAAGGTGTCGTTTGGTCTTCTACAACCGTTAACATGAATCCGGGATTCTCTTGGAAACCACCTTATTCTTTAGCTTTGATCAAGTTGGCAGAAAATCGTTTCATTCTTGCGAACGTACATGAGAAGGATGGGACGATCCGTAAATCCGGTGACGAGTTGCAATACGACAAAACTCGGGTAAAGATCGAAAAAGAAGGCAGAAGATGGAAGGCTGTACTTTTATAAACCGATCGTTCGTCTTGCAAAACTAAATAGATTTTTTCTAATATTCTCCGCAGAAATATGAAAAAAAATTGATTAGAATTGTTTTAAGAATAAATACTTTTGCTTTGTTTTTGGAAAAAAATTTCCGAACATGAAATACGCTCTGATTCTCTTCCGTCAGATTTTTTCTCGGAAAGTAAAAGCGGTTTCGGATATAAACGATCTGAAAACAAAGCAGTCAAAATTTCAGTCTAATACATGAATATGACTAGCCCCGGATAAAACCGGAATCTGAAAAGAAAATGCGAGAACCGTTTCCGTGATTTGATCTTTGTATAGGGGACGATATTCTTGTTTATCACTGCGGAGAACATTCGAACTGGAGAAGTTAGGACCTTTCTTGGAAAAGAAAGGATCTTAGTACCTGATTCCAAACATACTGAAGCGGCCCGTTCCCTTTCTGCGCATTGGGAAACGGTAGAAGAATGTTTAGACTTACGTAAATATTCCAAATTTTTCTATGTCTCCGAAACGGAAGGTAAATGGCAAAGAGGAGAAGAAGTTTTAATCTCCACCGAAAGACCTATTTCCGACAGGCCGGGAAATAAAAGTCTCTCTATGGATCACGTAGATAGTTATAGGGTACTCGGAATTTTTTTGGAAAAGGAATAAAATCCGAGTAGAATACGAATTGGGAGAAGATAAGGTACGGACCCTAAGCACTCAGTAACAATGGTCCAAAAAAAGAAAAAGAAACCCTCACCTAAAAAGAAGGTAGTTAAACGGGCAAAATCCACTTCTACCGGGACAAAAAACGTACGTATTCCCAGGGATAACGACGTTAAAATGAGCGAAATGGTGGATTTGGCCGCCGAGATATTCGTTCAGACCTTAGAGATCTCTACTAAAATTCCGGACAAGATGAGAGCAAGACTGATAAAACAATTAAAGGACGCTGCGAAAGAAGCGTTATCTTGAACATATTCTACCCTTTCTCTAGGGATAGATTTTCGATTTGGACTGAAATTTTTTTCCAAAAACCCGGCTCAGACGAGGTGGGATTCCTTATTTATGTCCGTCGAAATTAATATGGAAACGATGTTTTTAGCAACAGCCCTTTTCTTGATTCTTTTCGAACAATATAAGGAAAGAAAGACCCGAGAAAAGGTTTTTGTAGAACCTTTACGTAACTTCCTTCACCGTTAACCTTCGGTCCAAGCGCCGGGCGAAAGGATGCCCCCGGCCTTCGTTTTTCTCGCCTCGTTAATGTTGGAACCGACTTGAATCCTTCTGGATACCAGGGATAATGGCCTTGGGCGGATTTCAACTTCTATGAAGAACAAATTACTCACACCTATCAAAGCGATAGATACCTTTGTAAAATGTAAAAAAGAAGGGGAGCGTATTCCCATTCTAGTTTGGGACAGTTTAAGGACCTACCAAAGATGGAATCAAGTGGAGTTGACAGGACTTCTAAATGCCAGCGCCTATTTTCCTGATATTCTTTTTGAAAAAGATATGGAGAAAAAGATCCAGCTTCGTCTGGACGAATTTAATTCCAGGATCGTGGACATTCCGATTAAATGAACCAGACTGCCGAACCTAATATTTTATACCAAGAAGCAAATCCCTACGGATCTTTTACCGCGTACTTAGAAGATGATGGAAGGACCGTCTATCTTTATCTGCAAGCGGAAGAGAGCCCTGACTTCGCAATCAAATCCGTTTGGGTATGCAATCGAATCGATGCACCTAAAACAAGAAGCGATCTAGATCTCAGATCCGGTCTTGCACCATTCTTAATAGAAGAAGAAGTTACCGATCCTAAAGGCCAACCCGAGTTTGACCCGAAAGAGATCCATTTTATATGGTCTGAAGAAGGAAATGGAGTCTCTTTATTTTATAAAGAGGAGTTGATTGCTTATCTTCCTCCTTGGTCAGGTATCAAAGGATTTCACGGATATTCTAAATTTGCAAAAATGGATACGATCACTGCTTATCCGTTAGGTAACACAGAATATGGAGTAATTCCTGATCGTATCAACCAGGACAGAAATTTTTGGGAATATAGATCTACCAAAGGGATTTGGAAAAATATACAAGAATCTAGGCTTGCTTATCTAGAGTATGTATTCGGTAAACATGATAAGTATTGGTCTGCGGATGGTGGAAAATATCCACAACTAGGCATCGTAAGATTTGCACCCAAAAATTTGCCGGGAGTTTACGTATATTCCACCGTAGGAATGAGCGCACAAAACCTTCCCTCTGTAGAATTATACAGAAAAGATTACGAAAACTATGCAAGAATAGAGTTAGTCTTTGCAGTAAAAGTTTCGGACGAGGATAGGTCCGAAAGTTGGGTCCCACACCAAATCGGAGAGATCATTCGATATCCTTGGGTTATTGGTAAGTGGTTCGGACATGGACATTCTATCGCGATGAGTAGAAGGGATCCGGAAGCCTTGTACTTAAATTTTAGCTCTCTTGTTATCAGAGAGATAGGAAAAGAAGAAGGGCTCCCTGAATTGACCGATCTAAAGTCTGAAAGAGGAAATCCGGTCAAATTTCTAGCTTTGATCCCAGCTTCGGAAGAAGAAAGGGTCTTTATAGAAGAAAAAGGCGCAGAAGAGTTCTTTTCTTTATTGGATTCCACTCAATCCAAGTGGATTCATAATCCAGAGAGACAATCCACTATCTAGTGGGATTAATTTTGGAATGAAGGACTTTATCTCTAGGCGATTTCTAAATTTTCTCGGCTTATTCTTAGCGTTTAGCTTTTTAAATCCAAGTTTAAACACTCAAGAAAAGAATTCTGCGGCGAATATCGAAAAAATCTGGGAGAATATATACTCTCAGGACTTCATCTCCGCTAAAAAACTAGTCCAAAAAGAACTTCAGTCATCTAATTCTGAGTCGTTACAGCTTCTTTCCCTGATGGAAATCTGTTTGAACGGCTTGGAAAGATATAAACAGGCGGATGAAAGCCGCAAAAAAATCTTAAACGTTTGGGAAAAGAACCATAAAAAAGCTTATCTAGCGGAGAATTATCCCTTAAATCTTGCTACTTGGACTAGAATGGCAGTGGTTACGCCGAATATTTTAGTATTAGGAGCTGAATATTACCTTCCTTATCCGGTAAATTCAAAGAAAGAAGGCTTCTATTATCATAAATTCACCGCTTATAACCGCTATAGCAAGCATGCTGTTAAGTTTTTTAAGTTAGAGAACTCTCCTAAAACTGAAAAAGAGTATAGATTATTCGAAATTTCAGAAGAAGGAGAAGCAAAACTAGTTAAAAATTACGGAAATACACTGCCGGATCTCAGAGATGAGATGAAAGATGTGATGAAATATCTAAATCTTTAAGTGATCACACCTTAAAGTGTTGTTTTTTTACAACACAATCAGTTAGAAAATCGGAAAATACTAATTAAGAAGGGCTATAAAAGAAAAAACCCGCCTCAAAGAAGCGGGTTTTAAGCTTCATTTCTTCCGTATCAAGTACAGAAGAGATGTTGTTGAAGTTAGTTATTTCTTTTTCGCAACTTTCTTCTTAGCAGCTTTTTTCTTAGCTACTTTTTTCTTAGCTGCTTTCTTGACTGCTTTCTTTTTTGCAACCATTGACGTCCTCCATGTATTAGAACTTTATTGCTCTTCATATAATATGATAGATCAAGAAAGCTCTTGGATAGTGACATAATTAAGCAATTTACTTTTCATTGTAAAGTATTTTAATTAATTTTAGGAAAAAAATTTTAAGAAGTTGATTTCACACTAAGTGATACTTATTCGGAGACTTCTAGACAAACAAAAGAGATATCATCGCTAGGTTCTTTGTAATTTCTAAACTCTTCTAGCGTTTTTTTAATAAGATCAGCTAGCGATTGGGCATCTTTATCATGATTTAAGGATAATATTCTTAAAAGATTCTCTTCTCCGAAGATTTCTTCGTTCTCATCGAACGTTTCAGTCACTCCGTCGGTAAACAAAACTAATTTATCACCCGGATTCAAATGAATAGTTAAGATTCTATAATCCGTTGGTAGAACGCCTAAGACTCTTTGAGTTTCGTTTCTTAGTTCTATTCTTCCACCTTTTCGAATACAAATCGGCGGTGTATGACCTGCATTTACGAATGA